>JACMQV010000216.1 GCA_014376815.1 Cryobacterium sp.
ACGGCATGAACCGCCGGGAGATCAAGGACCTCACGATGGCCATGATCAACAGCGGCGAGCGGATGAGCTTCGCGGGCCTCGGCAAGCCCACCACAGACAAGCACTCCACCGGCGGCGTCGGCGACAAGATCACCCTGCCGCTGATGCCCCTGGTGGCGGTCTTCGGCGCGGCCGTGCCCCAGCTCTCCGGCCGCGGCCTCGGCCACACGGGCGGCACCCTCGACAAGCTCGAGTCGATCCCCGGCTGGCGCGCCAACCTCACCACCGAGGAGATGTTCCAGCAGCTCCAGGACACCGGCGGGGTCATCTGCGCCGCCGGCCGCGGGCTGGCCCCGGCCGACGGCAAGCTCTACGCCCTGCGCGACATCACGGGCACCGTCGAGGCGATCCCGCTGATCGCGTCCTCGATCATGTCCAAGAAGATCGCGGAGGGCACCAGCGCCCTCGTGCTCGACGTGAAGTTCGGCTCGGGCGCCTTCCTGAAAGACATCGAACGCTCCCGGGAACTGGCCCGCACCATGGTGGCCCTCGGCGAGGACGCGGGAGTGGCGACATCCGCCCTGCTCACCAACATGAACGTGCCCCTCGGGTTCGCCATCGGCAACGCCAACGAGGTGCGGGAATCGGTGGAGGTCCTCGCCGGCGGCGGGCCGGCGGATGTGGTCGAGCTGACCATCGCCCTGGCGACGGAGATGCTCGACCTGGCCGGCATCACCGGCGTGGACGTGGCGGCCGCCCTCACCGACGGACGGGCGATGGACAAGTGGCGCGAGGTCATCCGCGCGCAGGGCGGCGACCCGGATGCGGCCCTGCCCGTGGCCCGCGAAACCCACGTCGTCACCGCCGAACAGGGCGGCGTGCTGGTCGAGCAGCAGGCGCTGCCGTTCGGCATCCCCGCCTGGCGGCTCGGCGCAGGCCGTGCCCGCAAGCAGGACCCCGTGCAGCACGCCGCCGGCATCGACCTGCACGCCAAGCCGGGCGACACGGTGCGCGCCGGGCAGCCGCTGTTCACCCTCAGCGCCGACGAGCCGGAACGCTTCATACGCGCACTGGAGGCCCTGGAGGGGGCCTACCGCATCGGCGACCCCGGTGAGCCCGTCCTCGACGGCGGGCCGCTGATCGCCGAGCGCATCGGCCGCTGACAACACCCTGACGGTTCGGGCGGGTTCTGGGAAACAGGAACACTCCCAGCACCCCGCCGGGTAGATTAGGGGGGTGAACAAGAGCCCTGAGGACTACCTGCTGCCCGGTGCCGGCACGAGCATCAACGCCCTGCCCAAGATCTCGCTGCACGACCACCTGGACGGCGGCCTGCGCCCTCAGACCATCATCGAGCTGGCGGATCCGATCGGGTTCGCCCTGCCGACGACGGATGCCGCAGCGCTCGGCACCTGGTTCGCCGATCAGGCCAACTCCGGCTCCCTGGTCGAGTACCTGAGGACCTTCGACGTGACCACCGCGGTCATGCAGACCCGGGAGGGGCTGGTGCGCGTGGCCCGCGAGTTCGTCGAAGACCTCGCCGCCGACGGCGTCATCTACGGGGAGATCCGGTGGGCCCCCGAGCAGCACCTCACCCGCGGCCTCACCCTGGACCAGACCGTCGAGGCGGTTCAGGAGGGCCTCGAGGCCGGCATCGATCTGGTCGCCCAGGCCGGGTCCCGCATCCGCGTCGGCCAGCTGATCACGGCCATGCGCCATGCGGACCGCAGCCTCGAAATCGCGGAGCTCGCCGTGCGGCACCGCACCAACGGGGTGGTCGGTTTCGACATCGCCGGGGCCGAACTGGGCTTCCCGGCCCACAACCACAAGGACGCGTTCGACTTCCTCGCCAAGGCGTTCCTGCCCGTCACCATCCATGCGGGCGAGGCCGATGGCCTGGAAAGCATCCGGGGGGCACTCTTCGACGGCCGCGCCCTGCGGCTGGGCCACGGTGTGCGCCTGGCCGAGGACATCGTGATCGGCCGCGAAGATGAGGAGAACACCTACGTCACGCTCGGCCCGGTCGCCCAGTGGGTGCGCGACCGCGAGATCCCCCTCGAGCTCAGCCCGTCGTCGAACCTGCAGACCGGCGCCATCGCGGCCTGGGGCGAGGATCTGCTGGATCACCCCTTCGACCTGCTCTACCAGCTCGGTTTCCGGGTCACGGTCAACACCGACAACCGCCTGATGAGCAACACCACCCTGACCAAGGAGCTGGCCCTGCTCAGCGACGCCTTCGGCTATGACGTCGACGACATCGAGGTGTTCCAGCTGAACGCGGCCCAGTCGGCGTTCCTGCCCCTGGACGAACGCGAAGACCTGGCGGACGCGATCGTCGCCGGCTTCGAAAACGCCTGACCATCCCCGAAGACAGCTCTGACCCCGTGAAAGTTCCCATGCCACTCCCGCCCCTGCCGCTCGAAGCCATCGCGATCGGCGTCCACGTCACCGACTGGCGCGGGGCGGTCACCGCTGCCGGTGACGCGCTCGAACGTTCCGGCTCCACCGGCCCGGAGTACACCCGGCGCATGATCGGCGTCATCGACGAGTTCGGCGCCTACGTGGTCATCGCCCCCGGGCTTGCGCTCGCGCACGCCCGGCCCGGCCCCGATGTGCACTCCGAGGGCCTGAGCGTCGTGACACTGGCCGAACCGGTCCCGTTCGGGCATCCGCACAACGACCCGGTCAGCGTCGTGCTCGGACTGGCCGTCACCAGCGGCGACGAGCACGTGCTGCTCGTCGCCGAACTGGCCAATGTGTTCAACGACCCGAGCGTCATCCCCGCGCTGGCGGCGGCAACGGATGTCGGCACCATCCGTTCACTGCTCGGCGTGACCGCTGCCCCCGAGGAGTCCTGATGAAGATCGTCGCCCTCTGCGGGGTGGGGGTGGGTACCTCCGCCATCCTCAAGGTCAATGCCGAGCGGGCGCTGAAGCGCCTCGACATCGAGGCCGAGGTGACGGCCACGGACATCGCCGGCGTCGGCACCATGGGCGCCGACGCGCAGGTCATCCTGACGTCGTCCGAGCTGGTCGCCGCCATCGGCAAGACCAACGCCGACATCGTCGTGATCGACAACTACTTCGACGTGGACGAGCTCACCGCGAAACTGGAAACCGCCCTGGGCTGACCCCCCACGGCCTCGTTCCGCCCCGCCGAACCGTGAGAAGAACTCCCCAAAACTCACGTTTCGCAAGACTTGCTCACGGCTCGGCGAGGTCCCGAGGTCCCGAGGTCCCGTCGTGCCGCCGCGCTAGGCGATCAGCTCGCGCATGCCCCGGTCGAGTTCGGCGAGGGTCTCCTCGGCGGCGGCCTTCCGCTCGGCAACGGTGCCGTCGGTGCTGCTGGTGTCGAGGTAGACCTTGAGCTTGGGCTCCGTGCCGCTCGGCCGTACCATCACGCGGGAGCCGTCGGCGAGCCGGATCCTCAGCACATCGCTGGGCGGCAGGCCGTTGAAACCGGCGGCCAGGTCGTCGATGTGGTCCACCGCGATCCGGCCCACGAAGGCCGGGGGATTCTCCCGCAGCCTGGCCATCACCGTCTCGATCTCGGCCAGGTCGGTGACCCGCACGGAGATCTGGCCGGAGGCGAAATGGCCGAATCGTGCGCTGAAGCGGTCGAGGTGCTCGGCCAGGGTGACGCCCTCGGCCTTCAGATCGCTGACCAGGGACAGCAGCGCGACGGCCGCGGAGATGCCGTCCTTATCGCGCACGGTGCCCGGGTTCACGAGGTAGCCCAGGGCCTCCTCGAAGCCGAAGACGAGGCCGGGCGCGCGGGAGACCCACTTGAACCCGGTGAGGGTCTCGGTGGACCGCAGCCCGTAGGCCTGCGCGACCGCCTGCAGAGCGGGCGTGGAGACGATGGAGCAGGCGAGCGTGCCGGTGGCCCCGCCGTCGCCGGACACACTGGCCGCGATCTCCGCGGCCCGCCAGCCGAGGATGGCCCCGACCTCGTTGCCGCTCAATCGGCGGTAGCCGCTCGCGGATCCCTCCTGCGGGATCGCGATCGCGAGCCGATCGGCGTCGGGGTCATTGGCGATGATCAGTTCCGCGCCGACTTCCCGGGCCGTCTCATACGAGAGGTCCATCGCGCCGGGTTCCTCCGGGTTGGGGAACGCGACGGTCGGGAAGTCGCAGTCCGGGGCGATCTGGGCGTCGACCAGGGTCGGCAGGTCGAAGCCGGCCGCCTCCAGCACCCGCCGGGTGGTGTCCCAGCCCACGCCGTGCAGGGCCGTGTAGACCGTGTTCACCTGCGCGCGCGGCGCGTGGGCGATGCTCGCCGTCTCGGCGATGTAGGCCTGCACGACCGACTCGGGGGCCGTCTCGTAGGCGGCCCGGGGCAGTTGCGGAACCTGCTGCTCGGTGGCGACGCGCAGGATCTCGGCCGCGATGGCCGCATCGTCGGGCGACACGATCTGGGAGCCCTGGTTCGCGCCGCCCAGGTAGACCTTGTAGCCGTTGTCGTGGGGCGGATTGTGCGAGGCCGTGACCATGACGCCGGCGCCGACGTCGAGGTGGCGGACCGCGAAGGCGAGCACGGGCGTCGGCAGCAGGCGGGGGAGCAGGATGGCGCGCACGCCGGCCCCGGCCATCACGGCGGCCGAGTCGGTGGCGAACACCTGCGAGTTCTTGCGCCCGTCGTAGCCGATGACGACGGACGGGGTTTCACCGGGTGACGCGGCGCCCCTCAGGTAGGCGGCGAGGCCGGCGGCGGCCTGGGGGACGAGCACCCCGTTCATCCGGTTCGAGCCGGCTGCGATGGCGCCGCGGAGGCCGGCCCTGCCGAAGGCGAGGCTCTCGTCGAAGCGGGGGGGGAGCTCCGCG
>JACMQV010000028.1 GCA_014376815.1 Cryobacterium sp.
GTACTCACCGCGGGTCTCCTGTTGTTGCCTGAACGAGGGCTTCATGGAAGTCACGTTACGGGCACCCACTGACATTGCCTGCGGCATCCGCCCGCCATCGCGCGCACTGTGGATAACCTGATCAAACTGACAATGTGGAGGACGAGTCGAGGCCCGGCGACCGCCGCAACCCGGGGCCGAGCAGCCTCCGGCCGACGAGGCCATAATGGCTGCACGAGCCCATCGTGACCGGACCGCAACCTCGGAAATCACACTTTTTACATTCGTTTTCATATGATTTGGGTCAGAGTGAGCTAGGAGACTTCGTGACCGCTGACCAACCTGCCATCCGGTTGACCGGACTGACCAAGACTCTCGGCGCCGTGAACGCCGTCGACGGCGTCGACCTCGACATTATCGAGGGGGAGTTCTTCTCCATGCTCGGGCCCTCCGGCTCCGGAAAGACCACGGTCCTGCGCCTGATCGCGGGCTTCGAACAGCCCACGTCCGGCTCGGTCTCCCTGCTCGGCCAGGACGTCACCGACCGGGCGCCGTTCGATCGCGACGTCAACACGGTGTTCCAGGACTACGCCCTGTTCCCGCACATGAGCGTGCTCGAGAACGTCGCCTACGGGCTGCGGGTGCGCGGGGTGTCGAAGCGCGACCGGCACGTGCAGGCGAGGCAGGCCCTCGAGACCGTGCGGCTGGGCGGCTTCGGGGACCGCAAGCCCGGCCAGCTGTCCGGCGGGCAGCGCCAGCGTGTCGCCCTGGCGCGCGCCACGGTCGTGCGTCCCAAGGTGCTGCTGCTCGACGAGCCGCTCGGCGCCCTCGATCTCAAGCTCCGCGAGCAGATGCAGGTCGAGTTGAAGGAACTGCAGCGGGAACTCGGCATCACCTTCATCTTCGTGACGCACGACCAGGAGGAGGCCCTTACGCTGAGCGACCGGATCGCGGTCTTCAACGAGGGCCGCATCGAGCAGCTCGGCACCCCGGCCGAGATCTACGACCGCCCCGTGTCGCCGTTCGTCGCGGCATTCGTCGGAACCTCGAACATCTTCAACGACGCCCTGTCCCGGGCGCTGCTCGGGCGCGGCGGCATCCACTCGCTGAGACCGGAGAAGGTCAGTCTCGGTCGAACGGATGCCGCCCTCACCACCGAACGCACGGCGCCCGGCACCCTCGCCGAGGTGATCTACGTCGGCAGCAGCACGCGCCTGATCGTCGACCTCGACGCCGGCCTTCGCATCGTGGCTCTCGAGCAGAACGACGCGCGCCGCGTGAGCGAGGACGAGCGCGGGTCACGGGTGAGCATCGGCTGGCAGGACCGCGACATCGTGGCTCTGGAGAAGTCGACCACCGTCGCCGCCGACGAGGGATCCGAACCGGCGGAGAGGCAGGCCGTTCGTCCCGGCCCCGGCCACGTCAATGGGCAGGTGATCGGGCAATCCGCCACCGAGCCCACCGAATCAGCCACCGAATCAGCCACCGAAACAGCACGATAACTGGAATGGAGAACGCGATGAAACGCTTCACAGCACGCCGCAGATCGGCGGCCCTCACGGGCCTGGCGATCGTCTCGGTTGCCCTTCTGACCGCCTGTGGCACCACCAGTGGAACCAGCGAGGGGACCGCCAGCAGCGAGGCTCCCACGAAACTCGGCGCCAACGAGAAATCGGTGTCGATCCTGGCCTGGCCCGGTTACGTCGAGGACGGCAGCAACGACCCCGCCGTCGACTGGGTGAGCGCGTTCGAAGACGAAACAGGCTGCACGGTCAACAGCAAGACCTACGGCACCTCCGACGAGGCGTTCAACCTGATGAAGACCGGCGAATACGACGTGGTCGCGGCATCCGGCGACGCGTCGCTGCGGCTGGTCGCCGCCGGCGACGTGGCCCCGGTGAACACGGATCTCATCCCCAATTACGCGGGCGTCTACGACTTCCTGAAGATGCAGTCCTGGAACAGCGTCGACGGTGTCTCGTACGGTATCCCGCACGGGTACGGCGCGAACCTCCTGATGTACAACACGGACGTGGTCGCTCCGGCACCGGCGTCCTGGGACGTCGTTTTCGACAAGTCGGCCCAGTACAAGGGCAAGGTGACGGCCTACGACTCCCCGATCTACATCGCGGATGCCGCAATGTACCTGATGTACCACCAGCCCGACCTGGGCATCGAGAACCCCTACGCGCTGGACGAGACCCAGCTGGCCGCCGCCGTCGACCTGCTCAAGGTGCAGCGGGAGAACATCGGTGAGTACTGGTCCGACTACCTCAAGTCGATCCAGGCGTTCGAGACCGGTGACACGGTGGTGGGCACCACCTGGCAGGTCATCCGCAACTCACTCGCCGAGGGGACCACGGCGGAGGTCGTGCTGCCCAAGGAGGGCGTCACCGGCTGGTCGGACACCTGGATGGTCGCGTCCCAGGCCAAGAGCCCGAACTGCGCCTACGCCTGGCTGAACTACATCGCCAGCCCGAAGGCCAACGCCCAGGCCACCGAGTACTTCGGTGAGGCTCCCTCCAACCAGGGCGCCTGCGAGTTCACGACCGACCCCAACCAGTGCGCGACCTACCACGCCGGAGACGAGGAATACGCGGCGCAGATCTGGTACTGGTCGACCCCGATCGAGAAATGCCTCGACGGGCGCACCGATGTGAAGTGCACCGACTACGCGGCCTGGACGACCGCGTGGCAGGAAATCAAGGGCTAACGGCCCCGGACAGACCGCGCCAGGACAGACCGAGCGAGCACAGAAGAGGAGTCATGACGCTTGACGCACCCGCTCAGCCCGAGCTGCGGGCGGTGGTGCCCCCTCACCGGGACACCATCGCCCGGCGCGGCTCGGTCCTCCTGAGCAAGCACCCGCGCCTGCGGCTGACCCTCCTGCTGTCCGCCCCCTTGTTCTGGCTCGGCCTGGTCTACATCGCGGCCCTCGCCGCGCTCCTGATCACCGCCCTGTGGACGGTGGACACCTTCACGGGAACCATCTCGCAGACCTGGACGCTCGACAACATCATCACCGTTCTGACCGGGTCGCTCTACCAGACCGTGACCGTTCGCACGGTGGGGGTTGCCGTCCTCGTGACCGTGATCGACATCGTGGTCGCCCTGCCCATCGCGTTCTACATGGCGAAGGTGGCCAGCCCCCGCTGGCAGCGCATCCTGGTGATCGCGGTGCTGATGCCGCTGTGGGCCAGCTACCTCGTCAAGGCGTACGCCTGGCGCTCGGTGCTGTCCCAGGACGGCATCTACGAGTGGCTGGTGGCGCCCTTCGGCGGCCACACGCCCGGCTACGGACTGCCGGCCACCATCATCACGCTGTCCTATCTGTGGCTGCCGTACGTCATCCTGCCCATCTACGCCGGTCTGGAACGCGTGCCCGATTCGCTGCTCGAGGCCTCGGGCGACCTCGGCGGCGGGACCGGGGCCACCCTGCGCCTGGTCGTGCTGCCGATGATCTGGCCGGCCATCATCGCCGGATCCATCTTCAGCTTCTCCCTCTCCCTCGGCGACTACATCACCGTGAACATCGTCGGCGGGGCCAACCAGATGCTCGGCAACCTCGTCTACACGAACGTGGGCGCGGCCAACAACCTTCCGCTCGCGGCGGCGATCGCCCTGATCCCGATCGTCATCATCTTCGGCTACCTAGCCGTCGTGCGCCGCACCGGCGCCCTGGAAAACCTGTAGGGGGCACCATGCGTTTGAGTCGCCCATCGCGGGCCATCCTGGCCGGCATCACGGTCCTGATCCTGCTCGTGATCTACCTTCCCCTGATGGTCGTGTTCGTCAACTCGTTCAGCACCAGCACGAGCCTCACCTGGCCTCCGCCCGGGTTGACGCTGGAGTGGTGGGGAAAGGCCTTCCGCAGCGAGGGCGCCCTCGACGCCGTCGTCACGAGCGTGCAGATCGCCCTGGTCGCCACCGTCGTGTCGCTCGTGCTCGGCACCCTGATCTCGCTGGCCCTGCAGCGGTTCGCATTCTTCGGGCGGGATGCCGTGAGCCTCCTGGTCATTCTGCCGATCGCGTTGCCCGGGATCATCACCGGTATCGCCCTGAACAATGCCTTCCGAACCATCCTCGGCCTGCAACTGTCGATCGCGACCGTGATCGTCGCCCACGCCACGTTCTGCATCGTCACCGTGTTCAACAATGTGATCGCCCGGCTCCGTCGGCTCGGCACCAATTTCGAGGATGCCTCCGCCGACCTGGGCGCGGGCCTCTGGACCACCTTCCGGCTGGTGACCTTCCCGCAACTGCGCTCGGCACTGCTCGCCGGCGGGCTGCTGGCCTTCGCGTTGAGCTTCGACGAGATCATCGTGACGACGTTCACCGCCGGGGCCGGGGTGAAGACGCTCCCGCTCTGGATCCTGGACAACCTGTTCCGGCCGAATCAAGCGCCGGTGGTGAACGTCATCGCCGTCGTGCTGGTGTTCGTCTCGATCGTGCCGATTTACATCGCCCAGCGTCTCGCGGGGGCGGAGAAGGTCACCCGGTAGAGAAGATCGCCCGGCCACCGGTCAGGCCCCGGCCGGACTACCGGCGGTCGTCGCGGCCGGTCAGCGCCAGGAGGCGGGACTGCAGCGGGGCATCCAGGCTCAGGCCCACCGGGGAGGCGAAGAGGCCGCTGGCCTCCAGCGTCTCGCGTTGCGGTTCGAACACGCTCCAGACGGCTTCGACCAGCCCGGCATCCAGAGCCTCATCGGCACCGGTGGCCCTGGCCAGGTCCCAGGAGTGGACGGTCACATCGGAGACTTGCTCGCGCAGGTAACCGGAGGCCGCGACCGTGTCGTATGACAGCTGTACCGGCGCGCCGGCCGACGTCGCCGCCCAGGCAGCGGTGGCCAGTGCGGAGTAGGTCTCCCAGTCCGCGGCCAGATCGGGGCCCAGCGGGGCGAGGGATCGCTTCGCCTCGAGGACCGACAGTCCCGCGAGCAGCGGCGGTATCCACTGTTGCTCGATCACGACGTGCCGGACCAGGTCGCGCACGCTCCACTCCGTGTCGGGCGTCGGAGCGCTCCACGTGGTGATCACGCCCACCCGGGTGCTGAATTCGTCGGCCGCCTGTTTCTGCAGTGCAATCCAGTCAAAGTTCGCGAGCTCTCGTGTCACGGGCACTCCTTTCGTCTCCGGGTGCAACCCCCGACCGGCCGGCCGCATTCCTCGCCGCGCGCTTTCTCCTGCCCGCGGATCGGAGCCGGACGGGTGGAACCGGGCCGATGGTCTGGGTTAGGGTCTCTCCATGAGCAGGCAAGACGGCAGCGACCGCACCGTCTCGACCGAAGCGGTCGATGACAGTTCGGCGACCCTGCTCCACATCGACCTGGACGCGTTCTTCGCATCGGTCTCGATGCTGGGCCACCCGGAACTAATCGACCAGCCCGTGATAGTCGGCCACCGGTCGGGCCGTTCCGTCGTGACGGCGGCGAACTATGTCGCCCGCCGGTACGGCGTCAACTCGGCCATGCCCATGGCGCTGGCGCTGCGCAGGTGCCCATCAGCCGTCGTGCTCGAGCCGCAGATGAGCCGGTACAAGGACTACTCCGCACGCGTGATGGGGATCTTCGGCGATTTCACCCCGCTGGTCGAGCAGCTCGGCATCGACGAGGCCTTCCTGGACGTCGCGGGGGCGCGCCGGCTGCACGGGTCGCCGGCGGTGATCGCCGCGCTCATCCGCCGCAGGGTCGAGGCCGAGACGGGTCTCACCTGCTCGGTCGGCGCCGCCTCGACCAAATTCGTCGCGAAGATGGCTTCTGGCCGCGCGAAGCCCGATGGGCTGCTCGTCATCCCCGCGGAGGACACGCTGGCGTTCCTGCATCCTCTGCCCGTCGGCGCTCTCTGGGGCGTCGGCGCGACGACCGAGCAGAGCCTGCTGCGACTGGGCCTGCACCGGATCGGCGACCTCGCGAACACCCCGCTCGCCGCGCTTCAGAAGGCGGTGGGGGAGTCCGCCGGCCGCAAGCTGCACGACCTGGCCTGGGGCAGGGATCCCCGGGTGGTCACGGTGGAGCGCGAGGAGAAGAGCGTCGGCCACGAGGTGACGTTCGAGCACGATGTGAGCGACCTCGCCCGGCTGCGCAGCGAACTGCTCCGCCAGGCCGACGCGGTGGCCGTGCGGCTGCGGAGCGCCGGCCTGGTCGGCCGCTGCGTCGTGCTGAAGCTGCGCTACCCCGACTTCAGCACTGTCACCCGTTCACGCACCCTGGCCGAGCCGACCAACGTCGGGCGGCGCATCTACGAGGAAGCGGTGGCCAGCTTCGACCTCCTGGCCGCCAAGGGCATCCGGGTGCGGTTGATCGGCGTGCGCGTCGAGCAGCTTGGCGACGGCGACGGCGGAGGCGTCGGGCTGTGGGATCCGGATGACGACTGGCGGGGCGCCGAACTGGCCGTGGACTCGGTGACGGCGCGGTTCGGCCGGGGCATGGTGCGCCCGGCGTCCCTCCTCGGTCCGGCACGGCCAGGCACGCTCAAACCAGACAGGGGGTAGCCTGAAGCCATGACTAGCCTTCCGGAAAAGCTCGCAGACATCTCTCGTTCGGCCGGCGTGAAAACGGCCTATGGTGACCCGGTCCAGGTCGATGGTGTCAGCATGGTTCCCGTCGCCCTGGTGTACTACGGCTTCGGCGGTGGCGAGGGTGAATCCGACGACCGGGGCAGCGGCACCGGCGGTGGCGGCGGCGGAGCGTCCCTGCCGATCGGCGCCTACGTCAGGTCCGGTGGAACGCTGCGCTTCGAGCCGAACGTCATCTCCCTGCTCGCCGTCGGCATCCCGTTCGTCTGGGTGGCCGGCAAGGCCCTCACCCGCGTCATCCGCGCCCTGAAGAAGTAACGCTCAGGCGTCCTTCTCCGGCGTGAACACGTCGGGGACGCCGTCCTGGTCCGCGTCGAGCAGTTCCTTCTCGGCGATGATGCGGTAGTGCCGGTTGCGTACGCGCAGGACCACGGTCGCCAGCAGGGCCGCCAGCAGTGACCCGCTCAGGATGGCCACCTTGGCGTGATCGTCGTGCGGGCTGCCCTGGCCGAACGCGAGCTCGGCGATCAGCAGCGACACCGTGAAGCCCACACCACCGAGCATGGCCACGCCGAGCACGTCGACCCAGGCCAGATCCGGGTCCAGCGAGGCCCTGGTCGTCTTGGTGACCACCCAGGTGGCCAGCATGATCCCGACCGGCTTGCCGAGGACCAGGGCGGCGACGATGCCGAGGGCCACCGGATCGGCCAGGGCGTCGGCCAGGCCGTCCACACCGCCGATGGTGACCCCCGCGGAGAAGAACGCGAAGACCGGAACGGCGAACCCGGCCGAAATGGGGCGGATGCGGTGCTCGAGGTTCTCGGCCAGTCCGGGCCCGGCCTCCGGGCCCCCGCCCCGGCGGCTGCGCACCACGGGAACGGCGAAGCCCAGCAGGACGCCGGCCACGGTCGCGTGGATGCCCGAGCCATGCACGAGAGCCCAGGTGACGAGACCCAGGGGCAGCAGGATGGCCGCCGCGCCCCAGGACGTCGTGCCGAAGAAGAACGAGTACCTGTGGGCCAGGAACGCGAACAGGCCCAGGGGCACCACGGCCAGGAGCAGCAGGACCGGCTGGATGTCTCCGGAGTAGAAGAAGGCGATGATGCCGATGGCCAGCAGGTCGTCGACCACGGCCAGGGTGAGCAGGAAGATGCGCAGGGCACTCGGCAGCCTGGATCCGATCACGGCGAGAACCGCGACGGCGAAGGCGATGTCGGTGGCGGTGGGGATCGCCCAGCCGCGCAGGGTCTCCGCGCCGGAGGTGACGTTGATGGCCACGAAAATGAGCGCGGGCACGACGACTCCGCCCACGGCCGCGGTGACCGGCACGACCGCACGGCTGAAGCTGCGCAGATCACCGGCGACGAACTCGCGCTTCAGCTCCAGCCCGGCGAGGAAGAAGAAGATGGCCAGCAGTCCGTCGGCGGCCCAGGCCCCCAGGCTGAGCCTGAGGTGCCACGGCTCGAAGCCGACCTCGTAGTCCCGCAGGGCGTAGTAGCCGTCGGCGGTCGGCGTGTTGGCGAGGATGATCGCAAGCACGGTGGCCAGCAGCAGGAGGGCGCCGCCGACGGTCTCCTTGCGCAGGATCGACACGACCCGCTGGTACTCGGGGTAGCTGCTCCGGCGGAAGACCCAGGGTCTGGTTTCCTCGGGAGCGGAAGGCGGAAGGGGTGAAGTCACGGGAGGTCCTCTGGTTCATGGCATGCCAAAACGGATGTCGACCAGGCTTCCCGACTCACCGCTACCCAGAGTACACGGTGCCGGGAGCGGCCCACCGGGACGGGAGGCGTCAGCGCCGTCGGCGGCGGCGCAACCATGCCGGGACGTGCCAGGGACCGGACACCGGAAGGCCGCGCAGCATCCGTCGCCGGCGCAGAATGAACCGGCGCATCAACAGGAGCAGCAGGCCGGCCAGGATCAGCGGGACGACCACGCTCATGCGGAGGTCCCCGGGGGCCGGCCCGTGCGGGAGGTCTCGGTGCGGTCTGCCATGCCGCGAGTCTAGGCCGCGGGATATACTAGAACCGAACACGGGAGTCCGGTCAACCGGGCTGAGAGGAAGCTTCTGAAGCTTCGACCGTCGAACCTGATCTGGATCATGCCAGCGCAGGGAGGCAGATTATCTCGTACCCGTGCCCTGGAAACTCTACGGAAAGGGCGCGACCAGTGCACGCAACCACCACCCTCATCACCCCGTCCGTCGAACGGTCGCCGCGGAATTTCCGTTGGCGGGTCGTCGACATCGTCATCGCGAGCGTCATCGGCGTGGCCAGCGGCCTCATCTTCGTCGTCTGGAACCAGGCCTACAACCCGCTGAGCGGGCTGCTCACACCGTTGCTGCCGGGCCTGCAGGCCCTGCTCGGCGGGGGCTGGCTCTTCGCCGGAGTCCTCGGCGGGCTGATCATCCGCAAGCCGGGCGCAGCGCTCTACACCGAGCTGCTCGCGGCCGTCGTGTCCACCCTGGTCGGCGGCACGGCCTGGGGCGCCACCATCCTGGTCTCCGGCGCCGTCCAGGGGCTCGGGGCGGAGCTGGTCTTCGCCCTCTTCCTCTACGCCAACTACCGCGTGTACGTGGCGCTGCTCGCGGGAGCGGGGGCCGGGCTCGCGCTGGCCCTCAACGACCTGCTGCTCTGGTACCCGGGCTCCGCCGTGCCGTTCATCACGATCTACACCCTGTCCTCCGTGGTATCCGGCATCGTGGTCGCCGGGCTGCTGTCCTGGTTCGCGATGCGGGGGCTGGCGCGCACGGGCGCCCTCGCGCGCTTCGCCGCCGGCCGCTCCACCCGGACCCGGGTCTAGGCGGCGAGGCCATGAGACCGGCAGAAGCGGCCACCGACCGGGGGGCATCCGTGCTCGCCCGGGAGTGGGGCTGGCGGCATTCCGGTCGGCGCGGCTGGGCGGTCCGGGGCCTCGACCTACGGATCGAGCCCGGGGAACGGGTGCTGCTGCTCGGCGCGTCCGGCGCGGGCAAGTCCACGCTGCTGCACGCCCTGGCCGGGGTGCTCGGCGGCGACGAGGAGGGCGAGCACAGCGGCCGGCTGCTCGTGAACGGCCACGAACCCACCGCGGCGCGCGGCCAGTCCGGCCTGCTCCTGCAGGACCCGGATTCGCAGGTCATCCTGGCCCGGGTCGGCGATGACGTGGCGTTCGGCTGCGAGAACCTCGGCGTGCCGCGGGACGAGATCTGGCGGCGGGTGCACGACGCCCTCGAGATGGTCGGACTGGACCTGCCGCTCAGCCACCCGACGTCGGCGCTGTCCGGCGGGCAGAAACAGCGTCTGGCCCTCGCCGGCGTGCTCGCCATGCGCCCGGGCCTGCTGCTGCTCGATGAGCCGACGGCGAACCTCGACCCCGAGGGAGTCCTGTCCGTGCGCGATTCCGTGGCCCGGGTGCTGGAACGCTCGGCGGCGACGTTCATCGTGATCGAACACCGGGTGGCCGTCTGGCAGGGCCTGGTGAACCGGGTGGTCGTGCTCGACCAGGGCGGCGGAATCCTCGCCGACGGGGACCCCGATGAGGTCCTGACCAGCCAGGGCGAGCAGCTCGCGGCCGCCGGCGTCTGGGTGCCGGGCCGGGGGAGCGGGCGGCGGTCGCCCCGGCGCCCACCCGGGCCCGCGACCGGGCCGGGCCCCGTGTCGCCGAGCACGATGCTGCTGCACACCGAGGCGGTCTCCATCGCCCGCACGAAGGATGCCCCCATCGCCGGCGCGATCGACCTCGTCGTCGGCTCCGGGTCGGCCCTCGCGATCACCGGCCCGAACGGCGCCGGGAAATCGACGTTGGCGCTCACCCTCGCGGGCCTGCTGAAGCCGGCGTCGGGGCAGGTGCTCGCGAGCGCCTCTCTCGCGGCCGGCGCGGCCGCCGAACCGATCCGCTGGAAATCCCGGCAGCTGCTCACCCGGATCGGCACGGTGTTCCAGGACCCGGGGCACCAGTTCGTCGCCGGTACCGTGCGGGCCGAACTCGCGGTCGGCCCGCGGGCGCTGGCCCGGCCGGAAGCGGAGATCACCGGCCGGGTCGACGAGGTGCTGCAGCGGCTCCGCCTCGACCACCTCGCCGAGGCCAACCCGTTCACCCTGTCGGGCGGCGAGAAGCGCCGCCTGTCCGTCGGCACCGTGCTGACCACCCAGCCGCGGCTCCTCGTGCTGGACGAGCCGACCTTCGGCCAGGACCTCCGCACCTGGCGGGAGATCGTGTCGCTGCTCGAGGAACTCATCGGGGAGGGCACCGGAGTGGTCGCGGTCTCCCACGACACCGACTTCGTCGCCGCGCTCGCGGACCGCGAGTTCCGGCTGGCCGCCCCGTCCGTCTCGCCCTGCGTGGCGGCGGCCCGATGAGTATGCTGACGCCCGCCCGGGGGAACCAGGCCATCTTCACGGTCAACCCGGTGGCGAAGCTCGCCGCCTCGCTGCTGCTGGCCGGTGTGCTCATGCTGACCATCGACTGGGTGTCCGCTATGGTCGCACTGGCCTGCGAGTTCGTCCTGTTCTTCTGGGCCGGGCTGTCTCTGCGGGCCTTCGCCCTGCGCACCCTGCCGGTCTGGTTCGCCGCCCCCGCCGCCGGGCTCACGACGCTGCTCTACGGGCAGGCGTCCGGGCAGGAGTACTGGCAGTTCGGCCTGGTGCACGTCACGGAGGGCTCCGCCGCCCTGGCCGTCGCCACCACGCTGCGCATCCTGGCCATCGGGCTGCCGTCGGTGGTGCTGTTCGTGACCGTCGACCCGACCGACCTGGCCGACGGCCTCGCCCAGATCGTCCGGCTGCCGTCCCGGTTCGTGCTCGGCGGCCTGGCCGGGCTGCGGCTGGTCGGCTTGTTCATCGAGGACTGGCGCGCCCTCGAACTGGCCAGGCGGGCCAGGGGGATCGGGGACGGCGGGGCCATCCGACGCCTGGGCGGCCAGGCCTTCGCCCTGCTCGTGCTGTCGATCCGCCGGGGCAGCAAACTGGCCACGGCGATGGAGGCGCGCGGCTTCGGCGCGCCGGTGCGGCGCACCTGGGCCCGGCCGGCCACCTTCCGGGGCCGGGAGTTCGCCCTGGTCGGGATCGGCCTGGTCGTCGCCCTGCTGGCGGTCATCGTCTCGGTGGCGACGGGGAGCTGGAACTTTGTGCTCGCCTGACCCGGAGCGGATGCTGCTACTCGCCCCCATCCTCGCCGCCCTGGTATCCGTCGGGCCGGCGCCGGTCGTGCTCATCGACGGTCCGAGCGGGGCGGGCAAGAGCACCCTGGCCGATGCCCTCGCCCAGGCCTGGCCGGGCCCAGTCAGGCCCACGCTGGTGCGCCTGGACGACATCTACCCCGGCTGGAACGGCCTGGACGCAGCCGTCGCCCAGCTGACCGATCACGTTCTGGGGCCCCGCCGCCGGGGGACGCCGGCCGCCTGGCAGCGGTACGACTGGGTGCGTGGCCAACCGGCCGAGTGGCACCCGGTCGAGCGCGGACGCCCGCTGATCGTGGAGGGCTGCGGGGCGCTGGCCGCCGCGCACCACCCGCTCAGCGACATCCGGGTCTGGCTCGACGCCGACGACCGGCTGCGCAAGGAGCGAGCCCTGGCCAGGGACGGCGAGGCCTTCCGCTCGCACTGGGACCAGTGGCAGTCGGAATGGGAGACCTACCGCAACCGGGAGCGGCCGGAACGGCAGGCCACGATCCGGCTCAGCGCCGCGCCGTGCCGTGCCGTGCCGCCGTCAGGAATCGGGGCCGGAAAGACTGCGGGAAGCGCCACGGTCAGACTAAGTTGAAGACATGGCTGGTCAAAGCGAAAAAGAGGTCCTGTACACCGCTGAATTCGTCGACGGTCCCCTCGCGGGGCAGGTCGACACCCGGGTGCTCATCCACGGCAAGCACGACCCCAGGATCAGCATGCTGGCGGCCGTCGAGGGCGTCGAGACGCTGTTCTGGTACGACGAAATCGACGCAGGCGACGTGCAGGGCCGGCTGCACGTGCGGTACCGGTTCGACGCCGGCGAGAGCGACCCGTACGAATTCACCCACGAAGCCGAGTAGTCCCCGGATCCGCCGGGGAGCGGGCGCCCGGCGCCTGGCGTCCGGCGCTCGGCGGCTAACGGTTCGCGTCGAGCAGGGCCGTGATCATCGGCACGGGGTGCAGCAGCCGCCAGCCGAGGCCCGGTGCGGGGATCGTCCGGTCGAGCACCAGCGGCGACGACACCGTCTCCCCGCCCGCCTCGACCGATACCCGGCCGATGGTGCGCCCGGCCCGGCCGGTGGAGATGTCGTCCAGTTTCACGGCCGCGACTCCGGGCGCCACGGCCTGCCAGCCGAACCGGGTCTTGGCCGTGCGCACGGTCGCCGA
>JACMQV010000029.1 GCA_014376815.1 Cryobacterium sp.
AGTCGCGGCCTCCTACGGCTTCTCGATGGGCGCGGGCCAGGCCTACCACTGGGCGGCGCTGTTCCCAGAGTTCGTTGAGCGCGCGATCGTGGTCTGCGGGAGCAGCCGGACGTCGATTCATAATCGTGTCTTTCTCTCGGGGTTGCTCCGCATCCTCGAGGCGGCGCCGGAGCACCTGGGCGGTGGACGCTTCAGCGCCGAGCCGGCCGCGGCGCTCAAGGCACTCGGGCACGTCTACGCCGGCTGGGGCCTCAGTCAGGACTTCTACCGTGAGCGCCTGTTTGAGACGGCCCTCGGCGCGCCCGACCTCGAGACGTTCCTCCGCACCGATTGGGAGGAGGCGTTCGGCGAGAATCACGCGGCGAACCTCTACGCCGGGGCGGTCACCTGGCAGGAGGCAGACATTAGCCGGGGTGCGATGTACGAGGGCGACCTCGCCGCGGCCCTCGCCGGGATCCAGGCCCGCGTTCTCCTCATGCCGAGCGAGACCGACCTCTATTTCCGCGTCGCCGACAACGAGGCCGAACTGGAGCACCTGCGTCACGGCAAGCTCGCTGTCATCCCGAGCATCTGGGGCCACCGTGCCGGAAGCCCCGCCGGCATCCCCGACGACCTGGAATTCATGACGCGTCACGTGCGTAAGTGGCTGGCGTCCTGAGCCGACGGCGGCCACGGCTGTGCCCGGGCGCCGCAACACACTTGGCCGGGATGCCATCTTCGGCCAGCACCTCCGCGACCGGCCGATCTTCACGCTAGTCTGGCCGTCGGCCCTCTGCATTCCGGCTGACACTGAACCCGCGGAATACTGGATTTCTGCTCCACCGGCTACTCGAATTTCTCGTATCGAGCAACGGTGTATATCGCCGGCTGGGAGATCAGCCCGGTGATCGGGCTCTGGGCGTCGATGCTGGGCGAGGTGCAGGATACATACGGTCCTGGTCGGGTGATGTGACCCAATCGGGATGTTCGCTTCAGCGCGGACAAGTCGCTTTACAAGACCACGGCGAGCATGTGGGCGGGCGACGTGGGCAGGGGTGTACTTCACATGGTGCCCGAAGAACGTCGGAGCCACATTTCCGAGTCATGATGACCTGCGAGTCGCTGGAACCGCTCAAGGGCCCAAGCTCAGCGCGTAGTTTGCTTCACCCTCGAAGAAGGCGAGATCCGCTTTCAGAACGTTGAGGCATCCCGCTGAAGGTTCGACCTGGGGCGCTTCGGGTCGCCGCCGAACATACCTGTGGGGGCGATCAACGGCATCCGTCGATCGCCCCCGGCGGGAGTTGTGCTGTGCTGGGAGACGTCGCTTTGGGCGTCTACCCGCGCATCACACTATTTGAGCACGCCGCACGAGACGGGGTCGGTCGCCTCAGCCGGCAGGCTGGGGTCAAGCTCGCTCGCGCCCTGGGGCTGACTGAAGCTGTACTTGCCATTGCCGTCGTAGTCGATCCCGTGGATGACCACGACACCCTTGCCGTCTCGGACCGCGTCGGCAATTTCCTTGGCCGTGCCCGTGCCACCGGAGTAGCCGGTGCCGGCGACATCAG
>JACMQV010000217.1 GCA_014376815.1 Cryobacterium sp.
CTATTGTTTCTCGCGCACCAGGCGGGTTGCCCGAGCGGTCAAAGGGAGCAGACTGTAAATCTGCCGGCTCAGCCTACGAAGGTTCGAACCCTTCACCCGCCACACCGTACGCACACAGCCCCTGACCTGCGAGAACAGGTCGGGGGCTGTTGTTGTGTGGAGGGCGGCACCTCATGATCGCGCGGGAAGTGGGCGGCCGGTCCACACGTACCGCGTCGTACGCCGGGGGTCTGTGCCCGGATGTCCGGTTCGGCACTGATGACCACGAGGGTAGTGAGCGGGGCACCGCGACTTCCCTCGTGATCATGACCGGGGGCCACCCGTCTACTGCAGCGGCAGCTCGGCGGTCTCGTCGGGGCCCCGCGGCCCGATCAGGCGCCGGTCGGCCGGCTCGATCGGCACGTCGTTGATGCTGGCCTCGCGCCGGCTCATGTACCCGTCGGCGTCGAACTCCCAGTTCTCGTTGCCGTAGGACCGCCACCACTGGCCGGCCGCGTCGCGCCACTCGTACTGGAAGCGGACCGCGATCCGGTCGTCGCCGAAGGCCCACAGGCTCTTACGCAGGACGTAGTCGAGCTCGCGCTCCCACTTGGCCCGCAGGAACGCCACCACCTGCCCCCGACCGGTGACGAACTCGCTGCGATTTCGCCAGACGGTGTCGGTCGTGTACGCCGCGGCGACCTTCTCCGGATCCCGGCTGTTCCAGGCGTCCTCGGCGGCCTGCACCTTGCGGACTGCGGTCTCGCGCGTGAACGGCGGCAGCGGCGGGCGGGGGGCGTCGCTCACGATGACTCCTGACGGCTGGGCGTACGGGGGGCCTCGACATCCTGCCCCGACGCGGCCATCGGGTAGGGTGACCGCTGCTTCGCCGCCCCCTTAGCTCAGTCGGCAGAGCGTCTCCATGGTAAGGAGAAGGTCTACGGTTCGATTCCGTAAGGGGGCTCCACTCCACCCGTTCCGGCAGGTGGATTGCCCGGCGGTGTAGCTCAGTTGGTAGAGCAAGCGACTCATAATCGCTGTGTCACCGGTTCAAGTCCGGTCATCGCTACGACCGGCCCCGGCCTACGCCGGGTAGCGTATGGTTTTCCGACTCAGAGAGCAGGCACTCCCGCATGGCAGCCACCGATGTCCGTCCGAAGATCACCATGGCGTGCCAGGAGTGCAAGAACCGGAACTACATCACCAAGAAGAACCGGCGCAACGACCCCGACCGGCTCGACCTGAAGAAGTTCTGCCCCACCTGCCGCACGCACACCGGCCACCGCGAGACCCGCTAGCCGCTCCGCACGCGGGCTGTCACTCCTGGCGCGCTACGGTCGCTGACGTCCACGACGTCCAGCGCCCAGGGGGCCCACGCAGTGCCCGTCAACCGTGACTTCATCGGCCGGCAGTACCCGGCCTCGGCGACCTATGAGGTCGGCCGAGAGCACATCCGCAGCTTCGCGGCCGCCATCGGCGACACCAGTCCGGCGTGCCTGGATCCGCAGGCCGCCCAGGCGCTGGGCTACCGCGACGTCGTCGCGCCCCCGACGTTCCTGACGGTGCTGAACTTCCGCTTCGGCACCGAGGGTCCCGTCGCCGACCCGGCGCTGGGGTTGGACTACTCCCTGGTCGTGCACGGTGAGCAGAGCTTCGAGCTGCACCGGCCGGTCTGCGCCGGCGACGTGCTCAGCAGCGTGCAGAGCGTCACCGACATCAAGGATGCCGGCCGCAACGAGCTGATCCTCACCGCCACCGAGGTCACCGACGCCGCCGGCGAGCGGCTGGCGACGCTGCGGTCGACGATCGTCAGCCGCGGCACGGCCGCACCGCGGGCAGGTGCCTGATGCCCGCCCGCGCCGACGTCGAGGTGGGTACCGCACTGCCCGAGCGCACCGTGCCGATCACCCGGGCTGACC
>JACMQV010000218.1 GCA_014376815.1 Cryobacterium sp.
GGAGGTCGCCTTCATCCAGGCCAAGGAGGGCAGTTACCCGGGGGAGGGTATCCAGGCTCTGAGGATTGACACACCCGCCTTCACGGGCGACGTGCTGGTCAGTAATAACGAGAAGTGCAAGGACAAAGCAGGTTTCGGTGGCATGAACCTCTATGACGTGACGAACCCGGCCCACCCCACGCCGCTCGCCGAGGGAATCGGCGATTCCACGGTCAACGGCCAGGGCAAGAAAGCCGCGAACGAGACCCACAGCGTCTTCGCGTGGGATGCCGGCGACAAGGCCTACGCGGTCATCGTTGACAACGATGAGGGCACCGACGTCGACATCATGGACATCACCAACCCGAAGAAGCCCTTCCTTACTGCAGAGTACGACCTGGACAGAACCTTTCCGCAGATCCTGCAGAGCGCACCGGCGAACCTGACCGAGGTGTTCCTGCACGACCTGGTGGTGAAGCAGATTGCCGGCAAACAGGTCATGCTCCTGTCCTACTGGGACGCCGGCTACGTCTCCGTCGACATGACCGATGTGCAGAAACCGATCTATCTGGGTGATACGGACTTCAGCAACCCCGATCCGCAGCTCAAGGAGGCCGCAGGCCTGACCGAGAAACCGGAGGGCAACGGCCACCAGGGCGAGTTCACGCTCGACAACAGGTTTGTCATTGGTGCCGACGAGGACTTCGCACCCAACGGTGCCGAGGGACGAACCGATGACACGGCGACGCCGTTCCAGATCTCTCAGGGCAGCAACACCCCGCAGTTGCAGGGCGGCGAGTCGCTGAGCGGGGACGCCGTCTACGCGGGCCGGGCGTGTGCCGGTGATCCGCTCGTGCTACCGGCGCCGAACACCGCCAGCGGCAGGCAAATCGCGATCGTCACTCGTGGCCTCTGCGCGTTCACGGAGAAGGTGGCCAGCGTGGAAGCGGCCGGCGGCTATGACGGCATCGTCATTGTCAACCGGGAGGGTTCCGACGGATGCGGCGCGTTCGGTATGAGCGTCGACGGCACCATCCCCACTTTCTCGGTCGACCGCAAGACCGGATTCGGCTTCTTCGATAGGGCGGCCTTATACGACAACGCGGCCTGCCTTGCTGGTGCAGCCAGCCTCATTCCAGGCTTGAGCCTGGGCGATATCGGAGACGTCATCTCGGTCCGAGCGTTCTTCGACGGCTGGGGCTACGTCCACCTCTTCGACAACTCGACGGGAAAGATGGCGGAGCTGGACACGTATGCCATCCCCGAGGCAGAAGACCCGGCCTTCGCGCAGGGGTACGGCGATCTTTCGGTGCACGAGGTGGCCACGTCCAAGCAGCGGGCTGATCTGGCGTACTTTTCCTACTATTCCGGGGGTTTCCGCGTGGCGAAGATCGTCAACAACAAACTCGTCGAGACCGGCCGCTTCATTGACCAGGGAGGCAACAACATCTGGGGTGTCCAAGTGTTCGAGAGCAATGGCATCGAATATGTTGCCGCGAGCGACCGGGACTCGGGGCTCTACATCTTCCGGTACACCGGCGGCTGAGCCGGGTGACCGCCTTCTCTCCGCATACAGCGGGGTCACCGGCAACGGGGAGGAGCGGTTCGCGGGAAGATGGGTCCATGGCGAACACTGAGCAGCAGCCCTGGGTGAAGAACTATCAGCCGGGCGTCCCGGCCGAGATCGAATTGCCCACGGAATCGCTGGTGGCGATGTTCGAGCGGTCGGTCGTGGAGGCCGGCGATCATCCGGCGCTGGAGTTCTTCGGGCGCCGTACCAGCTACACCGAGCTCGGCGACCAGATCAACCGCGCGGCGGAGGGCCTGCTCGGCCTCGGGGTGCGGGCGGGGGACCGTGTCGCCCTCATCCTGCCGAACTGCCCCCAGCATGTCGTCGCCTTCTACGCGGTGCTGCGCCTGGGCGCCGTCGTGGTGGAGCACAACCCGCTCTACACCGCCCGCGAACTGCGCCACCAGTTCGAAGACCACCAGGCCCGCATCGTGATCGCCTGGGACAAGTCCGTCGCCGCCGTTCGCACCTTCCCGGCCGATATCGAGATCGACCACGTCGTGTCGGTCAACCTCCTCGAGGCGTTCCCCGCGATCAAGCGCCTCGCCCTGTATCTGCCGGTGAAGAGCCTGCGCGAGTCCCGCGAGGCGCTGACCGGCCCCGCCCCGAAGACGATCCCCTGGAAAGACCTGCTCAACCACGGCCCCATCGATCCCGAACACCCCCGCCCGACGGTCACCGATCTCGCCGCCATCCAGTACACCTCCGGCACGACCGGGCAGGCCAAGGGGGCCATGCTCACCCACTTCAACCTGTATTCCAACGCCCTGCAGGGCGAGGCCTGGATGCACGGGGCCGAGTACCGCAAGGAGATCTTCTACGCGATCCTGCCCATGTTCCACGCGTTCGGCATGACCCTCTACCTGACCTACGGCATCCGTAAGCAGGCCCTGCTGGTGCTCTTCCCCAAGTTCGATCCCAACCTGATCCTCGACGCCATGAAGAAGTCGCCCGCCACGGTCTACTGCGCCGTCCCGCCGATCTACGAGCGCACCGCCGTGGTCGCCAAGGAACGGGGAATATCCCTGCGTTCCTGCAAGTACTGCATTTCGGGCGCCATGAACCTGCCCGATCATGTCGTCGAACTGTGGGAATCGGTGTCGGGAGGGCTGTTGGTCGAGGGGTATGGCATGACCGAGTCCTCGCCGGTCGCCCTGGGCAACCCGTTCCACCCGACCCGCCGCACCGGCACGATCGGCGTGCCGTTCCCGTCCACCCTGATGAAAGTCGTCGACCTGGATGACCCCACCCGCGAGGTGGCGCAGGGGGAGCCCGGAGAGCTGCTCCTGAAGGGCCCGCAGGTCTTCCAGGGTTATTGGAACAACCCGGAGGAGACCGCGAAGACGCTCCTGCCCGGCGGCTGGCTGCGCACCGGCGACATCGTGACCGTCGACGAAGACGGTTTCACGACGATCGTGGACCGCGCCAAGGAACTCGTCATCACCGGCGGTTTCAACGTCTCGCCCTCCGAGGTCGAGGCGGCGCTCCGCCTGCACGCGAATGTCGTCGACGCGGCCGTGTTCGGCAAGACGCTCGAACGCGGCGGGGAGATGGTCGTCGCCGCGGTCGAGCTCAAGCCGGGTGTCAGGCTCGATGAGGAGGGGCTGCGCGCACACTGCCGGGAGCACCTCGCGGCGTACAAGATCCCGCGCCGGATCGTGCAGATCCAGGACATGCCACGGTCGATGCTCGGCAAGATCCTGCGCAAGCAGGTGCGCGAGCAGGTGCTGCCGGGGCTCTGACGCCTGGTTCCGGCGCCTGACGGGTGACCGCTCAGCCCCGGGCCTGCACCTCGGCGGCGAAGGCGGCCTCGAGCCCGTCGAGGATGACTTCGATCCCGAACGTGAACTCGTTGCCATAGGCGTAACCAGGCTGCAGGATGAGGGTGACCCCCATCTCGGCGAGGTGGGGGAACGTCGCCATCATGCCCTGCCGGGCCAGGATATCCTCGGTGGTCGCGCCGATATCACCGGTCTCGTCCAAGGGCAGGGACGCTTCCTGGAGTGCGAACCCGTGCACATAGCTGTCGAGCAGGGACATCGCGTGTGCGGCCAGTGCGATGGAGAATCCGGCGTGACGGAGACAGCCGATCACGGCGTCGAGGTGGCGCATCGTCGCCTGGGTGGTTCGTTCGTCGACCATGCTGATCGCCCACCGATGGCGCCCGAGAACGCTTCGCACTGATTCCGCACGTTCGCGCAGGGCCGGCCTCCACTCCGCCTCGGCTGCAGGCAGCATCATCTCGCCGATGACGTTCTCGATCATGCCGTCGAGGATGTCGTCCTTGCCGGTCACGTGATAATAGAGCGACATCGCCTCGACCCCGAGTTCGCGGGCCAGCTTGCGCATGCTGAGCGACTCGATCCCGTCGACGTCCGCGAGGGCCACGGCCACCTGGATGGCACGGGCCCTCGTCACGGGCTCCCTCGCCTTCGTGTTCGTCGTTGCTGAAGTCACCGTGCCTCCGATCGTCGCTATCTGCTCGCGGTCTAGACACACCTTACATCGTATGGTACGTTTCTTGCCAACAACCTTACGCCGTATGGTTGATCCAATCTGAGAAGGGGCATTCGGCCATGAAAACGACAACGAACCTCAGCGCAATCCAGACCGGACAAGGCCGGCCGCGCACCATGAAAGCCATCGTCCAACACGCCTACGGCATGGCCGACGTGCTGCATTTCGAGGAGATCGACAAGCCGGTGATCACGGATGACGAGGTTCTCATCCGGGTGCGCGCGGCATCCGTGAATCACGCCGACTGGGTCTACACGACCGGCCGCCCGCTGATCGCCCGCGTGGCTTTCGGGCTGCGCGCACCGAAAAAGATGGTTCGAGGAAAGGACGTCGCCGGAGTGGTGGTGGCGGTGGGCAAAAACGTCACCCGGTTCCAACCGGGTGACGAGGTGTACGCCGAGGTCGACGCGGGCGGCTTCGCCGAATACACCAGCGCGCCGGAAGACCTGCTGGCGTTCAAGCCGGCCAACCTGACCTTCGAGCAGGCTGCGACCGTGCCGCTCGCGGCCAGGACGGCGCTGCAGGGCCTCCGGGATGGCGGCCGGGTGCAGCCCGGGCAGAAGGTCCTGATCAACGGTGCCTCCGGCGGGGTCGGCACGTTCGCCGTACAGATCGCGAAGGCGCTCGGCGCCGAGGTGACCGCCGTCTGCAGCACCCGGAATGCGGAGTTGGTCATATCGCTCGGCGCGGACCAGGTCGTCGACTACACGCGGGAGGACTTCACGACGAGCGGGAAGCGATGGGACCTGATCCTGGACCTGATCGGCAACCATTCGCTCACCGAGTTCCGGCGCGCACTGTCCCGCAGAAGCACTCTCGTGCTGTCCAGCGGCACCGGCGGCCGCGTGCTCGGCCCGATGGGTCGCATTCTGAGAGCCCTCGCCCTGTCGCCCTTCATCAGCCAGAATCTGGGCATCTTCACCGCGAGGCGAGGCCGGGTTGCCCTGGACGAGCTCCGGGACCTGATCGAGGCCGGCGTGCTGACGCCCGCCATCGACAGCACCTATCCGCTCAGCGACACGGCCGAGGCCGTCCGCCACTTCGCCGAGGTGCACGCGCACGGCAAGATCGTCATCACCGTGCCGGAGCAGGGCCTTTAGGATTCCCGGTCAGAGGTGCGGCCCGGGCTGCCCCGTCGCCAGCAGGGCGGCCCGGCGCAGCCACCGATCGCCGTCGTCTGCCCACCGATGAAGCACGCTGTTCGCCCGGCCGCGGCCCGGCGCATCCAGTCGCTCCATCAGCGGTCGCACCACGTCGACGGCCAGCGGGTCGACCAGCTCGCGCAGACGTGCGCCGCGCACGAAGCCCTCGATCCGGGTCAGGTCGGAGTTGTCCAGCAGACGCACATTGGATTGCAGCAGTACGACGGCCGCGAGCCGGCGCTCGAACACCGGCACTGCCCAGAGCTCGGAACTCAGAGCGGTGATCTCGTCGCGGGTCAGGCCGGGATGCCGGCGGGCGACATCCCGGATCGTGCCGCGCACCGCGCCGACCGAGGCGCCATAGAATCGCAGGTCGCTGCCCAGCCGGTCTTTCAGCGCCGCCGCACGGTACGGGTCCCCTTCGGCCTGCAGCGTTGCGTCCACGAAGATGCCGGCGTCAGTCACCCCTTCATTCTCCCGCCGGTCCGGGCTGCCGGGGGACCCGCGCCGGTATTCTGAGAGCATGACGACGGTACCCGAGAGCACCGTGACGGATGCCCGATTCACCCGCCTGCGCGCCGTGAACCTTGTCTGCGGCCTCCTCCTGCTCGCAGAGGCCGTTCTGGTCTCCGTGGCCGTCCTGGCCCGCAAAACCCCGGTGCTGCTGCCGGTCACGGCCGGCTTCCCCGGTGGACCGGTGGGTTTTGCGGCCGAAGCGCAGGTTGTGGACCTCGCCGCCGTGAACCTCGGCGTGGCCGTCGTCATCCTGCTGGCCTTCTCCGCCCTCGTGCGTTTCGCGGTCCTCACCCCGGCGCTGGCCGACCGCTACCGGCGCGGCCTGTCCACCGCACGCAACCCGATCCGCTGGGTCGAGTACTCCCAGGTCTCTGCGATCACGGTGTTCCTCGTCGCCCAGCTCAACGGCCTCACGGAGGTCGGCACTCTCGTGGCGCTCTACGCCATCACGGCCGGTGCCACGCTCTTCCTCGCCCTGCAGGAGCGCGCACCGGCCGGCGGCTCGCTCAGGCCCTTCGTCTTCGGCGCCATGGTCGGCATCGTGCCGTGGGGCATCGTCGCGTTTTACCAGATCGGCGCCGGGGTACTCGGTGACGTTCCCGAGCCCTTCGTTCGCACCGTCACTCTGTCCCTGCTCGCGGCGGCAGCCCTGGTCTGGACCAACGTCTGGCTGGGCCGGCGCGGTCGCGACAGGTGGGCGCATCCTCATCGGGTGGAAATCACCCAGATCTGCCTCGTCACGCTCGGCACCACTCTGCTGGCCGGGCAGGTCCTGTGGGGCACGCTGCTCTAGCTCGGCGCTCGCTCGCCTGGCTCGGGACTGCACAGCGCGGTCGTACGCTTGTTCCTGTTCTCATCACCGCCGAGACCCGGCACGGATGCCGCGGCGCAGCATCCACAAGCACCGCCCAGATAGAGGAGTCCCGCATGAAGATCGTTGTCACAGGTGGAAGCGGAAAGCTCGGCCGGACCGTCGTGAAGTACCTCGTCGCCGAAGGCCACGAGGTGCTGAACCTCGATCGCGACGGTGTCCGAAGCCACGATCTGGTGGTCGTGGACCTCAAGGACTACGGCCAGGTCGTCGACGCGGTCCTGGGTGTCGACGACCGGCACACCGGGTTCGACGCCATCGTGCACCTGGGCGCGATCCCGGCTCCCGGCCTGGTGCCCGACGTGGCCACGTTCCACAACAACATCCTCTCCACCTACAACGTATTCCAGGCGGCCCGGCGTGCGGGTATCAAGAAGCTGGTCTACGCGTCCAGCGAGACCGTGCTCGGGTTGCCGTTCGACATCGATCCGCCCTACCTCCCGGTGGACGAGGAATACCCCGCCCGGCCCGAAAGCACCTATTCACTGGTCAAACACCTCGAGGAGACGATGGCGATCCAGCTCACCCGCTGGGACCCCGAACTCAGCATCACGGCGCTGCGATTCTCCAACGTGAAGGACCCGGAGGACTACGCGGCCTTCCCCGCGTTCGACGCCGACGCCACCCTGCGCAAGTGGAACCTGTGGGGCTACATCGATGGCCGTGATGGTGCCCAGGCCGTGCTGCGGGCCCTGGAGAACGCGAAGCCGGGCTTCGAGGCCTTCATCATCGCCGCCGCAGACACCGTGATGAGCCGGACGAACGCCGAGCTCGCCGCCACGGTCTTCCCCGGAGTCGAATTGAGGGAGGTCGGCGCCAACGAGACCCTCCTGTCCATCGACAAGGCCAGACGGATGCTCGGCTACGCGCCCGAGCACAGCTGGCGCGACCACGTCTGACTGAACGAATTCGACGGAGATTTTGCCCGAGTCGGGCCGAGATCGCCTGAATCGGGCCGTGGTTCGGCCTTGTCGGAAAAATCTCCGTCGAATTGGTTCCACGGCAGCGGGCGAGGGTGACGCGGTGCTCAGCGGAGGGCCCGCACCACGTCCAGTCCGGAACGCACGGCCCGGGAGATCCCGGCCGGATGCCCGTCCAGGCTGCCGAAGCCGTCACCCGCCACGAAGATCCCCGGGTGGTCCCGGCTCTGGTCGAAGCCGGCTTCCGGTAGCGCGGTGACCGCGTTCGCGTACCGCCAGCGCTTCAACTCGGAGTCCACCGTGTGGGTGCCGGGAAACATCCGTCTGATCTCGATCAGCAGGGCCGAGTGGATGAAATTCGCATCCAGGTTCCAGGTGGATTCACTCCAGTGCGGGGTCGCGAAGACCTCGAGCCAGACCTGCCCGGAGTCGTCTCGGCGCCGCACGCGGATCGCGTCGATGAGCGTCGATGCGTGGTCCTCCACCTCGCCGCCGACGTCCCCGCGAACGACGCAGAGCAGCACGGCGCGCTTGTCGTAGGTGACCTCCGCCAGGGCCGGGTTCACCGTGACGTGGCTGGTTCGCAGGATCTGGACGCTCTGCGGCACCGGCGCGGTCAGCACGAGCGCCTGGCAGGTGAGGGGCTCGCCGGACGCGTGGGGCACGAC
>JACMQV010000219.1 GCA_014376815.1 Cryobacterium sp.
TCCTGCCGGTGGTGACCCCGTCTGCTGGCTCGAGCGAGTATGTCCGGAATGCGGCGCACTGGTCGAGGCTGACCTGCCGGCAATGTGCTGGCGCTGCGGCGTCGAGGTCCAGCCCTCCTGAATCCGAGCTCCGAGGCATCACCGTCAGGTCTGCTCGACGTTCCTGACTCTCGGCAGGGGGCCCGAGGCGTGACCAGCGAGGGCGTGGCAGTGCGCCGATACAATTGCCCCATGAGCGACTTCAACGGGTTGAGTCCCGCGGGTCGCGACTTCTTCGCCCGTGACGTGCTCGAGGTCGCCCCGGCGATACTCGGCTGCGTCCTGCAACGCACCGACGCGGACGGCACGATCTCCCTCAGGATCACCGAGGTGGAGGCGTATGCCGGTGAACGAGACCCCGGCGCGCATTCCTACCGTGGCAAGACGAACCGGAACAAAACCATGTTCGGTCCGCCCGGGCACATCTACTGCTATTTCACTTACGGAATGCATCATGCCCTCAATCTGGTCGCCGGAGCGCCCGGACAGCCATACGGTTGCCTCATCCGGGCAGGCGACATCATCACTGGCACCGAACTCGCCCGGGCCCGGCGCGAAATGAAACCGCGAAAATTTCCCATTACGGACAGTGGACTGGCGCGGGGACCCGGTTGCGTCGCCCAATGCTTCGGGGCGAACCTGACGAACGACGGTGACGACCTCTTCGGCGGACAGTGGGAGTTCTTGGCCCCCGATGATGGCACCGTTATGCCGCATGTGAATGGTCCGCGGGTGGGTGTCAGCGGGCCCGGTGGCGATGCGGCCAGCTTCCCCTGGCGATATTGGCTCACCGCGGCGTCATCCGTCTCGACGTTCAAACCCGGACGCACGTAAGCTCGAGGCCCCCGCCGAATGCGCACAGTGGTTCTCTGGGGACGGCCCCGGTAAGGAGGAGCACATTGATACTCAGGTTGGGGGCGGGTGTTCCGCCCGCCTCGACGGCTCGCCCGGCACCGTCTCCGTACTGCCGTGATCTTGCCCCCACCTCGAGACAGCCCGAGCCGACGTGCTCGCGTTCAGCGGGTTCCCGAAGGAAATGTCGCGTCAACTCTGGTCCAACAACCCAACCAAACTCAGCGCCCTCAGCGCCGAGAAAGCCAAGAGTCACGGGGAAGACGCGTGACACCACACATTTGGACTTGCCCCTGGCTGCCAGCCGTGCCTCCGCGGGGCTGTTGGAAGACCCGCGCTGCTTGTCAGCGAAGAAAGCTGAGTCCGTTGGCCACAAGTCTCCGCCCACGGCCGCTTGGGCTTTGATGAGGTCCTGAGGATGTTCGCTAGCGACAACCCACATGGTCCCGACGAAAGACCAGGCTCAATGCTGTCGCTGTTGAGTAGAGCGTCGACGTCTGCCTGAGCAGCAAAAGTACCAATGCCACTCTCGGAGTGCGTGCAACGCCCGGTTGCAATTGTTCACCGCATGGTGAAGTCCGGGTCTCGCGGCCCGGGGTGTTCCACCGGTGTTCCTGTGATGCCGGTGTCGGCTGTTTGGTCAGGGGGGGCCAGTTGTCGTGGGCCCGTACGCCAGCCGAAAGGTCAGGCGCGCGCCGCTTTAATTGCTCAACGAGAGCGGGGTTATTGTCCCTTACTTGTCCCGCGACCCGGCTACAGGGTCTTACATTGCTGGGGTACCTGGACTCGAACCAAGAACAACTGAACCAGAATCAGTCGTGTTGCCAATTACACCATACCCCACTGCCTGTTCCGGAGAACGGGCCGACTCGTAACTCTAACCCACCTTGCCGGGCGGTACAAATTCAGGGCCGAATCCGATCACGGAACCCCCGTCGTTCGGTGGTCGGCGGCGGGCGAGCCGGGCCCGGCGGGGGTCCCGCCGGGCCCGGTGATCGCCACACGAGGCGCGCCGGTCACTCGAGCGTGGACGCCGCCAGTCGCGCGAGCCGCAGCACGGACTCGGCCTTCCCGAGGATCTCCATCGACTCGAACAGCGGCGGTGAGATTCGGCGGCCGGAGACCGCGACCCGCAGGGGGCCGAAGGCCACGCGCGGCTTGAGCGCGAGGCCGTCGATCAGCGTCTCGGTCAGCGTGCTGTGCACGCGGTCGTGCGCCCATTCCGCTTCGGGAATGTCCAGCAGGGCCGCGGTGGAGGCGGCGAGGATCTCGCGGGTGTTCTTCGGGAGCGAGGCGAGCGCATCCGGCTGGTAGACCAGCGAGTCGCCGCCGATGAACAGGAAGCCGAGCATGCCGGGCGCCTCACCGAGCAGGGCGATCCGCTCCTGCACAAGCGGGGCCGCGGCCTCGAGGATGGCCTGCTGCACCTCGCTCAGCGGCTCTGTCACGTCGCCGGCCGCGACCAGGTACGGGATGACGCGGGCGGCGAAATCGGCCGGGTCGAGCAGGCGGATGTGGTCGCCGTTCAGCGACTCGGCCTTCTTGAGGTCGAAGCGGGCCGGGTTCGGCAGCACGTCGACCACGTCGAATGCGGCGATCATCTCGTCGATCGTGAAGACGTCCCGGTCGCTGGTGAGCGACCAGCCGAGCAGCGAGAGGTAGTTGACCAGGCCCTCGGGCACGAATCCCCGGGCGCGATGGTGGAACAGGTTGGACTCGGGGTCGCGCTTGGAGAGCTTCTTGTTGCCCTCCCCCATCACATAGGGCATGTGGCCGAACCGCGGCACGAAGGTGGCCAGTCCGATGTCGATCAAGGCGTGGTACAGGGCGATCTGGCGCGGGGTGGAGGAGAGCAGGTCTTCGCCGCGCAGCACGTGGGTCACGCCCATCATGGCGTCGTCGACCGGGTTCACAAACGGGTACAACGGATGCCCGTTGGGCCGCACCACGACGAAGTCGCTGAACGAGCCGGCCGGGAACGTGATCTCGCCGCGAACCAGGTCGTCGAAGGAGATGTCGGCACCCGGCACCTTCAGCCGCAGCGCCGGCGAGCGGCCCTCGGCACGGAAGGCGGCCTTCTGCTCGTCGCTCAGGTCGCGCTCGAAGTTGTCGTAGCCGGCCTTGGGGTCGCGACCGAGGGCGACGTTGCGCACCTCGATCTCCTCGCCGGTGGCGAAGCTCTCGTAGATGTGGCCGGACGCCTTGAGCTTCTCGATCACGTCGGCGTAGATGTCATAGCGCTCGGACTGGCGGTAGGGGCCGTGCGGTCCGCCGACCTCGACGCCCTCGTCCCAGTCCAGGCGCAGCCAGCGCAGCGCGTCGAGGAGTTGCACGAAGCTCTCCTCGGTGTCGCGGGCCGGGTCCGTGTCCTCGATCCGGAAGATGAACGTGCCCCCGGTGTGCCGGGCGTAGGCCCAGTTGAACAGGGCCGTCCGGATCAGGCCGACGTGCGGCGTTCCGGTCGGCGAGGGGCAGAACCGAACACGAACGTCGGTACCGGTGGCAGTGGAAAACGGGTGCGCTCTTGTCTCAGACATCGAAATTGAGTCTAGTTGGCGGCGACACCGCCCGGGGCGGGCGCGGTGAGAGCGACCAGTCTCCGCAGGGCCGCGGCGATGGCCGGCACTCCGGCGGCACCAGCTACGGTGACCGCGTGCAGGGTACGGTGATCCCTCGCCCGGGTCGGGCGGATGCTCACCGGCGGGTGCGCGCCGACGGATGCGACGGGCCGCGCCGATTCGTCGGGCGGCTCGGATCCGACGGCCGGCATGGATCCGAAGGCCAGCGCCGGCAGCATCGCGACGCCGATCCCCGCGGCCACGAGGCCGAGGACGGCGGCCGTGTTGTCGGTCTCGTAGGAGATGCGGGGCGTGAATCCGCTGTGCTCGCAGAGCTCGAGCAGGTGTCCGCGGCACCGCGGGCATCCGCCGATCCAGTTCTCCTCGGCCAGGTCGGCGAGGTCGACCGCGTCGTCGCCGGCGAGCGCGTGGCCGGTCGGCAGCACGAGCATCATCTCGTCCCGGCGCAGGGTGGCCACGACGAGGCCGTGCGCGCTCGCCCGGTGCGGGTCGACCCGGTCGCCGGGGTAGCTGAAGGTGATCGCCAGGTCGGCCTCGTCGTCCCGCACCAGGGTCACGGCCTCGGGCGGCTCCGCCTCGACGTAGGTGACGGTGACTCCCGGGTACCGGGTGCGCAGATCCGCGATCAACCGCGGCACAATGGTGGCCGAGGCCGAGGGAAAGGCCGCCAGGCGCACCTGGCCGGCCCGGAGTCCCCGCAGCTCGGCCAACTCGCCCGACGCCTCGTCCAGCGCGCCGGACACCGTCACCGCATGCCGGGCCAGCAGCCGGCCGGCCTCGGTCAGCCGCACGCCGCGGCCGACGCGCTCGATCACGGCCATGCCGATGCGCTGCTCCAGCCGTTTGAGGTGCTGGCTCACCGCCGGCTGGCTGTAGCCCAGCGCCGCGGCCGCCGCGGTGATCGAACCGTAGGCGGCGAGGGCGCCGACGACGCGCAGGGCCTGCGAATCGAGTTCGGGCGGGGAGACGGGAGACATTCTCGAAGCATAACGTGCGGCTATGTTTCGCATCATCTACTGGCTGTTGTTGAATGCATCATCGCGCTACATGCTGGAGGAATGACCCCGATCGACTCCCCCGCTGCCGCCGCCCGATCGAGCGCGCCGGCAGCCGTTCCCCCGGCGATGCCGGACCTGCCGGACCTGACGCACCGGATCGGGGTGCGCGAGGCGCGCGAGCGGTTCCGCGGCGGCCGCGGCTACCTGGCCGCCTGCACGATGGGCTTGCCGACGCGGGAGACGGAGGCCGCCCTGCGCGCGGACGCCGGGGCGTGGGCGCTCGGACAGGCCTCCGCGGCGGGCTATGCGGCTGTGGTCGAACGGGTTCGGCACGCGTATGCGGGGCTCGTGGCGGTGCCGGTGAGCCGGGTGGCGATCGGGTCGCAGGCATCCGTGCTGGCCGGCCTGGTCGCCGCAAGCGTGCCCGACGGCGCCGAGGTGCTGTGCGTGGACGGCGACTTCAGCTCGATGGTGTTCCCGTTCCTCGGCCAGTCCCACCGCGGGGTCACCGTGCGGCACCTGCCCCTGGACCAGCTGGCCGGCGGCATCACCGCCCAGACGTGGCTCGTGGCCTGGTCCCTGGTGCAGTCGGCCACCGGGGCTGTCGCCGACACCGCGGCGATCACGGCCGCGGCGGCGCGGCACGGGAGCTACACCCTCTGCGACACGACGCAGGCTGCCGGGTGGATGCCGGTGGACGCATCCGTCTTCGACGCCACCATCTGCCACGCCTACAAGTGGCTCTGCGCCCCGCGCGGCGTGGCATTCCTGACCGTGGCCGGGCGCCTGGCCGACCTGCTGCGCCCGGTGCAGGCCGGCTGGTATGCCGGCCGGGACCCGTGGGCGTCCTGCTACGGACCGGCCATGGACCTCGCGACCGACGCGCGCCGGTTCGACGTCTCGCCGGCCTGGAACGCCTGGGTGGGCGCCGAGCCCGCGCTGGATCTGTTCGCCCGCCTCGACCTGGCCGAGGTGCGGGACCATGCCGTGGCGCTCGGCGACGCGCTCTGCGCCGGGCTCGGCCTCACCCCGGCCGGGCAGGCGATCGTGTCCTGGCCGGATGCCGAAGGCACCGACCTGGACCGCCTCACCCGGGCGGGCCTCACCGCGTCGGGCCGGGCCGGGCGGGCCCGTGTGGCCTTCCACCTCTGGAACGACGAGGACGACGTCGCCGACGCCCTCCGCGCCCTCCGCCCCTGAACTTCAGGCCCGCCGAAGGCTCGTGGCGCAGGTCGTGGACGCGGGCGCACGTTAGAACGTGCGCCCGCTACCCCAGGGTGCGCCGCGACGATGTGGGAACCTCCGCACGGCGGCGCGCCGGGTACTACTTCTTGGCAGCGACGGCGGCGATGATCGCGGTGGCGAGTTCCCCCGAGGACGCCGGGTTCTGGCCGGTGTACAGGTTGCGGTCGATCTCCATGTGCGCGCCCCACGGTGCGCCGGCGACGAAGTCGGCGCCCAGTTCGACCAGGCGGCTCTGCACGAGCCACGGCGCCTTCGGGGCGAGGCCGCCGAGGGTCTCCTCCTCGTCGGTGAAGCCGGTCATCCGGTAGCCGGTGAACGGCCAGCTGCCGTCGGCGCGCTTCGCGGCCAGGAGGGCGGCCGGGGCGTGGCAGAGCACGCCGAGGATGCGCCCGGAGTCGAGGGCTTCGGTCAGGATACGGCCGGAGACGGCGTCGACGGCCAGGTCTTCCATCGGCCCGTGGCCGCCCGGGTAGAAGACGACGTCATAGTCGGCGACCGTGATGTCCTCGATCGAGCGCGGCTCGTCGAGCTCGCTGCCGATCGTGTCGAGGTAGGCGACGATGGCCGCGGCGCGGTCTTCCCCGCCGGCGGCCTGCGGGGTGAGGCTCCCGGCGTCGATCGTCGGCGCCACCCCGCCCGGCGTCGCGATGGTGATGTTCCAGCCGGCCTCGGTGAACAGGCGGTGCGGTTCGGCGAGCTCCTCGGCCCAGTAGCCGGTCGGGTGCAGGCTGCCGTCGTTGAGAGTCCAGTGGTCAGCCGCGCTGACGACGAAAAGTACAGAATTCATGGGTTCTCCAGAGTGTGTGAGTGTGTGAGAAGTGGATGTGAAAAGTGGGCGTGACTGAAACGGATGCCGCCGCCCGCAGGGTCAGACGTTCGTGCGGACGACCATCTTGCCGGTGTTCTCGCCGCGCATCAGGCCGAGGAACGCCTCGACCGCGTTGTCAATGCCGTCGACGACGGTCTCGTCGAAGACGACCTCGCCCGAGGCGAGCCACCCGGCCATGTCGGAGGAGAACGCGGCGAAGTGCTGCACGTAGTTGCCCACGATGAAGCCCTTGAGGGTCAGCCCGCGGCCGATCATGTTCGCCATGTTGCGGGGGCCGCCGGCCGCCTCGGTGTTGTTGTACACCGAGATCGCGCCGCAGAGGGCGGCGCGTCCGCCGTCGTTGAAGCTGGCCAGTGCCGCCTCGAGGTGCTCCCCCCCGACGTTGTCGAAGTAGACGTCGATTCCGTCCGGAGCTGCGGCGGCGAGCTGCCCGGCGATGTCGCCGTCCTTGTAGTTGAAGGCGGCGTCGAAGCCGTACTTCTCGGTCAGGAGGGCGACCTTCTCGGCCGATCCGGCGGAGCCGATCACACGCGTGGCACCCTTGAGCCGCGCGATCTGTCCCACCATGCTGCCA
>JACMQV010000220.1 GCA_014376815.1 Cryobacterium sp.
CCGGCACCTCGGCACCCCACCCGGCACCCCGGCACACCCCGGCACACTCCGGCACACTCCGGCACACCCCGGCACCCCACCCGGCACCCCGGTACCCCACCCGGCACCCCCGGCGTCGCGCCACCCGCTCCCGCCCCGGAGCCCCGGCACGCCGATTCCGCCCGTGAGGGGTCCCAAATCGACCTTCCGGGTGCCCGCGAAGGTCGATTTGGGACCCCTCACAGGCGCGCAGTGGGCCCGCGGCCGTGAGAAGGCGGCGAGATGGCGGCGAGGGGAGGACGAGATGGGGGCGAGGAGAGGACGAGGAGGAAGCGGAGAGGGCGGCTCAGCCGGCCGCGACCGCGGGCTTCTCGGCCGGAAGGGGCGCGTCGATGATCAGGTTGGTGATGCGGGCCGTGCAGAGGCGGCGACCCTGGTCGTCGCTGATCACGATCTCGTGCGAGGCGATGGTGCGGCCGAGCCGGATGGCCGTGGCCACCCCGGTGACGATGCCCGACCGGGCCGCGAGGTGGTGCGTCGCGTTGATGTCGAGCCCCACGGCGCTTCGGCCGGGGCCCGCGTGGATCACGGCCGCCCACGAGCCGAGGGCCTCGGCGAAGGCAACGGATGCCCCGCCGTGCAACAGGCCGAACGACTGCCGGTTGCCCTCCACGGGCATCGTGGCCACGACCCGCTCCGCGGACTGTTCGACGATGGTCACCCCCATCTTCTCGTCCAATTCGCCGAGGGTGATCTTCCAGTTCTCGTTCACGTTTCCCACTTCCGATAAAGCGCGCCGATTAGTGACCGGCCGGCATGCGCAGCCCGTCGAGGGCGACCGCGAGCACGTCGTTGGCGAGCGTCACGGCATCCTCCGGGCCCTCCGGCCGGTACCACTCCACGATCGAGTTGACCATGCCGAACAGCAGGCGGGTCACGATCCGCGGGTCGATGTCGCTGCGCAGGGATCCCTCGTCCCGGGCCTCCGTCACCAGCGTCGACACGGCCCGGTCGAAGGCGCGTCGCCGGGCCAGCGCGGTGCGTTCGACGGCCGTGTTGCCGCGCACCCGCAGCAGCAGGGTCACGTAGGGCAGGCGGGAGGTCAGCACCCCGACCGCCCCGCGCAGCACGAACGCGAGCCGGTCGATGGCCGGGCCGACCCGGGCGTTGTCGTCGAGGAGCACCCCTTCGAGCGCGCCGAGGGCCTCGTCGAGGGCGAGTTCCAGCACCTCTTCCTTGGACGTGAAGTGGTGGTAGATCGCCGATTTCGAGAGCGACAGGCGCGTTGCGAGCACGCCCATCGACGTGGCGTCGTACCCGAACTCGTTGAACGCGGCAACCGCGACCTCGAGAATGGCACGCTGGTCATAGCCGGGGCGGCCGCGTTTGGTGAGCGCTGGTTCGGACATCACCGAGAAGTCTCTCATGAGCCGGTCCGCCGGCGCCCAAACACCGCCGAACCGGTCGTGAATCGTCCGTCCCGGCTCAAGCGCAGTGCGGCCGGCTCAGCGCAGGTCGTAGACACGCTTGTGCTTGCCGGTGCTGCGCTCGAGCGTTCCGGGCTCGACGATGAGAACGTTCACGCTGGACCCGATCAGGTCCTTGATCCGGTGGATCAGCAGCGCGGCGGCGATGTCGGAGGACGCGTTGCTCGAGTGTTCGTGCCGTTCGATCCGCACGGTCAGCTCGTCCATCCGGTTCGGCCGGGTCAGCTCGATCACGAAGTGCGGCGAGAGGTGCTCGATGCCGAGCACGATCTCCTCGATCTGGGTCGGGAACAGGTTGACCCCACGCAGGATGATCATGTCGTCGTTGCGGCCGGTGATCTTCTCCATCCGGCGCATGCCGGGGCGGGCGGAGCCGGGCAGCAGCCGGGTCAGGTCGCGGGTGCGGTAACGGATGACGGGGAAGGCTTCCTTGGTCAGCGACGTGAACACGAGCTCACCCTGGGTGCCGTCGGGAAGCACCAGGCCGGAATCGCCGTCGATGATCTCGGGCAGGAAGTTGTCCTCCCAGAGGTGCGGCCCGTCCTTGGTCTCGATGCACTCGTTGCCGACGCCCGGGCCCATGACCTCGCTGAGGCCGTAGATGTCGAGGGCGTCGAAGTCCAGGCGGGCCTCGAGCTCCAGGCGCATCTGGTTGGTCCACGGCTCGGCGCCGAGCACGCCGGCCTTGAGGCTGGACGAGCGCGGGTCCATGCCGGCGGCGACCATGGCATCCGTGATGGTGAGGAGGTAGCTGGGGGTGGACATGATCACGTCGGGCTGGAAGTCCTGGATCATCTTGACCTGCTTGTTCGTCTGCCCGCCGGACATCGGGATCGCGGTGGCGCCGAGCGCCTCGATGCCCGAGTGCGCGCCGAGCCCGCCGGTGAACAGGCCGTAGCCGTAGGCGTTGTGCACGCGCATGCCGGGCCGAACACCCGAGGCGCGCAGGCTCCGCGCCACCAGGCCCGCCCACATCTTGAGGTCGTTCTTGGTGTAGCCGACGACGGTCGGCAGCCCGGTCGTGCCGGAGGAGGTGTGGATGCGGGCGACCTGGTCCATCGGCACCGCGAACATGCCGAACGGGTAGGAGACGCGCAGGTCGTCCTTGGTGGTGAAGGGGAGCAGCGCCACGTCATCCAGGGTGCGGATGTCGTCGGGGTGCACACCGACCTCGTCGAACTTACGGGTGTAGAGCGGCACGTTCTGGTACGCCAGGCGCACGGTCTTCTGCAGCCGGGTGAGCTGCAGGGCCTGCAACTCGTCGCGGGACATGCGCTCTTCCGGGTCGAGTTCGTCCTGAGCGGGGGCGTGCAAGCGGGTCTTGGTCAACGTTGACATTAGGCCTCCTGGTGGGAAGTGGATTTAATGTGCGGCGGTGCCGGGGAGAGGGAGATTGGTGGTGCGGCTGCGGCCGCGGAATTCCGCGATCGGCACGTTGTGCTCGGTGGCGACGCGCACGTCGTAGAGGCCGGAGCGCCCGCTCTTGGTGCGCAGCACGGCGGTCGCGGTCAGGGTCTGCCCGGCGGTGGTCGGCTTCAGGAAGGTGATGTCCGCGCCCGACGCGAGAGTCACGTGGTGGTCGTCGTTGCAGGCGATCGCGAACGCGGTGTCGGCCAGGGCGAAAACGATCCCGCCGTGGGTGACGTCGAACCCGTTCATCATGTCATCCCGCAGGAGCATGGACACGACGGCCCGGCCCGGCTCGGATGCGTGCACGACCATCCCGAGAGCGGCCGAGGCCCGGTCGTTCATCATCATCGCCCCATTGGAGGGAGGTGGAGCATCCGTCATGTGGTTCTCCTCATTGAGTTCCGTTTGGCCGTAACCGCAACACGTGGTTGTGGGTCTAGTAGGGAAACCATATACTAACTGAACGATCGGTTGGTAAAACTTCGCCAAACCCAGGAGTCAAAGATGACAATCCCGCCAGTTCCCTACGCTATCGCCCCGGAGAGTGCCGTCACGGTCTCGGCCGAGGAACAGCAGTTCAACGACCTGATTGCCGCCGATTCACGGATCGAGCCGCGCGACTGGATGCCGGAGGGCTACCGCAAGACCCTCATCCGGCAGATCTCCCAGCACGCGCACTCGGAGATCATCGGGATGCAGCCGGAGGGCAACTGGATCACCCGGGCGCCCAGCCTCAAGCGCAAGGCGATCCTCCTGGCCAAGGTGCAGGATGAGGCCGGCCACGGCCTCTACCTCTACTCCGCCGCGCAGACCCTCGGCATCAGCCGCGACCTGATGACCGACCAGCTGATCGCCGGCAAGGCCCGCTACTCGTCGATCTTCAACTACCCGAGCCCCACCTGGGCCGACATGGGCTCGATCGGCTGGCTCGTCGACGGGGCCGCGATCTGCAACCAGGTGCCGCTCTGCCGTGCCTCCTACGGTCCTTACGGCCGTGCCATGGTGCGCATCTGCAAGGAGGAGTCCTTCCACCAGCGCCAGGGGTTCGAGATCCTGCTCGAGCTGATGAACGGAACGCCCGCCCAGCGCGAGATGGCCCAGGAATCGGTCAACCGCTGGTACTGGCCGGCCCTGCAGATGTTCGGCCCGCCCGACGACGACTCGCCCAACTCGGCGCAGTCGATGGCCTGGAACATCAAACGGTTCTCCAACGACGAACTGCGCCAGCGCTTCGTCGGAATGCTCGTGCCGCAGGCCGCGGTGCTCGGCGTCACGCTGCCGGACCCCGACCTGCGCTGGAACGAAGAAAAGGGTGTGTACGACATGGGTGAAATCGACTGGACGGAATTCCACGAGGTCCCCGCGGGCCGCGGCCCGGCGAATGCGCGGCGCCTCCAGCGCCGCCGCGACGCCCATGACGAGGGCCAGTGGGTGCGTGAGGCTGCTGCCGCGTACGCCGCGAAGCAGGCCGTGAAGGCGGTCGCATAATGAGCGCTCCCGGTGCATCCGAGAAGGAAATCTGGCCCCTCTGGGAGGTCTTCGTGCGCTCCAGCCGTGGAATCAGCCACACCCACGTCGGCTCCCTGCACGCCCCCGACGCCACCCTCGCGGTGCGCAACGCCCGTGACCTCTACACCCGCCGCAACGAGGGCGTCTCGATCTGGGTCGTGCCCGCCGACGCGATCACCACGAGTGACCCGGATGCCAAGGGTGCCTTCTTCGAATCGCCCGCCGGCAAGAACTACCGGCACGCCAGCTACTACACGAAGAGCGAAGGGGTGAAGCACCTGTGAGCGACACCATCGAGCAGGACGGGCACGGCCACGTCGACGTCGACCAGGTCGAGCTCTCCGCCGAACTGGTCGAGGGCGCATCCGTCGCCTCCCACGACGTCGCCGAATACGCGCTCTGGCTGGGCGACGACTCCCTCGTGCTGGCCCAGAACCTGGGCTGGTGGATCTCCCGCGCGCCGGAGCTGGAAGAGGACATCGCCCTCGGCAACATCGCGCTGGACCTGATCGGGCACGCCCGCTCGCTGCTGCACTACTCCGGCGCCGAATCGGGCCGCACCGAGGACGACCTGGCCTACTGGCGGGACGAACCGGAATGGCGCTCCGCGCACCTGTTCGAGCAGCCCAACGGTGACTTCGCCCACACCATCGCCCGCCAGTTCATCGCCGCGCACTACCTGTTCGAGCTGTACAGCGCGCTGATGGCATCGACGGATGCGACGCTCGCCGCGATCGCCGCGAAGGCGGTCAAGGAGGTCGACTACCACCGCGACCACTCCATCCAGTGGGTGCTGCGCCTGGCGCAGGGCACCGAGGAATCCCGCAGGCGCATGATCACGGGCCTCTCCGACCTGTGGCCCTTCGTCGAAGAGCTCTTCGTCGACGAACCGCTGATCGACCGGCTCGAGGGCGTCGCCGTCAGGCCCTCCTCGCTGCAGGCCGTCGCCCTGGCCGCCATGCTCCCGGTTCTCGCCGAGGCCGAGCTCGAGGTGCCGCGCGGTTTCATCTCTTCCGGGGGCGGGCGCCGCGGCGATCACTCCGAGAACCTCGGGCCGCTGCTCGCCGAGCTGCAGGTGCTGGCCCGGGCACACCCAGGCGCGAAATGGTAGACGTGGCATCGCTGGCCCGTCCGCGCCCGGCCGACCCGGCGTCGCGCCAGGCGTGGGATATCGCCGCCGAGGTCTGCGACCCGGAGGTGCCCGTGCTCACGATCGAGGATCTCGGCGTGCTCCGGTCGGTCGCCGTGACCGCGGACGGCACCCACGTCATCCTCACTCCGACCTACAGCGGATGCCCCGCGATGGAGGCCATGCGCGACGACGTCACGTCGGCGCTCACCGGGGCCGGCTACGAGAACGTCACCGTGGAGCTCGTGCTCGCCCCGGCCTGGACCACCGACTGGATGAGCGAGGAGGGCAAAGCGAAGCTGGTCAGCTACGGCATCGCGGCCCCGACCGGTCACTCCGGGGTGCGCCCGACCGGGGCCGTCCGGCTCCAGCTCGCGGTCAAGTGCCCGCGCTGCTCCTCACTGAACACGCGGGAACTCGCCCGCTTCGGTTCGACGTCGTGCAAGGCGCTCTACGAGTGCCGGGACTGCCTCGAACCGTTCGACTACTTCAAGGTGTTGTAACCATGGCCGCACTCAATCTGGGCAGTACCGATTCCCGCACGACCGTCCTGAACGAGGGCGCCGAGGAGGGCGCCGAGGGCGCCCCCGAGGCGGGCACGAAACGCCGCGCCCGGTTCCACACCCTCACCGTCGCCGAGGTGCGCCAGCTTACCCAGGACAGCGTCGAGGTGACCTTCGCGGTCCCCGAGAAGCTGCAGGGGGAGTTCGACTACGACCCCGGGCAGCACCTGGCCCTGCGCAGGGCCATCGACGGCCGCGAGCTGCGCCGCAGCTACTCGATCTGCCGCCCCCGCACGGTCGGGTCGGTCAGTGTCGCCATCAAGCGCGACCTCGGCGGTGTTTTCTCCAGCTGGGCGAACACCGAGCTGCGCGCCGGGGACCGGATCGACGTGATGAGCCCGCAGGGCACCTTCACCACCGCCCTGGATTCCCTGGACGACAAGCACATCGTCGGCATCGCCGCCGGCAGCGGAATCACGCCGCTGATGTCCCTGGCTCACACGGTGCTCGAACCCTACGACAGCACGCGGTTCACTCTCGTCTACACGAACCGCACCGCGCTCGACGTGATGTTCCTCGACGAACTCGCCGACCTCAAGGACAAGTACCCGGCACGGCTGGCACTGCACCACGTGCTCTCGCGCCAGACCCGGTCCTCGTCGCTGCTGTCCGGCCGGATCGACGAGGAGAAGCTGCGCCTGATGCTGGCCAGCATCATCCGTCCCGCCGCCGTGGACGAGTGGTTCCTGTGCGGGCCGTTCGAACTGGTGCAGCTGTGCCGGGACACGCTGGAGAGCGTCGACGTCGAGCCGAGCCACATCCGGTTCGAGCTGTTCACGACCGGGGAGCCCACGCACGCCGCCGGCGACACCGGCCGGCCCGTGATCGTCGGGATCGGCGACAAGACCTTCGAGATCGAGTTCACCCTCGACGGTGAGAGCGCCACGGTGACCACCCCGGTCAACGCGCACGAGAGCATCCTGAACGCCGCCCTGCGCGTGCGCCCGGACGTGCCGTTCGCCTGCGCCGGGGGAGTGTGCGGCACCTGCCGCGCCAAGCTGGTCAGCGGCGATGTCACCATGACCGAGAACTACGCCCTGGAGCCCGACGAGATCGCCCGCGGCTACGTGCTCACCTGCCAGTCGCACCCCACGACCGACAAGGTCGTCGTCGACTACGACGTGTAGCGCGCAAGCGCAGAAAAGCGGTTCCCGTGATCGATCTGACCATCACGGACGACGTGGCCTACGTCGTCCTGAACGCCCCCGACAAGCTGAACGCCCTCGACGAGGCCGCCCTGGCCGAGCTCGACGGCGCCTATGAGACCGCGGAGGCGGCCGGCGTGCGCGCCCTCGTGCTCCGCGGCGAAGGGCGGGCCTTCTGCGCCGGCCGGGACATCTCGGGCGTCGACCCGAGTGAGGACGATGTGATGGGTTTCCTGGGGGGACTCGTCACGCCGCTTCTGCAGCGGATGAGCGCCTTCCCGGCCCCCACCTTCGCCGCCGCGCACGGAGCCTGCCTCGGCGTGGGTCTCGGCCTCCTGATCGCCACGGATGTCGTCTACGTCGCCGACACCGCCAGGATCGGGTCCCCGTTCGCGAACCTGGGCGCCACCCTCGACTCCGGCGGCCACGCCCTGTTCGTGGACCGGCTCGGCGCGCACCGCACCCTGGACCTGATCTACTCGGGCCGGCTCATGTCGGGCGCGGAGGCCGTGGCCTCCGGCCTGTTCAGCCAGGTCTTCCCGGCCGACCAGGTCGCGGATGCCACGGTGCAGGCCGCCGAAAGGGCCGCCCGCGGCGCCACCCAGGCGTCCCTCGCCAGCAAGGAACTGGTACGCGCCCTCCGCGACGACCGCCTGGGCCTCTGGCAGAGCGTCGCCGCGGAGAACCGGGCACAGGCCGCCCTCTGCGACACAGCGGACTATCGCGAGGGCTTCGCCGCCTTCCAGCAGAAGCGCAAACCCGTCTTCACCGGCCGCGACTGACCCGTCCCGCGGCATCCGTCGCTGCTTCCCCTGCTCCCGCCGCATGTTGGCCTTTTGCGCCGAACACCCTGTTTCCCTGGAGAGTGCCCGTTTCGCCCGCCACTCTCGACCGGAACGGACACTCTCGACCGACGCGCGCGAGCTGCGCCGCTGCGCTGGTGGCACGCCACGCGCGCAGCGGCGCTGCACCCGCGTAGCGCCCGGGC
>JACMQV010000221.1 GCA_014376815.1 Cryobacterium sp.
TCGCATCCGGTGCGCGCCTCACGAAGTCGTGCTCGGGGAGCAGCAGGTGCGCGGCCCGTGGAAAGAATTAATTGACCGGGTCAGGGGCGCGAACGAGAAGACCTGACCGGCTCCCCGGATTGGGTGGCGGACAGCCCCTGTTAGAGTGGCCCTAATTAGGGGGCCTACCATCGCAAATCTGCTGGCTGTAAAAAATTCATCTTCATCCGTTCTGCGCAAAACCGCGGCACTGGCCCTCGGCCTGGTGCTCGCCGGCTTCGCGCTGACGGCAATTCCGCTGGCGCCGGCGTCGGCCGCGCCCGCGTCGCCGGAAGTCAACCAGTGCAACGGCACCGACAACGGCGGCGGGAGAGCCGTGGTGTGTGACATCACCATTACCAACAACTACGACCTGGATGCCAACACGACCAGCTCGACCGTGACGACGACGGAATGCCACGGCTTCGCCGGCGTCCCGCCTGTAGCCCCCTGCGCAACCCTGACCGAGTCCTATCCGCAGCTGACCACCAGCGCCACGCAGTGCAACGGCTCCGGCAACGATGGCGGCGCGAACGTCATCTGCAATGTCGCCATCGTGAACAACATCACCGGCTCCTTCACGGCGACCGCTGCAACCGTGAACCAGTGCGTCGGTTCCGGAACCGGCGGCGGCACGCAGCCGACCGTGGACTGTGACCCGCTCCAGAACACGAACCTTTCCACGGCCACGATCGTGCAGTGCAACGGCTCCGGCAACGGCGGCGGCGGCACGGACCGGGTCAACTGCACCGTCGGAGCGTCAACCGAGACTGCGGCCCTTACGGTCAAGGTCAATCAGTGTGTCGGTTCCGGTGGCGGTGGCGGTGCAACCGTGGACTGCTCCACCCGGCTGACCAACAATGTCTTCCCCGCGGCCGTCGTCTCCACGGCAACGCCGACCCCGACTGCGTCGCCGATGGTCGCTCCCCTCGTGGAAGCCGCTCCGCAGCTGGCCGCAACCGGCTTCGACTCGGGACCGCTCCTGCTCTCCACGGCCTCCGCCCTGCTGCTCGGCGGCCTGGTCGTGCTGTTCGTCTTCCGTCGCAAGATCCGCCGACCGGGGCGCCAGGACTGACCAGGCACCCGCTGCGAACGCACACAGAACGGGCCGACCGCCCCTCCGGGTGGTCGGCGCGTTTTTCGTGCCGCCCGCTTACTCGCGCAGACCGGGGCCGCGTGGGACGATGGGGCATGGAAACCAACGACCTGTATCCGGTTCAGAACCTCACTGAAGAAGAATGCTGGGATCTCCTGATCTCGTCCAGTTTCGGACGACTCGCGATGAGCATCGCCGGTGAGCCGGACATCTATCCGGTGAACTTCATCGCCGTCGATAAGACGCTGGTTTTCCGGACCGCCGAGGGAACGAAGCTCCTCGAGCTCACCGTGAACGACAAGGTTGCGTTCGAGACCGACGGGATCGGCCGCGACGAGGCCTGGAGCGTTGTGACGCGGGGCAAGGCGCGCGTCCTCGACAAGCAGGCCGAGATCGAGGCCGCCGACCAACTTCCGCTGCGCCCGCTGGTGCCCACCCTGAAGTACATCTACGTAGAGATCATCCCCACGAAGGTCACCGGTCGCCGATTCCACCTCGGGCCGGAACCCGACCGATACTAGAGCGTATGAACACGCGAGCAGTCCCCAACGTCGTCCTGATCACCGGCACGTCCTCCGGGATCGGCCTGCATGCCGCCGTGGCCGCGGCCGTCGCCGGTCACACTGTCGTCGCCACCATGCGCAACCTCGAAGGCGCGCGTGCCCTGCGCGACGCCGCGGCGACCGCGCGGGTGAGCCTCGACATCCGTCGTCTGGACGTCACCGAGCCCGATTCGGTGACACGGGTCGTGGCCGAAACGACGGAGCGCTACGGCCGGCTGGACGCGCTGATCAACAACGCCGGATCCGGCCGGGTCGGGACCATTGAGAACGAGACCGTCGACGACGTGCGCGCCGTGATGGAAGTGAACTTCTTCGGGGTCGTCGCCGTGACCCGCGCCGCCCTCCCCCACTTGCGAAACACCCGCGGCCGGCTGATCTCGGTGTCGAGCGTGGGCGGGATGATCGGCCAGCCGTTCAATGAGGCCTATTGTGCCGCCAAGTTCGCGGTCGAGGGCTTCATGGAGAGCCTCGCTCCCGTGGCCGCCACGGCCGGGGTGTCCGTGACCGTGGTCGAGCCCGGCGCCGTGGCGTCGTCGTTCGTCGCCAATGTCGGCCGTGACCTCACCGAGGGCGGCCCGGCCGGCGACCCGTACGCCGCCCCGCTGGCGGCCTACCTGGCCCGTGCGGCTTCCTCGTTCAGTGCGGCCCAGTCCGCCCAGAGTGCCGGGGAGGTTCTCGCGGGTCTGCTGGACGGGGACCGGCCCGCCTTCCGGGTGCAGACCTCGGACGGCGCACGCCGGTTCGTGGCCGCCAAGCTCGCCGATCTCGACGGTTCCGCCGTGCAGGCGATGACGGCGGCGTGGCTGGCCTGACGGGCGGCATGCTGGAGCGTTAGAACGGCGCGGGAGCGGGCTCAGCTTCTGAGGCGGGTTCCGGCGGTGGCGCTTCGGGTTTGACCGCACGGATGACCGTGGCCGGTTCGGTCACGAACGTGCGCCCGCTCGGCGACCGCCAGTTCAGGGTGCCGCCCGCGAGGTGTGTCACCGTCCACCCGGTCTCGCTCTTCAGCGCATGGCACGGCGGACACAGGTGAGCGAGGTTGTCCTCGGCCGTCAAACCGTTGAACTGCCAGTCCAGCGAATGGTCGATGTCCGAATGCGTCGCCGACCGGTTACAGCCCGGGAACCGGCAGGTCTCATCCCGCAGCCGCAGGTACTTCTTCAGGTCCTTCGGCACCTTGTACCGGGTGCGGCCGACCGAGAGCACCACCCCCGTCTCCGGGTGCACCAGAAGCCGGGTGAAGCTCGGCGCCCCGGCCGCGATCCGGCGAGCCGTGTCCGCATCGATCGGACCGTAACCCTCGAGGTGGGCGGGTTCGTCGTTGATTCCCATCAGGGAGAAAACCGGGACGGTCACATTCACCGAACCCCGGATGCCCTTCCCGAGTCCCGCCGGGCTAACCCCGTCGAGGATGAGGTCTTCGAACACGTCCGCCTTCAACTGGGTCAGGGTGCGCTTCTCCTCGGCGCACTGAAGACTCAAGGCCATCAGCGTCACCCGCTCATATGCGGCCTGCGCCTTCTCCGCGCTGGCGTAGAACGTCAGGGACGCCATCCCGTCCTGCTCGGGCTCGAATAACACCGCCCGGTCCTTCACCGACTTCTGATGCCGGGCCCTGATCGTCTCCGGATGCCACCGCTCCCGCAAAATCCGGGCGTTGTACTTCAGTTTCGACGCAGTCATAGTCGACGCTGACTTCAGCACCGCCGATTCGAACTTCGCCCGCCGCGCTGCGGGAACCGACCAGGCCTGGTTGATCACCACCTGCGCGTGCCGGTAGCTGATCTCACCCGCCTCCAGCGCCGCCCGGGTCGCCGGGAGCTCCTGGGCCAGGGCCCGGCTCTCCGCGATCAGGTTCTCCGCCGA
>JACMQV010000222.1 GCA_014376815.1 Cryobacterium sp.
CCGCGCATGAGGCCGAGGAAGGCCTCGACCGCGTGGTCGATCCCGTCTACCACGGTCTCGTCGAAGACGACCTCCCCCGAGGCGAGCCAGCCGGCCATGTCGGTCGAGAACGCGGCGAAGTGCTGCACGTAGTTTCCGACGATGAAGCCCTTGAGAGTCAGGCCGCGACCGATCATGTTCGCCATGTTGCGGGGGCCGGCGGATGCCGCGGTGTTGTTGTACACGGAGATGGCGCCGCAGAGGGCGGCCCGTCCGCCGTCGTTGAAGCTGGCCAGGGCCGCCTCGAGGTGCTCCCCGCCGACGTTGTCGAAGTAGACGTCGATGCCGTCCGGAGCGGCCGCGGCGAGCTGCCCGGCGATGTCGCCGTCCTTGTAGTTGAAGGCGGCGTCGAAGCCGTACTTCTCGGTCAGGAGGGCGACCTTCTCGGCCGATCCGGCGGAGCCGATGACACGCTTGGCGCCCTTGAGCCGGGCGATCTGGCCGACCATGCTGCCGACGGCTCCGGCCGCGCCGGAGACGAAGACGGTGTCGCCTTCCTTGAGCCCGGCGACCTCGAGGAGCCCGACGTAGGCGGTGAGGGCGGTCATGCCGAGCACGCCGAGGTAGGCGGAGAGCGGCACGCCGGGGAGTTCGGGGACGACGCGGAAGGCGGCGGCGTCCTCCTGGACCAGGTCGCGCCAGCCGAACTGGTGCACGACGATGTCACCGACCTTGATCTCGTCGGCGGCGGAGGCGACGACACGGCCGACGGCCCCGCCGGTCATGGTCTCCCCCAGCGCGTAGGGAGCGGAGTAGGACTTGGCGTCGTTCATCCGCCCGCGCATGTAGGGGTCAACCGAGACGAATTCGTTGGCGACGCGCACCTGGCCGGGGGCCAGGTCGGGCAGCTCGATCCGGATGGTGCCGAAGTCGGCATCCGTCGGCCAGCCGATGGGGCGGGCGGCGAGCTGGATCTGGGTGCTGGTGGTGGCGGTGATGGACGAGGCCATGGGGGGCTCCTCTACTGTTTTGTAACGGATGGTCTAATATATTGTGTACTGAGCGATACACAAAACCACTCACAGCGAACACGGAGGAAACACCATGGGACGGTTGCAGAGTTTCGAACGCACGACCGTGGTGCAGGCGGCCCGGGACCTGTTCTGGGACCGGGGGTTCGAGGCGGCCTCCCTCGCCGACCTCGAAGATGCCACCGGGCTCAGGCGGTCCAGCCTCTATCACGCCTTCGGCAGCAAGCGCGGCCTCTTCGACGCCGCCGTCGAGGACTACCAGGACACCGTGATCCGGCCGCGGCTGCGCATCCTGACCGGGGCCGGGGTCGGACGGACCTCGCTCGTGGCCTATTTCGAGGAGCTCCGGTCGACGGTGGCCGCCCTGCCGGAGGACTCCCCCCGCCGCGGCTGCCTGCTTGTGAACTGCGCCGCCGGCCTCGCCGGTCACGACGCGCCGGCCCGACAGGTCGTAGACGGCTACCGGTCGGAGCTGACCCGCGCCTTGCAGGACGCGCTCCGGGCGGCGGAGTCGGCACCGGGAGACCCCGGGCCCGTCCCCGGCGACGCGGGGCAGACCCGCGCCCCGGAGCGCGCCAGGACCCTGGCCTCGCTGGGCATGAGCGCCATGCTCCTCGCCCGGGTCAACGCGGCCGAATCGGTCGCGCTTCTCGACACGGCGCTGCACCAGATCCGGGCCTGGTTCCCGCAGGACGCGCCGGCGATCGGCTGACGGCCGGTCAGGCAGTCCGCCGGGCTGGTTCAGGCCCGACGTACCGGGTTCGACAACACGCCGATTCCCGGGATCTCGATCTGGACGGTGTCGCCGTCGGCGACGGCGCGCGCGCGGCCGGGTGCCCCGGTCAGGATGACGTCCCCCGGCAGCAGCGTGAAGACGCCGGAGACGAAGGAGATCATCTCCGCCACGGTGTGCTTGAGCAGCTCCGCCGTGCCGGCCTGGAAGGTCTCTCCGTTGATGCGGGATTCGATCGAGAGGCCCGTCCAGTCGAACTCGGTGTCGATGACCGGGCCGAGCGGGCAGAAGGAGTCGAAGCTCTTGGCCCGGGTCAGGTGCCCGTCGCGCTCGCGCAGGTCGACGGCGGTGACGTCGTTCGCGACCGTGTAACCGAAGATCGCGTCCTCCGCGTCGAGGACGGACACGTTTTTTGTGATCTTGCCGATCACGATGGCGAGTTCACCCTCCACGCGCACGTCCTGCGACGCGGCCGGCAGCACGATCGGGTCGCCGGGGCCCACGACGGCGGTGTTCGGCTTGAGGAAGAACCTCGGTTCCGAGACGACGGCGGTGGACTGCTCGTCCGCGTCGGCGAAGTAGGACCAGGCCATCCCGACCACCTTGGACCGCGGGATCACCGGGGCGAGCAGCTTCACGTCCCGCACGGGCACGCGCTGCCCCGTCGGGTCGTAGCCGGCGAACATGGGGTCACCCTTGAGCACCACCAGCTCGTCGTCGTCGATGATCCCGAACGAGATCAGCCCGTCGTGACTGAACCGCGCGATCTTCATTCGGTTCCGACCGGGACGTCGAGGCGGGTGAGCCAGCCGTGGCGGTCAGGCAGGCGGCCGTACTGGATGTCGGTCAGCTCCTGGCGGAGCGCCATCGTGATCCGGCCGGCCGGGGCATCCGGGTCGCCGATTTCGAGGCCGGGGCCCTTCAGCTGGGAGATGGGGGTGACGACGGCGGCCGTTCCGCAGGCGAAGACCTCGGTGATGGCCCCGGACGCCACGCCCTCCTGCCAGTCCCCGAGAGTCACGTCGCGCTCCTGAACGGTCATGCCGCGGTCCCGGGCCAGCTGGATGATGCTGTCGCGCGTGACGCCCTCGAGGATGGACCCGGTCAGGCGCGGGGTGACGAGCGTGTCGGTGCCGTAGACGAAGAACACGTTCATGCCGCCGAGCTCGTCGATGCGGCTGCTGGTCTCGCCGTCGAGGAAGAGCACCTGAGCGCAGCCGTTGTCGTAGGCCTGCATCTGGGGCAGCAGGCTGGCGGCGTAGTTGCCGCCGCACTTGGCCGCTCCGGTGCCGCCGCGACCGGCGCGGGAGTACTCGGTCGACAGCCAGATCTTGATCGGGGCCACGCCGTCGGCGAAGTAGGCCCCGGCCGGGCTGGCGATCACGTAGTAACCGACCTGGTGAGCGGCCCGCACGCCGAGGAAGCTCTCGTTGGCGATCATGAACGGGCGCAGGTACAGGCTGGTTTCCGGAGCCGAGGGCACCCATTCGCCGTCGAGGGCGATCAGCTGCTTGATCGATTCGATGAAGTCGGCCGCCGGCAGTTCGGGCAGCGCCAGGCGCCGTGCCGAGCGCTGCAGCCGCTTCGCGTTCTTCTCGGGGCGGAAGGTCCAGATCGAACCGTCGGCGTGGCGGTAGGCCTTGAGACCCTCGAAGATCTCCTGACCGTAGTGCAGCACGGAGGACGCCGGGTCCAGCTGGAGCGGCCCGTAGGGCATGACGCGGGCGTTGTACCAGCCCTCAGCGATGGTCCAGTCGATCGCGACCATGTGGTCGGTGAACTTCTTGCCGAATCCGGGGTCGGCGAGGATGTCCTCGCGCTCGACCACCGACCTGGCCGCCTCGGAGGGGGTGACGGAGAAGCTCAGCGGGAAGGTCCTGGTCTCGGTCGCGGTCTCGGTCGGTGTGGTCTCGCTGGGTGCTGCCTGGCTCATTGGAGTCCCTTGTCTGTCAGTCGGGTCACGATGGCATCGCCCACCTCGGAGGTGCTCCGAGGCGCCGAATCACGGGCGGCGATATCGGCGGTGACGGCGGCGGAAACCCGCTTCGACGCATCCGCGAGGCCCAGGTGGTCCAGGAGGAGCGCGACCGAGAGGATGGCCGCCGTGGGGTCTGCCAGCTGCTTGCCCGCGATGTCCGGGGCCGAACCGTGTACGGGCTCGAACATGCTGGGGAACCGGCCCTCGGGGTTGATGTTCCCGGAGGCCGCGAGACCGATGCCGCCGCTGATCGCCGCCGCCAGATCGGTCAGGATATCGCCGAAGAGGTTGTCCGTGACGATGACATCAAACCTACTCGGATTCGTGACGAGGAAAATCGTCGCCGCATCCACGTGCAGGTAGTCGACGGCCACCTCGGGGAACTCGGCGGCGACGGATGTGACGACGCGCTGCCAGAGGCTGCCGGCGAAGACGAGCACATTGGTCTTGTGCACCAGGGTGAGGTGTTTGGCCGGCCGGGCCTCTGCGACGGCGAAGGCGTGCCGCACGACCCGTTCAACCCCGAAGGCGGTGTTCACGGACACCTCGTTGGCGACCTCGTGCGGCGTGCCCTGGCGGATCGCCCCGCCGTTGCCGACGTAGGGGCCCTCGGTGCCCTCACGCACCACGACGAAATCGATGTGGCCGGGTGCGGCGAGCGGGCTCTGGACGCCCGGGAACAGCACGCTCGGGCGCAGGTTGACGTAGTGATCGAGCGAGAAGCGCAGCTTGAGGAGCAGGCCGCGTTCGATGTTGGCGTCTCTGAGCCGGGGGTCGCCGGGAACGCCGCCGACGGCTCCGAGCAGGATGGCGTCGTGGTCGGCGATCGAGGCGAGGTCCTCGTCGGTGAGCACGTCACCGGTTTCGAGGAACCGGGCCGCGCCGAGGGAGAACCAGGTCAGGTCGAACGTCACGTCCTCCGATGCCGTGGCGGCACCCAGAACCTTGACCGCTTCGGCGACGACCTCGGGGCCGATCCCATCTCCGGGAATGACGGCGAGCTTGATCTGAGGGGACATTCGACTCCGTATGTCTGGACGTTGGCTGTAGATAAACCCTACTGCGGCGGATCAATTGTCTAAGCTGGACAATTCCTGACAACCAACAGAAAGCAGTTCCATGAGTCTCGGATTGGGAATCTTCCTCATCGTCGTCGGCGCCGTCCTGGTTTACGCCCTGAACATCAGCGTCGACTGGATCGACGTCGAGCTGGTCGGCTACATCCTGATGGGCGCCGGAGCGGTCATCGTCATCCTCGGCGTCGTGCTGCTGACCCGCAAGCGCAGCAGCGTGACGACGGTGCGCAGCGCGGTCGACCCGGCGAACGGCGAGCAGGTCACGTCCGAGAAGCGGTCGATCGACGACGTCTAGGCCGATCCCCGGGTGCCGATGCCGGCGGCGGGGCCGGCACCCCGGACATCCGCCGGCACACCGACCGCTCAGGTGGCCTTGCGCAGGGTGACCAGCGCCACGAGGGCCGCCGCCAGCACCAGTCCGGCGCCGATCCAGGCCGTGGGGCCGATTCCGCCGGCGAAGGCATCGCGGGCCGACTGGAGCAGCACGGCCGCGAGGCCGGACGGCAGCCCGTCGGCCACGGCCCCCGCGCCGCCGAGGGTTTCGGAGGCGGCCGAGCGCTGCGCCGCCGTGAGCGCGTCCGGCAGCACGACCGAGCCGCGGTAGCTCGCCGTCAGGATGGTGCCGAGGATCGTGGTGCCGAGCACCGCACCGAGCTCATAGGCGGTCTCCCCGACAGCGGATGCCGCGCCCATCTTGTCCGCCGGGGCGCTCGCCACGATCAATTCGTTCGATACCGTCTCGGCAGCACCGATTCCGATCCCGAGGGCGACGAAGACGAGCGCGATCCCGGCCGCGTCCAGGTCCGCCCCGCCGAGGGCGGCGGCCGCGTAGCCGCCGGCCGAGACCAGTAGCGCCACCGGCACCACGACCGAGGGCCGCACGCGGCGGGCGATCGGGACGATGACCAGGCCCGACACGATCATGGCCAGCAGCCCCGGCACCAGCACGAGCCCGGCGGCCAGGGGCGACAGCCCCAGCACGAGCTGCAGGTACTGGGAGACGAAGAACAACCCGCCGACGAGCGCGACGACGCTCAGCAGGTTGACTCCGATCGCGCCGCTGAACGCGCCCTGCCGGAACAAGGCCAGGTCGATCATCGGGTGAGCCAGACGGGGCTGTCGGCGCACGAAGAGGATGCCTGCTCCGAGTCCGAGCGCGATCGGCGCCAGTGCCGCGAGAGTGGCGCCGGCTTCGGCCACGGCTTTGATGCCGTAGACGACCGGCAGCATGGTGGCCAGCGAGAGCACGATGCTCCACACGTCGACGCGCCCGGGGTTCGGATCGCGGGATTCAGGCACCAGCAGCGGGCCGAGCACCAGCAGCGGCACCAGCAGCGGCACGGCCAGCAGGAACACGGAGCCCCACGCGAAGTGCTCCAGCAGCACGCCGCCCACCACGGGTCCGAGTGCGCTGCCGGCGGCGAAGCCACTCGCCCAGATGGCGATGGCCAGGCGGCGCTGGTTGCGGTCGGTGAAGACGGACCGCAGCAGGGACAGCGTCGGCGGCATCAGCATCGCGCCGAAGAAACCCAGCACGGCGCGATCGACGATGAGCCACTCGACGGTCGGAGCGAAGGCCGCCACCACGGAGACCGCGCCGAAACCGGCCGATCCGATCAGGAGCAGCCGGCGCCGCCCGGTCCGGTCACCGAGGCTGCCCATGGCCACCAGGAGCCCGGCGAGCATGAGCGGGTAGATGTCGATCACCCAGAGCAGTTGGGTGCCGGTCGGGCGGAGGTCCTCCGAAATGGCGGGCAGGGCCAGGTTGAGCACCGTGTTGTCGATCGACACGAGCAGCACCGGCAGCATCAGCACGACGAGCGCCCACCACCGGCGGCGGGAGCTGATCACCCGGCTCTCGGCGGCGATGGGGCTGGTCTCACGGAGGGAGTTCGACACGGTCACGACTGCTTTCGGGGTCAGGGACGATGACTGTACCGTCCAGACGGTGAAGTAAACCGTCCAGACGGTATAGTAGCACCATGACCTCTGACCCCGCCTCCCCCGTGAGGACCGCACCGCGCCGCTCCCCCACGCGCGACCGCATCCTGGACGCCTTCGCGCAGCTCCTGATCGACCAGGGCGAACGGGCGACCACGCTGGAGGCGGTCGCCACGGCCGCCGGGCTGTCCAAGGGCGGCCTGCTCTACCACTTCGGCTCGAAGGACGCCCTCGTCGAGGGGCTGCTGGCCCGGCTGGACGCGCTCGTGGCCGACGATGTCGAGCAGATCCGGGCGGCGCCGGCGGGCCCGGTCGACTACCTGATCCGCACGTCCATGAGCGAGGGAACGGCACTGGACCAGGCGATCGGCGCCGCCGTCTGCCTGGCGCAGGGGGCGCATCCGCTCGCCAACCGGGCCCTGGCCTCAACTCGGCGCCAGTGGCTGAGCGCTATCGAGGAGGCGGTGGGAGACCCGGACGTGGCCGAGACGATCATGCTGATCAGTGACGGGCTGTACTACGAATCCACCCTCGCGACCCCGGGCCGGCTCGCCGCCGATGAGACATCGGCGGCGAGACTGGACCGGTTGCTGGCCGTGATCGGCCGGATGGCCGAACGGCCCGCCGCGCGGTGATTACTCGGTGATGGCGATTTCGACCATGGTGTCGGCATCGATCGCGTCGCGCACCTTGGCCAGCAGGCTGGCCGGGACGGGCGAGTCCACCGTCAGCACGCTGAGCGCCTTGCCGCCGGCGACGTGGCGGGCGATCTGCATTCCGGCGATGTTGATCTGCGCGTCGCCGAACTCGCGGCCGTAGACGGCGACGATGCCCGGACGGTCCGTGTAGACCATCACGATCAGGTGCTCGTCGAAGGGCACCTCGACGTCGTAGCCGTTGATTTCGACGATCTTCTCGATCTGCTTCGTGCCGGTCAGGGTGCCTGACACCGACACCTGCGAGCCGTCCGCGAGGGCGCCGCGCAGGGTGATGACGTTGCGGTACTCCGGCGACTCCTTGTCGGTGATCATGCGCACGGTGACGCCGCGCTGCTCGGCGAGGAGCGGCGCGTTGACGTAGGACACGGTCTCGCTGACGACATTGGTGAAGATGCCCTTGAGCGCGGCGAGCCGCAGCACGCTGACGTCGTAGTCGGCGAGCTCGCCGCGCACCTCCACGTCGACGCTGGTCAGCGGGCTGTGGGCGCCGAGGCCGGAGAAGACCTGGCCGAGCTTCTCGACCAGGGGGATGCCGGGGCGCACGTAGGGGTCGATGACGCCGCCGGCGACGTTGACCGCGTCGGGGACGAGCTCGCCCGACAGTGCCAGACGCACCGACTTGGCGACGGACACGCCGGCTTTCTCCTGGGCCTCGTCGGTGGAGGCGCCGAGGTGGGGCGTGGTGATGATGTTGTCCAGGCCGAGCAGCTTCGATCCGGTCGGCGGCTCTTGGACATAGACGTCGAGGCCGGCGCCGGCGATCGTGCCGGCGGTGAGGGCGTCGTAGAGGGCGTCCTCGTCGATGAGCCCGCCGCGGGCCACGTTCACGACGAACGCGGTCGGCTTCATCAGCTTGAACTGCTCCGCGCCGATCATGCCGGTGGTCTCCGCCGTCTTCGGCATGTGGATGGTGATGAAGTCGGACTGGGCCAGGAGCTCGTCGAGGCTGACCGGCTGCACGCCCAGCTGCTGGGCGCGGGCCGAGGTGATGTAGGGGTCGTACGCGATGATGTTGGTGCCGAAAGCCTGCATTCGCGCGGCGATGAGGGCGCCGATCCGGCCGAGCCCGATGATGCCGATGGTCTTCTCGTAGAGCTCGACGCCGGTGTACTTGGAACGCTTCCACTGCCCCTGTGCCAGCGCGCCGTGGGCGGCCGGGATGTGGCGGGCCAGGCTGATGATGTGCCCGACGGTGAGTTCAGCCGCCGAGATGATGTTGGAGGTCGGGGCGTTGACGACCATGACGCCGGCGGCGGTGGCCGCCTTGATGTCGACGTTGTCGAGTCCGACGCCCGCGCGGGCGATGACCTTGAGCAGGGGGGCGGCGGCGATGGCCTCGGCATCCACCTTGGTGGCGGAGCGGACGAGCACGGCGTGCGCGGTGGCCAGTTCGCTGAGCAGAGCGACCCGGTCGGTGCCGTCTACGGAGCGAACCTCGAAGTCCGGGCCGAGGGCATCAACGGTGGCAGGTGATAGTTCTTCAGCGATCAAGACAACTGGTTTTGACACGAAAACGGATCCTCCGATAGCAGCGTAAGAGCGTGGAATGCGCCGCGACCGTGGGGCGCCCGATATGCCAACACTCTATCGGCTGCAGAATGGAGGCATGAGCAGCGTTACCTTCACGGACGTACAGTCCGCACTCCGCATCGTCCTGGCCGTGGTCTTCATCGGGGCCGGAATCACCCACTTCGTGCCGGCCGTCGCGCGCACGATGGCGGCGATGATCCCGCCCCGACTGCGCTTCGCCGGGGTTCTGAGCCCGCGCCATCTTGTGATCGTGACCGGGGTCTGCGAGGTCGCCGGTGGCCTCGGCCTGCTCATCCCGGCCACGATTGTTACGGCCGGGGTGTGCCTGGTCGCCTTCCTGGCCGCCGTCTTCCCCGCGAACGCCTTCGCCGCCCGCTACCCGGACCGCTTCGGGCCGGCCGCGATACCCCTCGTGCCGCGCCTTGCCGGCCAGCTCGTGCTGATGGGCCTGATCGTGACGGCCATCGTCTGACCGCCGGATGGCTAGGCGAGCAGGCTGCCCAGTCCGAACATGAAGATGTCGGCGGCGATGGCCGCGTTGAGGCAGAGTCCGGCGAGGAACAGCCCCGCCTGGGCGCCCGCTCCCCGGGCACGGCCGAGCCAGGCGGCCAGCACGTAGACGAGGATGGGCAGCAGGATGCCGGTGAGCAGCACGAACAGGCCGAAGCCGCTGAACTGGGTGTCGAGGCCCTGCACGGTCTGGTTCAGGCCGACCAGGTTGCCGAGGCCCTCCCACAAGTCATAGGCGTAGAAGAGGCCGAACACGATGGCGATCCCGAAACGGAGCCAGCGCGGCGTGCGGCGCCGGGATCCCGGTGCGGCAGCGGATGTCGTCAGTTTCGCGTCGCTCATGAGATCGCCCCGTTTCCGAAGATGAACGGCACCGGTGCGAGCAGCACGACTCCGAGGAGCAGCCAGCCGATCCGCGCTCTCGGATGGGTGCCGGTCAGCCAGAACGTGACGGCGAACCAGACCGCGGGGGCGGCGACGGCCAGCCAGAGGCCGAGGGAGAACATGAACTGGCCCAGCGGGGCGACGAGCGGATTCTGGATCCGGCCGACCCCGACGAACCAGCCGATCGTGTAGAGCAGGTAGATGCCCCCGAACACGCCCAGGGCGATCAGGGTGACGGAGCTCATCGCGGCGGGAGTGGCCGCCGCCGCGGCCTCTTCCACGGCCGCGGTCGGTCCGGCGATGGTCCAGCCCTCCGGGACCTCGGAGATGTCGGGATCACCGGACTGCTCGGTGGCGGCCTGCTCGGCGGAGGGCGCGGCGGGCGCGGCCGTCGTACCGGGTTCGCCCGTTTCAGCCCCGGACACGAGGGTGGGGTCGTCGTCGCCGGCCCAGCCCAGGGCGTCGCGGTCTCGATCGTCGCCGTTGCCGGTTCCAGAAGTCATCTCCCCAGCGTACCGAGCCGCCGAGTCGATCGTCTGCAGCGCAACTGTTGCCGAAGCGGACGAATGTTGCCGCTGTGCCGGCAACATTCGTCCGAACGGGCAACAGTCGCGACCCGCGGGTCACGACCGACTGATCACGACCTTCAGGGCCTTCGTTTCGGCAGCGCGGGAGAAGGTGTCGTAGGCGTCCAGGATCTGGTCGAAGCTGAAGCGGTGCGTCGCGAGCTTCTCGGCCGGGATCTTGTGCTGCGCCACCAGTTTGAGCAGCATGGGCGTGGTGTTGGTGTTCACCAGCCCCATGCTGATGTTGATGTTCTGGATCCACAGGTTCTCCAGGTGCAGCTCGACGGGCTTCCCGTGCACACCGACGTTGGCCACGTTGCCCCCGGGGCGCACCACCTCGAGCGCCATGGCGAAGGTGGCGGGGATGCCGACCGCCTCGATGGCGACGTCGACGCCCGCTCCGTCGGTCAACGCGAGCACCTGCTCTTTCCAGTCCGCGGCCCCCGAGACGACCACATCCGTCGCCCCGAAATGACGGGCCTGCTCGAGCCGGTTCTCGTCCAGGTCGACGGCGATGATGCTGGCGGCGCCGTAGAGCCCGGCGGTCGCGATGGCAGCCAGCCCGACCGGTCCGGCTCCGATCACGGCCACCACGTCTCCCGGCTTGACCCGGCCGTACTGAACGCCCATCTCGAACCCCGTGGGCAGGATGTCGGACAGCATCACGGCCTGCTCGTCGGTCACGCCTTCCGGCAGCTTGTGCAGCGAGTTCTCGGCATACGGCACCCGCACGAATTCGGCCTGGGTGCCGTCGATGAGGTGGCCGAAGATCCAGCCGGTGCCGGCCTGGCCCTCGTCGCCGAGGCAGTGCGAGTAGAGCCCGCTCTTGCAGTTGGCGCAGCGCCCGCAGGACTTGATGCAGGAGATGATGACGCGGTCGCCGACGGCCAGGGTTGCGACGGCGCTGCCGACCTCCGTGATCGTGCCCACGCCCTCATGGCCGAGGATGCGGCCGTCCTGCACGGCGGGAACGTCGCCCTTGAGGATGTGCAGGTCGGTGCCGCAGATGGTGGTGGTGTCGACCCGCACGATCGCGTCTGATGGCTGGGCGATCTTCGGGTCTGGCACGTCCTGCCAGGACTTCTTGCCGGGACCGTGATAGACCAGTGCCTTCATTGGTGACTTCTTCGTCGACGCGATCGGGGCGCTCTCGCCCTGCACGGCTCAAGTTACTCCCCCGGCTGATTGCCGGGGCCCGGCCACGCCGACGCCCGTGTCTCCCGTCAGGATCTGAACGCCCCGGCCCTCGCGGTGCCGTCATAGCCGCCCGTCGGCGCGGCCAGACCGAACAGCTCACCGACTGTGGGCGCCACGTCGATCGTGCGCGCCGGCTCGGACAGTGCGGCACCGCGAATGACCCGCGGACTGCCTCCGCTGATGAAGAACGGGATCGGTTCCGTGGCGGGGTGCCCGTGATTGCCGGGGATGGGGTTGGACGCGATCCACGGATCAGAGAAACGCCAGCCGGCCCGGCAGAACGCGACCAGGTCGCCAGCCTCCGGTCCCAGGATCAACTCGGCCGGATCGCTGATCGACAGCACCCCGGGATGCGCCGCCACCAGAGCGCGGACCTCGGCCAGCCCGGCATCACGGGCGGCCGCCGGCCCGGTCCAGTAGAGCAGGTCGGCCCCGCCGTTCTGTGCGATCTGGATCTGCGCCCGCAGGGCCGAGCGCGCACTGAGAATCTGATCCACGGAGATGACGTTCGACGGGATGGACCAGTCCATGGAGTGGTCCGCGAGCACGATCAGCACGCTGCTCTCCCAGCGGCCGGTGGCCACCAGGTGGTCCACGAAGCGGCCGACCTGGTTGTCGGTGTCGCGCAGGGCAGCGGTCCGGGCCACCTGCAGGGTGGTGCCGGTGACATCCGAGTGCCCCACCCGGTCGACGTCACCGAGGTTGGTGAACACGAAGTCGGGATCGGCGCCGTCGACCATGGCGATCAGGGCATCCATCGTGAAGTCGTCCGGTGCGTGCCCGGTCACCGGGAGGAGCGGAGACGGCTCCCAGCGGTAACTGGCACGCTCACCGAAGATGCCGAAGAGGTACCTCTTGCTGAGTACAGAGCCTGTCGTGAACCCTGTGTCCCTGAGCCGGTCGAGCAGGGTCGGGAAGCGCAGATCGGTCGGCCGATCCAGGTCGCGCACGACTGCGGCGGCACGGTCGTAGACGGCGTTGGCGGGCACGCCGGAGCGAACCGGTCGCACCCCGGTCATCATCATCACGTGGTTGGGGATGGTCTCCATCACCGGCAGCGACCGGGCGCCGGGAAAATCGGTCCCATCCGCGCGCAACGCCGCCAGCCTGGGGGTGAGCTGCGACGTGATCTCATCAGGTCGGCAGCCGTCCACCACCATGACGTAGACACGGGTGCGGGCCGACGCGACCTGAGCACCGGCCGCCTGGGCGGAAGCGGGGAAGGCGCTCCCGGCCGCGGCGGACAGAACGACGGAGGCGCCACCGGCCACGGCCAGCCGGAGGAATTGCCGACGGTCGGCCGTCACCGGGGTCACCGGGCGAGCCTGACCGACTGGGTTCCGGCGTCAACCTGCCAGGACGCGGACAGGCTGCTGGTCGCCGCACGGTTGGTGCGCTCGGAGAGTACGTACCAGTCCATCCGCAGCGCAGACGGCGTGACCTCGAGCACGGAGAAGCCGTGGGAGTCGAAGTCCAGGTACTTGACGTGGGGGTTCGCGGTCTTGAAGGCTTCCTCGACGGCGAGGGAGGCCGTGCGCGGCGGTGTCCCCAGGATGTCGTCCAGATTGTCGCTGGTCACCGAGGTGCAGACCAGCTCCGCGGCCACGGACGCCCCGTTCGACGGGTAAGTGAGCGGGTCCGCCGGCACATCGCAGGCCCAGCCGGAGTGGATGTCGCCGGTGAGGAAGACCGTATCTGTGATCGCGTTGTCCCGCAGGTGGCCGATCACCCGGCTTCGGTCCGCCGTGTAGCCGTCCCACTGGTCCACGTTGTAGGGGACGCCGTCGATCGTGGTGGAGCCGAGCAGTTGTCCGACGGCGCCGACCTCCTGCGTGCTGAGGGTGGAGGGGAACCGGACGGGCGCGATCATCACGGGGTTGCCGATCAGCTTCCACTGGGCCTGGCGTGAGGAGAAGCCGTCCAGCAGCCAATTCATCTGCGCGTCACCGGTCAGGGTACGCGTCGGGCTGCCGATGGCGGGATCGGCGACGCTCGCCGCCTGCTGGCTTCGGTAGCTGCGCAGGTCCAGCATCGAGATGCTGGCGAGGGAGCCGAACGTGAAGCGCCGGTAGATGTGGCCGCCGGGCTCGAAGCGCACCGGCATCCACTCGGCGTAGGCCTGTTTGGATGCCTCGCGGCGCACCACCCAGGTGCCCTCAGCGCCCTCAGTATGGTTCTCCGCACCGCCCGACCAGGCATCGTTGGCGAACTCGTGATCGTCCCAGGTCACCACGAACGGGACTGCGGCGTGCAGCGCCTGCAGGTCGAGGTCGGTCTTGTATTGGGCATGCCGACGCCGGTAATGGGCCAGCGTGGTCATTTCGACCGCCGGATCATGCGGACGCACGACGACGTCGCGTGCCTGGTACTCGCCCGGAGCGTACTCGTAGAGGTAGTCGCCGAGGTGAAGCACGACGTCCAGGTCGCCCCGGTCGGCGAGGTAGCGATAGGCCGAGAAGTAGCCGGCCTGCCAGTTGGCACAGGATACGACGCCCATGCGCAGCCGGTCCACGGCAGCCCCGGCGGCCGGCGCCGTGCGCGTGCGCCCCGTCGGCGAGGTCACGCCTGCGACGCTGAAGCGGTACCAGTAGGTGGTACCGGGGCGCAGCCCGGCTGGGACCACCTTGACCGTGTGGTCGCGCGACGGGCCCGTTGCGGCGGAACCGCTCGCGGCCACTCGCAGGAATCCGGAGTCCTCGGCCACCTCCCAGTCCACCGTGACATCCGAACCGAGTCCCGAGCCGGGGAGCGCATCGGGCGTCGGGGTGATGCGGGTCCAGAGCAGCACACTGTCCGGCAGAGGGTCGCCGGAGGCGACGCCGTGCCGGAAATCGGGGAGAACCGCGGAACCGGCGGCCTGGGCGGGCCGGCCCTCTACCGCGCTCGCGGAAGCGCCGGCAAAGGCGATGACGCCGGCGGATCGCAGCAGATCACGTCTATTCAAAGAACTCATGCCCCCAGTCTGGGGGTGCCGGATCGCGGTACCGTACGCGTCCGTTACCTGTTCACCTCCCATTCCGTGAAGGTTCTCCGGAGGTCCATTGCCCGCACCGCCGAAGATGCACGGCGTTCGGCCGCAGGTTCAGCGGGAAGCTCGCGGCACGGTCGGCGGGATGTTGTGGTTCACGCGGTCCAGCGGGTCGGTTCGACCACCTCGGCGTCGGGCGGCGCGGCCCGGCGCAGCCGGTCTCCTCGCCGGCCGCCGGGTCCGGTGACGCCAGGCGAAGCCGAGCAGCATCCTTTAACGCAACAACGGGGCCAATCGAGTGGATTGGTCCCGCTGGTTGAGCGCGCTGAGGTGTTAGCGCGCGGCTTCACCGTCGACGTAGTCGTCGTCGGTGGAAGCGTTCCAAGCGAACAGCTTGCGCAATTCGCGGCCGGTGGCCTCGATCGGGTGCTCTTCGCCCTTCTTGCGCAGGGCGAGGAACTCCGGTGCTCCGGCGTCCTGGTCCTTGATGAACCGTTCGGCGAACGCGCCGCTCTGGATGTCGGCGAGAACGGCCTTCATATTCTCCTTGACGTGCGGGTCGATCACGCGCGGGCCGGAAACGTAGTCCCCGTACTCAGCCGTGTCGGAGACGCTCCAGCGCTGCTTGGCGATGCCGCCCTCCCACATCAGGTCGACGATCAGCTTGAGCTCGTGCAGCACCTCGAAGTAGGCGACCTGCGGCTGGTAGCCGGCCTCGGTGAGAACCTCGAAGCCGTACTGGATCAGCTGTGACGCGCCGCCGCAGAGAACGGCCTGCTCGCCGAAGAGGTCGGTTTCGGTCTCTTCGGTGAAGGTGGTCTTGATGCCGGCGGCACGCAGGCCGCCGATGGCCTTGGCGTAGCTGAGGGTGAGCGGCCAGGCCTGGCCCGACGCGTCCTTCTCAACGGCCACGATCACGGGAACACCGCGACCGGCCTCGTACTCGCGGCGCACGGTGTGGCCCGGTCCCTTGGGGGCGACCATGACGACGTCGATGCCCTCGGGGGCCTGGATGTAGCCGAAACGGATGTTGAAGCCGTGTCCGAAGACGAGGGCCTTGCCTTCGGCGAGGTTCGGCAGCACGTCGGCGGCGAACAGGTGACGCTGCACCTGGTCGGGCGCGAGGATGACGATGACGTCGGCCCAGGCGGATGCCTCGGCGGTGCTGAGAACGGTGAAGCCGGCCTCTTCGGCCTTGGCCTTGGACTTCGAGCCCTCCTTGAGGCCGATGACGACCTCGACACCCGAGTCGCGGAGGTTCTGGGCATGGGCGTGACCCTGGGAGCCGTAGCCGATGACGGCCACCTTCTTGCCCTGGATGATCGACAGGTCGGCGTCTTTGTCGTAGTAAATCTCAGACACGAGTGAATGTTCTCCTTGTTGTTGTCGGTGGTAGATCTTTAGTTTTTGAGGGCGCGTTCGCTGATGGATTTTGAACCGCGACCGATGGCCAGCAGGCCGGACTGGGCGATTTCCTTGATCCCGTAGGGCTCGAGGACGCGCAGCAACGCCTGGGTCTTGCCGGAGTCGCCCGTGACCTCGATCACGACGGCGTCGACGGACACGTCGACGACACGGGCGCGGAACAGGGTGACGGCTTCCAGCACCATCGACCGGGTCGTGTTGTCGGCGCGCACCTTGACCAGCAGGTGCTCGCGCTGCACGGACTGCGACGGGTCCAGTTCGACGATCTTGATGACGTTGATCAGCTTGTTCAGCTGCTTGGTCACCTGTTCCAGCGGCGCGTCTTCGACGTCGACGAGGATCGTGATGCGGGACAGGCCGGGGATTTCGGTGTGGCCGACCGCGAGACTCTCGATATTGAATCCGCGGCGGGCGAACAGGCCGGCGACGCGCGTGAGCAGGCCGGGCTTGTCCTCGACGAGGAGGCTCAGAACGTGGGTGGTCATGATTATTCCTCTCCCCAGGTCGGTGCATGCTCTTTCGCGTACTGGACGTAGCTGTTGCTGACGCCCTGCGGCACCATCGGCCACACCATGGCGTCGCGGCTCACGATGAAGTCGATCACGACCGGTCGGTCATTCGTCGCCAACGCCAGCTTGATGGCATCGTCGACCTGGTCGGGGCTGGTGACGCGGATGGCCAGGGCGCCGTAGGCCTCCGACAGCTTCACGAAGTCCGGCACCATGGCGGAACCATGCCCGGTGTTGAGGTCAGTGAAGGAATGCCGCCCGTCATAGAACAACGTCTGCCACTGGCGCACCATGCCCAACGAGG
>JACMQV010000223.1 GCA_014376815.1 Cryobacterium sp.
CGGCGTAGACGGCATTGTCGGCGGTGTCGTTCAGTCGCCGCGGCACCGGCATCCGGTCCTCGAAATGATCGACGAGCCGGTCGAGCACGGCGAGGTTGTCGGTGGCGTTGAGCAGCTCCGGGATGCCGTAGAGGTGGGCGGTGATGAAGTTCCAGGTGGGGACGGCCGGTGACGCGTCGTACCAGCCGGGTGAGATGTAGCCGTGAGGTCCCTGGATCAGCACGAGCAGCTCGTGCCGGCCGAGCTCGTGCAGTTGCTCGTCCGGCCGGCCCACGTGGCTCAGCAGCACGATCCCGTCGCTGTCCTCGTCGAGCACGACCGGGTAGTGCGAGGCGACGAGTTCCCCGGCGGAGGTATGGCTGATCAGGGTCGCCCACGGGTTCTCCCGCACCAGGCGCCTGATCTCGGCCGGGTCGTCCAGCGCGAAGGAGGGGTTGTGTCTCATCGGGTGAGGTTCCTATCTCTTGGAGCGGGTCAGGCGAAGCGGGTCAGGCGAAGCGGGTCAGGCCTGGCAGTGCGGGCAGAAGTAGAGCTTGCGGGCGCCCATCTCGGCCAGGGTGATGTGGGTGCCGCAGACCCGGCAGGGCACACCCTCGCGCTTGTAGACCCAGTGCCGGTCGGCGCGGTTCTTCATGGCCGACCGCCACGCGTCAGCATCGAGGTCGTCCATGGTCATCATCTGGCCGGTCTCCACCCCGATGCCAAGCAGGTGCGCCCAGTCCCGCCACAGCCCGCGCACAGTGTCTTCGCTGAGTGTCTTCCCCGGGGCGTACGGGTTCACCCTGGCCCGGAAGAGCAGCTCGGCGCGGTAGACGTTGCCGATGCCGCTGACGACCGACTGGTCCATCAGCAGCAGGCCGATCGGCGTCGGCTTCTTGCGGATGATGGTCACGAAACGTTCCTCGCCGAGCGTCTGGTCGTCCACCAGCGGATCAGGACCGAGCTTCGCGACCGAAGCGTCCACCTGCTCGGGGGTCTGCACCTCGCAGGCTGTGGGGCCGCGCAGGTCAGCAACGGTGTCACGGGTGAGCAGTCGCACGCGAACGGCGCCGACGGGCGCGGCTGGGAAGCTGAACTCCGTGTCCCTGAGCTCTTCCTGCTCCGACATTCGTAGCCGGCGCCGTCGGGGGGCACCGATGCTCGACAGGGAGTCCTCGGCGGCATCCTGATCAAGGATCGTGCCACGCTCTGCAGTCTGCCCCGGGCGTCCCCTCGCAGAGGTGAGGGAGGCATCCGCCGTGAAGTCGCCAGCGAAATCCCAGGCTCCGTAGAGACCGAGATGCACCCGAAGCCACAGGTGATTGTCGAATTCGAGGAACATCTGTTTGCCGACGGCGCAGGCATCGATCATCGTGTGCCCGTCGAGGAGGGTCGCCCCCTCGGCGAAACGGCCCTGCGGAGACGAGACGGCCGTCTGTTTTCCCACGAAATGCCGGGCGAATTGGCGAGCGATGCGGTGGACGGAATGGCCCTCTGGCACGGTTAGTCGATCTCGTGGCTGGCGATCAGCCCGGTTGCTTCGTATTCCGCGAGCTGCGCGATGCGGCGGGCGTGACGCTCTTCGCCCGAGAACGGCTCCGCGATAAACGAGTCGATGAAGAGCTTTGCCTCCTCGACGCTGTGCTGCCGTGCGCCGATCGCGATGAGATTTGCATCGTTGTGCTGGCGGGCCAGCAGGGCCGTCGACACATTCCAGACCAGCGCCGCCCGGGCGCCA
>JACMQV010000224.1 GCA_014376815.1 Cryobacterium sp.
GAGTCGATCTTGCGGTACTCGGGGAGTGAGGGCAGGATGCGTTCGGCCGCGAACTGGACGGCGTCGATCACGCGCAGGCGCGGCTCGTCCAGGTCGCCCTCGATCGTCTGCCGCAGCCCCTCCGTGCAGGAGGACGCGTCGCAGATGATGGCGAGCTCCCCGTTCCGGGTGGCCGTGCGCAGCGCCGCGAGGGTCTTGGCCCGCATGGTGGCTTCGCCGGTCTTGAGCCCCTTGGACGACCACGGGGTACCGCAGCAGAGGCCGTCGATGCCCGGCGGCACGACCAGGGTGATGCCGGCCCGCTCGCAGAGCTGCTCGAAGCTGACCTGCACCCCCGGTGTTCCCGCGGTGGCCGGACCGAACATGGTCTGCACGCAGGCCGGGAAGTAGACGGCCTCAGGGGCCAGAGCCGGCGCGGGGCGGGTGCGGGAGCCGCCGCCGCCGGGCAGCTCGCTCGAGTACAGCGGCAGCGTGTCGGTGCCGAGCACCATCCGGCCCAGTTTGTTCGGAACCTCCACCACCGGGGTCGGAATCCTGCGCACCACGGTGAGCGCCAGCCCGGCGCCGCGGGTGACGGCACCCCAGTTCTTGGCCGCGGTGTTCCACACACCATTGATCAGCGGGCCGGCCTCGCCCCGGCGGAGCTGCTTCATCATGGTGCCGGTGTTGATATTGACCGGGCAGGCGGTCTGGCACATGCCGTCCACCGCGCAGGTCTCCACCCCCTCGTAGGCGTAGTCCTTCTCCAGCTCCGCGGCCAGGGCCAGGTCGCCGTCGAGGCGGGCCTGCTCGATGGCGCGCAGGGTGACGATGCGCTGGCGGGGAGTGAGGGTCAGGTCCCGGCTGGGGCAGACGGGTTCGCAGTAGCCGCAGGAGACGCAACTGTCGACGACCTCGGCCACCGGTGGCACCAGCTTGATGTCGCGCAGGTGAACCTCGGGGTCGTCGTTCATCAGCACGCCGGGGTTGAGCATCCCGGACGGGTCGAACAGCGTCTTCAGCTGCCGCATCACGTCGTAGAGTTCGTCGCCGTACTGGCGGCGCACATACGGGGCCATCACCCGGCCGGTGCCGTGCTCGGCCTTCAGCGACCCGCCCTCGCCGAGGACCAGGTTCACCATGTCCTCGGTGAAGGCGCTGTAGCGCTCCAGCTCGGTCTTGCCGGTGAAACCGTCGGTGAGCATGAAGTGGATGTTGCCGTCTTTGGCATGACCGAAGATCACGCTGTTGCGGTAGCTGTACTTGTCGAACAGACGGATGAGTTCGACGCAGGTGCGGCCGAGGGCGTCGACCGGTACGACGACGTCCTCGAGCAGGGCCGTGGTGCCCTGGGGGCGGGCGCCGGCGACGGATGCGTAGAGCCCCTTCCGCAGGTGCCACAGCTGTGCCCGGGTGGCGGAGTCCGCGCTGAACTCGACCGGGGCGCTGAGCCCCAGCCCCGGCATGATGCCCAGACCCGCGCGCTGCAACTCGGCGAGCCGTTCGGGGCTGTCGGCCTGGTACTCCATCAGCAGGGCGGCGTGGTCCGCCACCTTCAGGTCGCGCACGACCGGGGGAACGTCGTCCAGGCCCTGGCCGACCCTCAGGGAGAGGGCGTCCATCAGCTCCAGGGTCGCAGCCCCGGTGCCCACCAGGGCGGGCAGGGCCGCATTCGCGGCCTCCAGGCCGGGGAAGACCAGCAGGCCGGTGACGGTGTGGGTCGGGCGCGGCACAGTGCGGAAGACCGCCCCCGCCACGAAGCCCAGGGTGCCCTCGCTGCCGACGATCAGGTGGGCGAGGATGTCCGCCGGCCGGTCGAAGTCCAGCAGGGAGTTCAGGCCGTAGCCCATGGTGTTCTTCATCGAGAACTGGTGCCGGATGGTCGCCACGGAGGCCTCGTTGCCGCGCACCCGCCGGGCCAGGCGCAGCAGGCCCTCGTGCAGCTCCGGCTCGAGGGCGCGCAGCCGCTGGTCGGCATCCGTCGCCCCGGTGTCGACGACGGTGCCGCTGGGCAGCACCACGGTGACGGATTCCAGCGTCTGGTAGGCGTTGTCAACGGTGCCGCAGGCCATGCCGGAGGAGTTGTTGGCGACCACGCCGCCGATCGTGCAGGCTACCTCGCTCGCCGGGTCGGGCCCGAACTTGCGGCCGTATTTCGCCAGGCGCGCGTTCAGGGCGCGCACGGTGACGCCGGGCTGCACGCGTACCCGGGCGCCGTCGTCCAGCACCTCGACCTTCTTGAAATTGCGGCGCACGTCGACGAGCACGCCGTCGGTGAGCGCCTGGCCGCTCAGGCTGGTGCCGCCCGAGCGGAACGTGAGCGGGACACCCTGGCTCATGCTGGCTCGCAGCAGGCGGCCGACCTCTTCGGCGTTGCCCGCCACGACCACGGCGCGTGGCACCAGCAGGAAGTGCGAGGCGTCATGCGCGTTGGCGTGCAGGTCGATCGCGCGGGTCTTCACCTGCGACGGATCGGACACCGCGGCCCGCAGGGTCCCGAGCATTCCGGCGGATGCCGCCGGCGTCACGGCGGAGAGGTCGGTCACGCTGCTGCGAGACATTACGGCACCATCCAGCCGAGGACGGGGGTGGACTGGAGCACGATCAGGAGGGTGATCAGTGCGAGCAGGCCCAGGCTCCAGCCGACGAGCTTGCGGAAGAGGGTGCTTTCGGCGCCCTCCAGCCCGACCGCGGCCGCGGCGACGGCCAGGTTCTGCAGCGAGAGCATCTTGCCCAGGACACCGGCCGACGAGTTGGCGGCGGCCATCAGCACCGGCGACAGGCCGGTCGAGTTGGCGGCCGTGACCTGCAGCTGCCCGAAGAGCGCGTTGGAGGAGGTGTCGGAGCCGGTCAGGGCCACGCCGATCCAGCCGATCAGGGGGGAGATGACGGCGAAGAACGCGCCGGTGGAGGCGAGGAAGGCGCCGAGGGAAGCGGTCTGGCCGGACAGGTTCATCACGAAGGAGAGGGCCAGCACGGCGGTCACGGTGACGATGGTGAAGCGCAGCTGCACCAGCGTGTCCCAGTAGATCTTGAGGCCCTGGCGCACGGAGACCTTGTAGAGCGCCATCGTGATCAGGCCGGAGAAGAACAGCAGGGTGCCGGTGGCCTTGAGGTGGTCGAGCTTGAACATCGTGGCCGGCACGGGGTCGCCGGCCGCGTTGGTCACGTCCAGCCCGGGCCAGGGGAAGGTCACGCTGCCCACGACGCCGAGCCAGGCCTTGACGACCGGGATCTGCGCGATCGAGAAGATGGCCATGATGATCAGGTACGGGGCGATGGCCTTCCAGACGTGGCCGGCGGCCGGGCGCTGGTGAATCGAGACATCCGCGTCGCCGGCGGAGCGGCGGGCCGTCTTGATGGCCGTGGTCGCGGTGCTGCGCATCGCGTCCGCCGGTTCGCTCTGGTTGAGGCGGGCCTGCGGCTCGCTCCCGGCGGCGCCTGCCAGGTCGAGGTCGTCGGTCAGGCCGACGGATTCGACCGGCTGCCAGAAGCGCAACATGACCAGGACGGCGGTCACCGTCGCGACCGCGGCCACGACATCCGTCAGCTCAACGGCGAGGAAGTTGGAGGTGACGAACTGGGACAGTCCGAAGACGAGCCCGGCGACCACTGCGACCGGCCAGGTCTGCTTCAGGCCGCGCTTGCCGTCGACGATGAAGACGAGGATCAGCGGGACCAGCACGGCGATGAACGGCGTCTGGCGCCCGGCCATGGAGGCCAGGTCCTGGATCGGCAGGCCGGTCACGCCGTTGAGGGCGATGATCGGTGCGGCCATCGCGCCGAACGCGACCGGGGCGGTGTTGGCCAGCAGGGAGACCATCGCGGATTTGAGCGGCTTCATGCCTGCGGCCATCAGCATTGCTGCGGAAATGGCGACCGGTGCCCCGAAGCCCGCCAGGGACTCGAGCAGTGCGCCGAAACAGAACGCGATCAGGATCGACAGGATCCGCAGGTCATTGGAGATGGACCGGATCGTGCGGCCCAGCACCTCGAACCAGGGGGTGGCCACCGTGATCTTGTAGATCCACAGGGCGTTGACCAGGATCCACAGGATGGGGAAGAGGCCGTAGAAGACGCCGGCCGCCGTGGCGCTGAGCGCCTGGCCGGCGGGCATCTGCCAGCCGACGACCGAGAGCACGACGGAAAGCAGCAGGCTGGCCAGGGCGGCCTTGTACGCCTTGACCCGGAATACACCGAGTAGGACGAAGAGTAGAAGTAGCGGCAACGCGGCACAGATGGCCGACAGGACGAGGGATCCGAGGATGGGATCGAGGATCTGTTGAAAGATGAGGTCTCCGCACTGAGGTCTGGGTCACACCGTCGTGACGCTCTCACGATTGTCTAGCAAGTATTCAAGTAAGTCAACATAATTTGTTCTCTGGTCTGCCAAGATGGGGTGATTCCGTGGAAAGGCAGGGCGTCGTGACATCCCGTGTACAGGCAACCTCGATCGTGGATGCCATCGCCAACGACCTGCGCACCCGGATTCTCGACGGGGAGTTGACCGCGGACGCGGCGCTCACCGAGACCGAGATGGCCACCACCTATGACGTCGCCCGCCCGACCGCCAAGGCCGCGATCGAGAAGCTCGTCGCCGAGGGCCTGCTGGTGCGCGGGTTGCACAAGACCGCCCGCGTGACCGAGCTGGGGCCGGATTCCGTGCGCGACATCTATCTGGCCCGGGCTTACCTCGAGAGTGAGGTGCTGCGCCGCCTGGCGACGGCCCGTACGGTCCCCGAGGGGGCCGTCCAGGCGAACCAGGACATCGCCGCGGCGGCGCACGGGTCCGCGATGGAGGTGGTGGAGCCCGACATGCGCTTCCACACCAGCCTCATCGACGCGGTCGGCAACGAGCGGATCAGCAAGATGTATCGTTCCCTGGTCAGCGAGGTGCGGCTGTGCATGACCCGGGTGCAGTCCCTGGAGCTGCTGGACACGGCGTTGATCCAGGCGGAGCACGCGCGCATTCTGGACCTGATCCGCGCCGGGGAGGGTGAGGCCGCGGCCCGGCTGCTCGACGAACACCTGGGCCGGGCCCGCGAACGGCTGGTGAAGGCCATCGGCGGCGAAGCCGGCCCGGAAGCCGATCAGCCGTCCGGACTGCTGCCCCGAGGACCACGGATCTCCGGGACCACAGTTCTCTGACTGAGGGAGACCCCATGGGCTATTTTCTGGCATCGTCGACCAGCGCGGCGCTCGCCCGGCTCGCCGAGCAGGACGCATCCGCCCGGACGGCCCCGCTGGACCGCCTGCGGGCCATCCGTACCCTGCTCCGCGAGCTCGACGCCGACCCGGCCACCCTGGCCGGCGTGCGCGACGCCCTCTTGAGCGGGGCGACCTGGAACGAGATCGCCGAGGCGACGCAACTGCAGCCCGCCGCGGCCAAGTCGCGGTGGAGCGGCACCGATGACGAGATCGCGGCCCGCCAGGCCGCCGGGCGCAAGCGTGCGCTCCGTCCCAGCGCCGTGCCGACGGACCTTCCTGGTTTGTCCGTGTCGGAGGCAGCAGCGAAACTGGGAGTGACCGTCCAGGCCGTCTATCTCAAGGTGAGCCGGGGAAAGCTGGCCAGCCGAACGGTTGAACTGCCCGACGGTCGCAGCTACAAACGGGTCTTCCTCGGGGGAGACGACGGGGCCAACCTTGACCCTGCCCCATCGGCAGATGACAATGACCCAACCAACCCAGCCGAATCCACCGGACCGACGGAGCATGCATCATGACTGATTTCTATTCGGGAACTCCCGCACCGACCAGAATCCTGGACACCGATCCGACCCAGACGCTGGTGACTCCCGATTACGTCGAGGACCGCGCAGCGGACCTCCCGCCGGAGCACGTGCAGCCCCCGGCGCCCGGCCGCGGTGTGTCCCAGACCTCGGTGCGTCGGGTCACGTCGCCCACTCAGCGCACCGCGCTGGTTGTCCTGTTCGCCATCGGGGCCCTGGCGCTGGTCTTCATCGTGATGCTCGTGGTGGGTGTCTCCAGCGAGAGCATCAACGCCCTGGCCGTGTTCGCGACTCCGATCGCCTCGATGGTGGCCGCCTACTACGGCATCACCCTGAGTATCCAGCAGGTCAGGAACGAGCGGGCCGAAAAGGAGAAGGCCCTCGCCCGAGCGGATGCGGCCGACGCGTCCAGTCGCGAGACCGAGGTCTGGGCGTCCCAGATGGAGTCTGGCCTGCGGGTCGCTGTGGCCCAGCTCACGGCGGCGCGTATGGGCACCGACGCGGTCACGAAAGCGGCCGGCACGCCGGACGACTTCTTCTAGCCTGCCGAGTCGGCGCCTACCCGGCCTCCTCGTTCACGGTGCCGTTGCGGAGGCGCACGGCCGTCTCCCAGCAGGCGACGACGCTCAGCACGGCCATGCTCGCGGCTCCGAGCTGGAGAGGCGACAGCAGGAAGGCCAGGGGCAGCAAGGCCAGCAGGAGGGCGACTCCCAGCAGGTGCGAGAACAGCACCTCACCGGTCACGACCCGACGGAACAGTGCCAGTCCGAGCAGGTACAGCAGCGGGCCGCCGGTGATCGTGACGGCGGTGGAGAGCATCATCGCTTCGTACGGATGCCCGAGGATCTCCTTGTCGCCGACGCTGGTCAGAACCACGCCGGCGATGATCACGGCATGCACATAGGTGTAGGCGAGCCGGGCGATGCGCCCGGTCTCCTGATCTGCCGCGAGAGCCTTGCTGCCTGCGCTCTCCGCGTGATCGAAGTAGAGCCACCACATCATGACGCCGCTCACGAACGCGATCAGCAGTCCGAGTACTCCCGGCAACGACACCGCCTGATCGACGAAGGCGAATCCGGACACGAGGAACGATTCGCCGAGCGCGATGATCACGAACAGGGCGCTGCGCTCCGCGATGTGCGCGCCGGAGAGTTCGGCGTTCCCGGGGCGGGACCGTCCGAGCCCGGGCACGGGAAAGCCGAGGCTGGCGGACAGGAACTCGATGCCGAGAGCAACGGACCAGAGCACGAGGCGATAACCCGGCGGGAGCAGGCCGCCCACGACCCAGAAGACCCCGGCCACTGCCAGCCAGAGGAAGATGCGCACGAAGGTGCGGAACAGGCCGGCGTCGTGGCGGGCCACGGCGAGCGCCATGAAGGCCGTGCGGCCCAGCTGCAGCGTCACGTAGGCCAGGGCGAAAACGATTCCCCGGTCGCCGAAGGACTCGAAGATCGACACGCTGGCCACGAGACCGACCAGGGACAGTCCGATCACGGCGCCGCGCACGGGCAGCCGTGCGGGATCGAGCACATTGGTGACCCAGGTGGTGTGCACCCAGATCCACCAGAGGGCGAGCACGAGGACGGCGGATTCGAGCGCACCGGCCCAGGACTGGTTCTCGTAGAGGTAGCGGGAGAGCTGCGTCAGGGCGAGCACGAAGATGAGGTCGAAGAACAGTTCGATGTGGGTGACCCGGTCCGCCTGGGCGGAGTAGTCCGGGCGGAGCAGATTGCGACGGAACCCGAAGCCGGGCGAGCTGGTGGTCGGTGTCGTGTTGAGCGGTGAAGTCACCGGACCAGTCTGCCGTAGCGGGGGAATCCGTGCGGGCTTGGCCGAAGACCGGCTGTCGGTTGCCGATTCGGGGCTTTCTGTGACATTCTTTACGAAACGAACGGTCAGTTAGTAAATACGGCGATCAAAGGTGATGAAGCCATGCCCGAAGCATTCCTCGTTGATGGTGTTCGAACTCCCATCGGTCGATACGGCGGAGTGCTGGCCGGCATCCGCCCCGATGACCTCGCGGCCCTCGTTCTCGCCTCGGTCGTGTCCCGTACCGGGCTGGACCCGGCCCTGATCGACGAGGTGATCCTCGGGGCCGCCAACCAGGCCGGCGAGGACAACCGGAACGTCGCCCGGATGGCCGTGCTCCTGGCCGGTCTCCCCGACAGCGTGCCGGGGATCACGGTCAACCGGCTCTGCGCCTCCGGCCTCTCCGCCGTGCACATGGCGGCCAATATGATCAAGGCGGGCGAGGCCGACCTCGTCATCGCCGGCGGCGTCGAATCGATGACGCGCGCACCCTGGGTGCTCGCCAAGCCGGAGAAGGCCTTCGCAAAGCCGGGCGAGATCGTCGACACCTCCATCGGCTGGCGGTTCCGGAACCCGCGCCTCGAGGCACGCGACAAAGCCACCTTCTCCATGTCGGAGACGGCGGAAGAGGTCGCCGCGCTCGACGGGATCAGCCGGGAGGACGCCGACGCCTTCGCCCTGCGCTCCCACCGGCTGGCACTGGATGCCCAACGGGACGGCATCTTCAACGCCGAAATCGTCGGGGTCCCCACCCGCGCCGGCCTGGTCGAACTCGACGAGGGCCCCCGGGCCGACACCACGCTCGAACGCCTGGCCGGGCTGCGCTCGGTCGTGCGGCCGGGCGGTATCGTCACGGCCGGCAACGCCAGTTCGCTCAACGACGGGGCGTCCGCCATCATCGTCGCCAGCGCCGCGGCCATCGAGCGCCTCGGCCTCACCCCCCGCGCCCGCGTCGTGGGCGGCGCCAGCGCCGGCGTCGCACCGGAGACCATGGGCCTCGGCCCGGTCCCGGCCACCCAGAAGCTGCTGCAGCGGGCCGGCCTCACCGTGCGGGACGTGGACGCCGTGGAGCTCAACGAGGCCTTCGCGACCCAGTCCCTGGCCTGCATCCGCCGGCTCGGCCTGGACCCGGAGATCGTCAACCGGCACGGCGGCGCCATCGCCCTCGGGCATCCGCTCGGGTCCTCCGGCTCCCGGATCCTGATCACCCTGCTGGGCCGGATGGAGCGCGAGGGCGCCCGCCGCGGCGTGGCCACCATGTGCGTCGGCGTCGGGCAGGGCTCCTCCCTGCTCGTGGAGCGTGTCTAAATGACGCGAGAATTCACAACCCTGCTGGTCGAGTACCGTCCCGACCGCGTGCACGTGCAGCTGAACCGGCCCGAGGTGCGCAACGCCATCGACCAGACCATGATCGATGAACTCCACCAGGTCTGCGCCGAACTCGAACGGGGACCGCGCATCCTGATCCTCTCCGGCACGAACGGCGTGTTCGCCTCCGGGGCGGACATCGCCCAGCTGCGGGACCGGCGTGCGGAAGACGCCCTGAAGGGCATCAACTCCAGCCTGTTCGTCCGGATCGCCCGCCTGCCCCTGCCCGTGATCGCGGCCATCGACGGCTGGGCGCTGGGCGGCGGAGCCGAACTGGCCTACGCCGCCGACTTCAGGATCGCCTCCGAGACCGCCCGCCTCGGCAACCCGGAGACGGCGCTGGGCATCATCCCGGCCGCCGGGGCCCTGTGGCGGCTGGCCGAACTCGTGGGGGAGCCCGTGGCGAAGGAGATCATCCTGGCCGGGCGCATCCTGACCGCCGCGGAGGCTCTTGCCGTGCACCTCGTCACGGAGGTCCACGAACCGGCCGCGCTCCTGGCCGCCGCCCACGCGCTGGCCGATCGGATCGCCAGGCAGGACCCGCTGGCCACCCAGCTGGCCAAGGAGGTCTTCCACGTGCCGCCCTACGAACACCCGCAGGCCGACAACGAAGCCCAGGCCCGCCTGTTCGAATCGGAAGAGAAATTCACCCGCATGACCGCGTTCCTGGAGAGGAAGAAACGATGACCCTCAGCACCGAGAACCGACCGGCCGAGCGCGCTGAGATCGCCGGGGGCGTGCCGGAGCACGTCGGCGTCCTCGGCGGTGGCCGGATGGGCGCCGGGATCGCGCACGCGTTCCTGATGGCCGGCGCCTCCGTCACCGTCGTCGAGCAGGGCGATGACGCGGCTTCCGCCGCTCGCGACCGCGTCATGGCGGCCGTGGACAAGTCGCTCAGCCGCGGCAGCGCGGCCGCCGGCCGGGACGAGCTCTTCGGCCGCCTCAGCGTGGCCACGGATGCCGCGGCGTTCGCCGGCTCCGGGCTCGTCGTCGAGGCCGTGCCCGAGATCGTGGCGCTGAAGACGCAGGCGCTCCGCACGGTGGAGGCGCACCTCGCCCCGACCTCCTGGCTCGCCTCCAACACCTCGTCGCTGTCGATCGACCACCTGGCCGCTGCGCTGGACCGCCCGGAGCGGTTCATCGGCCTGCACTTCTTCAACCCGGTGCCCGTCTCGACGCTGATCGAGGTCGTGACGGGGGAGCGCACCGACCCGGAGCTGGCCCGTCTCGCCCAATCCTGGGTGTCCGCGCTCGGCAAGACGCCCATCATGGTGCGCGACTCGCCCGGCTTCGCCAGTTCCCGCCTCGGGGTCGCGATCGCGCTGGAGGCGATCCGCATGGTTGAGGAGGGCGTGGCCAGCCCCGAGGACATCGACGCCGCCATGGTGCTCGGCTACAAGCACCCGGTCGGCCCGCTGCGCACGACGGACATCGTCGGGCTCGACGTTCGCCTCGGCATCGCCGAGCACCTGCATGAGACCCTCGGCGACCGGTTCACCCCGCCGCAGCTGCTGCGCGACCTCGTCGCGCGCGGCGACCTCGGACGCAAGAGCGGCCGCGGCTTCTTCGATTGGAAGGACGCATCATGACACTTCTCAGCTCTGGAACCGGCACCGGCACGGTTGTGCCCAGCTACGTTCTCGACTCCTGGTGGACACCGGCCGACGGAGCCCGCACCCAGCGCGTTCTCGACGCGAGCACCGGGGATTTGATCGCCCAGGTCAGCAGCGAGGGCCTGGACCTCGCCGCGGTGGTGGCGCACGCCCGCACGGTCGGTCAGGCCTCGCTCGGCGAGCTCACCTTCCACCAGCGCGCCATGCTGCTCAAGAAGCTGGCCCAGTACCTCGGCGGGGTCAAGGAGGAGCTCTACGAGCTCTCCGCGCGCACCGGGGCCACCCGGTACGACTCCATGGTCGACATCGACGGTGGAATCGGGGTGCTGTTCACCCTTTCATCCAAGGGCCGCCGCGAGATGCCCAACAGCCAGGTCTACGTCGACGGTGACGTTGAGGCCCTCTCCCGGGACGGCTCTTTCAGCGGCCAGCACATCTACACCCGCATCCCCGGCGTCGCCTGCCAGATCAACGCCTTCAACTTCCCGGTCTGGGGCATGCTCGAAAAGCTCGCGCCGGCGTTCATCGCCGGGGTTCCCACGATCGTGAAGCCGGCCACCCCCACCGGGTACCTGACCGAGGCGGTCGTGCGGCACATCCTCTCGTCGGGCATCCTGCCGGCCGGCAGCCTGCAGCTGATCTCCGGCAGCGCCCGTGACCTGATCGACCACCTCGACTACCGAGACCTGGTGGCGTTCACGGGCTCGGCCGGCACCGCACGCAGCCTCAAGGCGCACCCCAACGTGGTCGAGGGCGGCGTGCGCTTCACCAGCGAGACCGACTCGCTCAACGCCGCGATCCTGGGGCCGGATGCCACGAAGGGCACCGCCGAATTCGACGCCTACGTGGCCTCGGTCGTCACCGAGATCACCAGCAAGGCCGGCCAGAAATGCACCAGCATCCGCCGCCTGATCGTGCCGGCGGGACGCCGGGACGAGATCGTGGCCGCCGTCTCCGAGCGGGTGGCCCGCCGCGTCACCATCGGCGACCCGCGCGCGGAGGGGGTCACGATGGGACCCCTCGCGAGCCGGGAACAGCGCGACGAGGTACTCGGCAGCGTCGAGCGTCTCATCACCGGGGGCGGGCGCATCGTGATGGGAACCCTGGACACCCCGGTCGGGACCGATCCGGTCGGCGCGTTCGTGGCGCCCGTGCTGCTGGCCTTCGACGACGCGGAATGCCCGGCCGTGCACGAGATCGAGGCGTTCGGCCCGGTCGCGTCCATCATCGAGTACACCGATCTGGCGCACGCCATCGCACTGGCCGCCCGGGGCGGCGGCTCCCTGGTGACCACCGTGGCCACCCACGACCCGGTCGTCGCGCGCACGCTCGTGCTCGGCATCGCCGCGCACCACGGTCGCGTCCTGATGCTGGACCGGGTCGACGCGCGCAGCAGCACCGGCCACGGCTCACCAGTGCCGCACCTGGTCCATGGCGGCCCGGGGCGCGCCGGCGGGAGCGAGGAGCTGGGCGGCATCCGCTCGGTGCTTCACCACATGCAGCGCACCGCCATCCAGGGGTCGCCCGACATGTTGACCGCCGTCACCGGCGAATGGCACACCGGCGCCGCCGTGCAGACGGGCGTGCACCCGTTCCGCAAGTCACTGGCGGAGCTCCGGGTGGGCGACCAGACGCAGGGTGGACCGCGCGTGGTCACCCTGGCGGACATCACGGCCTTCGCCGAGGCCACGGGGGACAAGTTCTACGCGCACACCGACGCGGAGGCCGCCGCGGCCAACCCGTTCTTCCCCGGGATCGTCGCGCACGGCTACCTTCTCGTGTCCTGGGCCGCCGGGCTGTTCGTCGACGCGGCCCCCGGGCCCGTGCTGGCGAACTCCGGCCTGGAACACCTGCGGTTCGTCACCCCCGTGTCGCCGGGCGACAGCATCCGGGTCACTCTCACGGCCAAGCGCATCACCCCGCGCGAAACGGACGAGTACGGCGAGGTCTGCTGGGATGCCGTGCTGCACAACCAGAACGACGAGGTCGTCGCCGCCTACGACGTGCTCACCCTGGTTGCCAAGAAATAAACCCGCACCGCACCAAGAGAGCGCAGAAATGGCCCCCCGGATTGTTCCAGGGGGCCGTTTCTGCGCTCTCGCGGAATCATGGCCCAGGCGTTGCCGTACTCCGTTCGGGGGCCAATACTGTCTTGAGCGGGAGTCGCCGGGACAGGTCCGGGCACTCCTGACCTGCTATCGACTCTGCTATCGACTCTGCTATCGACTCTGCTATCGACAAGGGCGCCGCCCTGGAAAAAAGGAGTATGACTCATGGCTCATGGAGAGAACCCGGTACTGGAGACGTCGACCGACATCAACGCCGTGTCACTGTCTCGCACCGAACTGGACAGCCGCTCACTGATGCTCGTGC
>JACMQV010000225.1 GCA_014376815.1 Cryobacterium sp.
AAGCTGCCCTGGGACAGGGCGGAGATGGTGCTGGCCGGCTCGTCGGTGACGACCACGCCCTCGGCATCCGTGCTGCGGGGATTCACCAGCTGCACCGCGCCGGTCTCATCCCGGAGCACCACAAACTGCACCTTTTTCTGGTCGCGGACGGTGTCAACCCACCCGGACACCGTAACGGTGCCGTTCTCGAGGGCGGCCAGGTTCTTGATCAGTATGCGCGCGGTCACTCGCCAAGTTTAGCGGCACGCTCTCGGCGAATTCGCGGGTGTGCCCTCCGTAGACTGTTCTCGTGGCAGCCAGTCAGGTACACCTCGTCCGTCACGGTGAGGTGTTCAACTCAGAACGTGTTCTTTATGGACGCCTGCCGGGCTTCGGTCTCTCCGATCGTGGCCTGTCCATGGCGGAGATGGCGGCGGCCGACCTGGTCGCTCGCGGACGCCCGGTCTCCCGCATAATCGCCTCACCGCTGCAGCGCACGCGCGAGTCCGCGGCACCGATCGCGGCGGCCTTCGTTCTCCCCGTCGACATTGACCCACGCCTGATCGAGCCGGCCAACTTCTTCGAGGGCAAACGGATGCGCGGCCCCGACGGCGCCCTGCACGACCCCCGCAACTGGCGGGCACTGGTCAACCCCCTCCGGCCCAGCTGGGGAGAGCCGTTCCAGTCCATCGCCGAACGGATGCTCGCCGCAATCGGCGACGCGTACCGCTCCGTCGACGGCGGCGACGTCGTGCTGGTGAGCCACCAGCTTCCGATCTGGATGGTGCACCGCGCCCTCGGCGGCGAACGCCTCGCCCACCACCCCCGCAAACGCCGGGGCGGCCTCTCGAGCATCACCACACTGTCCTGGCGAGGCACCGATGCGGTCGAGGTGGGCTACCCGAACCCCGCCGTCGACTTGCAGGCCGGCGCCACCGACGTGGGGGCGGTATGACGTTCCGTCCGCGCGCGGCGATCGTCGGACTCGTGGCGGTGGCGCTGCTCCTGACCGGCTGTGCGACCGACCCCCTCGCGGCTCAGTACCGCGAGGGCAGCAACAAGGGCTTCATCGCCGGCGACGGCAGCTGGACCGAGATCCCCGCCGCGAAACGCGGCGACCCGATCGCCTGGACCGGCACGAGCGAGACCGGCGCGGCACTCTCCAGCGCCGACTACGCCGGGCAGGTCGTCGTCGTCAATTTCTGGTACGCCAGCTGCGCCCCGTGCCGCGCCGAGGCCCCCGCCCTGCAGAAGCTCAGCGCGCAGTTCGAGGGCAAGGGTGCCTCCTTCGTCGGCGTCAACGTGCGCGACCAGGCCGCGAACGCGGTCGCCTTCAATGAGCACTTCGGTGTCGGCTACCCGTCGGTGATGGATGTCGGTGATGGGGCCATGCAGCTGGCCTTCAGCGGAAGCATCCCGCCCAATGCGGTGCCGACCACGCTGGTGATCGACCGGTCGGGAAGGGTCGCCGCCCGCATCCTTGGCCAGCTGTCCTCGCCATCGATCCTTGAGGCCCTGGTGTCATCGGCGCTCGACGAAGGCGCGTGAGCGTGGAAAATCCCTTCGGTGAGATCGTCTTCGGCGGTCAACTCTTCTTCGCCATCCCGGTTGCGGTGCTGGCCGGCCTCGTCTCCTTCGCGTCGCCGTGCATCCTGCCGCTCGTGCCCGGCTACCTCGCCTACATCGGCGGGTTCACCGACGGCCGCTCGACTGCGGCCCGCGGGGACCGGCGCGGCCGTAACCGGCTCCTGGCCGGTGTCGCCCTCTTCATCTTTGGGTTCACGCTCGTCTTCGTTCTCACCGGCGTCGTCTTCGGATTCGCCGGTTTCTGGCTCAATCAGTACCGGGACCTGGTCACCCGGGTCGCCGGGGCCGTCGTCATCCTGCTCGGCCTCGTCTTCGTCGGCCAGTTCGCAGGCTTGCAGCGCACGGTCAAGGCCACCTGGAAGCCGCGAATGGGGCTCGCCGGGGCCCCCATCCTCGGGGCCGTCTTCGCCGTGGGCTGGACGCCCTGCACCGGGCCCACCCTGACCGCGATCAACTCGCTCAGCCTCACGACGGGGTCACCCTGGCAGGGCGGGCTGCTCGCCCTGTTCTACGCCCTCGGCCTCGGCATCCCATTCCTGCTGATCGCGCTCGGCCTGAGCTGGGCGACGGGCGCGGTGGCGTTCCTCAAACGGAACGTGCGAACGATCAACCTCTTCGGTGGCGTGTTACTCGTCGTCATCGGTGTGCTCATGGTGAGCGGCGTGTGGAATGCGTGGCTCCTCGACCTGCAAGGAGTGATTGGCAGCTTTGTCACGCCCATCTGACCACTACGACTCCCCGGCACCGCGCAGCGATGACGCAGTCAACCAGCCGCGCCTCGGCGTCGTCGGTTGGCTGCGCTGGATCTGGCGCCAACTCACCAACATGCGCACGGCGCTGTTCCTGCTGCTGCTGCTCGCCATCGCCGCCGTGCCCGGGTCACTGGTGCCACAGCGCAGCTCCGACCCGAACGGGGTCACCCAGTACTTCACCGACAACCCCGACCTGGCCCCGGCCCTGGACAAGATCCAGGCCTTCGACGTCTACGCGTCGGCCTGGTTCTCAGCGATCTACCTCTTGCTGTTCATCTCCCTGATCGGCTGCGTCATCCCGCGCACGAAGCACCACTTCCTGGCCTTGCGGGCCAGGCCACCGCGCACGCCGGCCCGCCTGGCCCGCCTGGCCGGTTCCACCACGCGCACCGTTCCGGCCGGCACGGATGCCGCGGCAGCCGTCGGCTCCGCCCGCGGGCTCCTCCGGGCCGGCGGCTACCGGGTCGCCCTGTTCGACAGCGCACCCCAGGCCGACGGACGAGAGTTCTCGGCCTCGGCCGAGCGCGGCTACCTGCGGGAGACCGGCAACCTCGTCTTCCACTTCGCCCTCGTCGGCATCCTGATCACGGTCGGGTTCGGCAGCGGATTCGGGTTCAGCGGGCAGCGGGTGCTGGTCGAAGGCCAGACCTTCGTGAACACCCTGCTGGCCTACGACTCGTTCAACCCCGGCCGGTTCTTCAACGACAACAGCCTCGATCCGTACAAGCTCACCCTCAACGACTTCGCGGTCACCTACGAGACGAAAAACCTCAAGGCGTACGGCCAGCCGATCGACTTCACCGCCGGCGTGAGTGTCACCCGCCGGGGACAGTCGACGGAGACCGGCGAGGTCAAGGTGAACGGGCCGATGCGTACCGGCGGAACCGACGTGTACCTGCTCGGCAACGGCTATGCCCCGTCGATCACGGTCAAGAACCCGAAGGGCGACGTCGTCTTCACGGACGCGGTACCGTTCCTGCCGCAGGATGCCAACCTCACCTCGCTCGGAGTGATCAAGGTCCCCGACGGGCTGGCGAAACAGCTCGGCATGATCGGCTTCTTCTACCCGACCCAGGCCAAGGCCACCTCCGGTGCGTTCTACTCCTCGTTCCCCGACCTCGAATACCCGCTGCTCACGCTCAACGTCTATGCCGGCGACCTCGGCCTGAACGCGGGGGTGCCGACATCCGTCTACTCACTCAACACCGACAAGATGACCCAGCTCACCGGCGGTAAGACCGGAACGAAGTCGGTCGAACTCAAGCCGGGGGAGACCCAGCAGCTGCCCAACGGCCTCGGTTCGGTCACCTTCGACGACGCACACCCCGGGGCGAAGGCCGGCGACTTCTCCGGCTCGGTGCTCAGGTTCGCCTCCTTCGATATCCACAATGACCCCACCCAGCTCTGGGTGCTCTCGTTCGCGGTGCTCGCCCTGCTCGGACTGCTGACGAGCCTGTTCGTGCCGCGGCGACGGGTCTGGGTGAAGGCCATTGAGGAAGCCGACGGTTCTGTGCGACTCGAATACGCCGGGCTCGCCCGCGGCGAGGACCCGGCGCTCGAATCTGTCGTGACCGCCCTCGCCGACCGGCACTCGGACCTGCTGTTGTCCTCCCAATTGGCCACCGCGGCCCCCGAACGCACTTAGGCTGAAACAGTGAATCTCAACGAGCTCTCGATCCTGAGCCTCTACTCCGCCATGGCGGTCTATGCCCTGGCCTTCATCGCCTTCTCCTTCGACCTGGCCAAGCGCTCGGCCGCGGTGAGCCAGGCCCAGGGCGAGGCGCTTCGAACGACAAGCCGGGAGGCCATGCGTTCCTCCGGGGTGTCGGGAGGCACAGCCACCCTCACCCGGATCAGCGCGCGGATCGTGAACGACGCGTCGATGCCGTACGGCCGTTCGCCCAGCCTGCGCGTCGGAGTGTCGCTCACCGTGCTCGCCTGGCTGATCCACCTCGTCGCCGACGTGCTCAGGGGCCTCGCCGC
>JACMQV010000226.1 GCA_014376815.1 Cryobacterium sp.
GAGGCGGCGCGCGGCCTGGAACGCGAGCCCCGGCCCGGCCGGACCGATCAGCGCCTCGTAGGTCGGGTCGCCGGCGTTCTGCGCGTCGACGACCGGGGCCAGCCGGCGGAGGCTGGCATCGACATCCGTTTCGCTGACCACGCCGTGGGTGAGCCAGTTCGCCAGAAGCTGGCTGGAGATGCGCAGGGTCGCCCGGTCCTCCATCAGAGCGACGCCGTGGATGTCGGGCACCTTGGAGCACCCGACCCCCTGATCGACCCAACGCACGACATAGCCGAGGATCGACTGCACATTGTTGTCCAGCTCGGTCAGGCGCTCCTCGCGGGTGAGCTCGCGCTCGCCGAGCGGGAGAACGAGGATCGGGTCCAGCGCCTGAGGAGTGCGCCCGGCCAGTTCCCGCTGACGGGCGGCCACATCGACCTCGTGGTAGTGGATGGCGTGCAGGGTCGCGGCCGTGGGCGACGGGACCCAGGCGGTGGTTGCGCCGGAGCGGGGATGCGCGATCTTCTGCTCGAGCATGTCGTGCATGAGATCGGGCATGGCCCACATGCCCTTGCCGATCTGGGCCCGGCCGGGGAACCCCGCCGAGAGACCCGCGTCGACGTTCGCGTTCTCGTAGGCCGCCATGAAGGGCAGGGCGCGGATCGCGCCCTTGGTGGCCACGGGCCCGGCGTGCATGGACGTGTGGATCTCGTCGCCCGTGCGATCGAGGAACCCGGTGTTGATGAAGACGATGCGGTCCGCGGCCACGGCGATGCAGGCGCGGAGGTTCAGCGTTGTGCGCCGTTCCTCGTCCATGATCCCCACCTTCACGGTGAGCGGGGGCAGGCCCAGGAGCTGCTCGACCCGCGCGAACAGGTCGACGGTGAACGCCACCTCGTCTGGGCCGTGCATCTTGGGCTTGACGATGTACACCGAGCCGGTGCGGGAGTTGCCGCCGCGGTCCTCGCCGACGAGATCGGGGACCGATCCGAGCACGGTGAACACCGCGTCGAGGATTCCCTCGAACACCTCCGCGCCGGACGCATCCCGCACCGTGTCGGTCCGCATCAGGTGCCCGACGTTGCGCACCAGCAGCAGGCTCCGGCCGTGCAACACGACCGGCCCGCCGCCCGGAGCCGTGTAGAGGCGGTCGGCGTTCATGGTGCGCGTGAAGACGCCGTCGCCCTTCTGGACGGTCTCGCTCAGCGTGCCGCGCATGAGCTCACGCCAGTTGCGGTAGCCGAGCACCTTGTCCTCGGCGTCGACCGCGGCGACCGAGTCCTCGAGGTCCATGATCGTCGTGACCGCCGACTCGAGCACGATGTCCTGGATGCCCGCACGGTCCGTGGCCCCGATGGGTGCCGCCCGGTCGATGATCAGGTCCAGGTGCAGCCCGTGCTGGCGGAAGAGCACCGACGTCGGCGCCGACGCCTCCCCCGTGTAGCCGACCAGTGCCGAGGGCTCGGCCAGGGCGACGGATGACCCGTCCCCCAGCGCCACGACCAGCGCGCCGTTCTCGACCCGGTACGCCGCGGCATCCGCGTGCGAGCCGCTGTCCAGTGGGACCGCCTGGTCGAGCAGGGCCCGTCCGCGCGCGATCACCCGCTGGCCCCGGACGGCGTTGTAGGAGCCCGCCCGGGCGGCGCCACCGTCATCCGTGATCGCGTCGGTGCCGTAGAGCGCGTCGTAGAGCGAACCCCAGCGGGCGTTCGCCGCGTTGACCGCGAACCGGGCGTTGAGCAGCGGAACGACCAGCTGCGGTCCCGCCTGCGACGCGATCTCCGCATCGACGTTCGAGGTGGTGATGGTGAAGTCCCCGGGTTCGGGCGCGAGGTACCCGATCCCGGTCAGGAACGCGCGGTACTCGATCGGGTCAGGCTGGCCGGGGTGAGCCCGGTGAAAGGCATCGATCCGGGTCTGCAGGTCATCCCTGATGCGGAGCAGCTCGGTGTTGCGGGGCGTGAGGTCGCGGATCAGCGCGCTCAGGCCGAGCCAGAAGGCGTCCGCAGTGATGCCCGTGCCCTGCAGGGCCTCGTTCTCAACGAAGGCGGCCAACACGGCGGCGACGTCGAGATCTGCGCGCTCGACGCGGGCGTCGAGGCCGGCGGCCGGTGCTCTGACGGGTGCTGCGACGGGTGCTGAGACGGATGCTGCTACGGGTGTGTTCATCGGTGAACTCCTTGGGCTAGTGCGGGAACGCCCGCTCGGCCGACTGTGTGTGGCCAGTCTCTCACCCAGCGCGGCTCGTACTGTCCGGGTCGGAGTCCCTTCGCGACACGAGACCGGCGCCTGTGGGAAATGCGCTCAGGCTCGAGCGCCGAAATACGTCAGAAGCCGCCCATGGTTCTGGGCGTGAGCGCCTCGACGAACGCGGCGTTCGGGTGGGCGTGGGGCAGGGCATCCGTCACCTCGCGGAGCGCCTGTTCGATCGGAATCCCCCGGTGCCTCGCTGCGTAGAGCGCCCCGACCGTGGGTGTGCGGCTGATCGCCTGCACGCAGTGCACGAACACGGTGCGCCCCTCGGCCCGTAGCGCCGCGATCGCGTCGACGGTGTCCTCGAGCACGAACGTGAGGTTGGGGTTGGCCCGCGGATCGACCTCGTCGATCAGCCACACCGCGACCCGGTTCTCGGGCCGGATGCGGCCGGGCACCTGGCTGCGACCGACCCGGCAGAGCGACACGACGGCGTCGATCTCGGCCGGAAGGGCGTCGAGGATGCCGACCGCACCGAGCCACACGCCGTCGTCGTGCGGGTGCCGCACAAAGCTCGAGATGTCGCCGGAGGTGGCGTAGGCGAGGTGGTCGGCGGTGGGCCAGGTGGTGTTGGCGCGGTCGCGGCGAGGGCGGCGATCGGGTGCCGTGGAAGCGTCGTCGCCCTGGTCGGCGAGGGCGGCGCGACGGCCGGCAATGAGCGGATCGCGACGGTCGGGGCGGTCCGGGTCCCGGCGGTCGGGGACGCCGGGAGCTCGGCTGTCCGGGCGGGTCGGGTCCCGGCGGTCCGGGCGGGTCGGGTCCCGGCGGTCCGGAGTCGCGGGATCTCGACGAGCTCCACCGCCGCCGGCTCGAGCGCCGTCGGCCGCGGCCCCGAGGCTCGCCCGGCCGGCCAGAATGGCGACGTCCGCGAGGCGGGCCCGATCGGCGAACTGGGCGCGAC
>JACMQV010000227.1 GCA_014376815.1 Cryobacterium sp.
GGCGCACATTGTCATAGGTGTTCAGTTCCCCGGTTTCGAGGATCACCTTGAGGTGGGCGACGCTGCCGTCGGCCCGCCGGCAGGTCTCCTTGACCGCGACGATCTCGTCGTAGACCTGGCCGAAGCGGCCGGAGAGGAAGGCGCCGCGGTCGATGACCATGTCGATCTCGTCGGCGCCGGCGGCGACCGCGTCGCGCACGTCGGCCAGCTTGACCGCGAGTGACGCGCGACCGCTCGGGAAGGCGGTGGCGACGGCGGCGACGTTCACGCCGGCATCCGTTCCTGCGGAGTGCGCCGCACCGAGGGCGGCCACGGCGTGGGGAACCATGTCGCCGTAGACGCAGACGGCGGCGACGCGGGGGCAGGTCGGGTCGCCGGCGTCGGGGGTGAGGGCCTTGCCGACCAGGGAACGCACCTTGCCGGGGGTGTCGGCGCCTTCGAGGGTGGTGAGGTCGATCAGGCTGATGATCTTGTCGATCGCCCACTTCTTGGAGCTGGTCTTGATCGAGCGGCTGCCGAGGTCGGCGGCCCGCTGCTCGAGGCCGACGGCGTCGATCCCGGGGATGCCATGCAGGTACCGGCGCAGGTTCGCGTCGGTGGCCTCGCCACCGATCAGCGCCAGGGCGCGTTGCCCGGTGTTCAGCTGGGCCATGGCCGACTGGCTGCTAGTCATGAGTTGTCCCTTGCGGTTGGTGTGGGAGGGGTCTGAGGTCACCGGCTGTGAGGCGGTGGTCACGGGTGCTCGCCGAGGATGGCGAGGGCCGTGTCCTCGTCGGTCACGAGCACGGTGCACAGCCCGCTGCCGACGACGGCGCGTGCGATTGCGTGCTTGGAACTGCCCGCGATCACGGCGACCGCCGTTTTCGCGTTCCGGAGCTCGTCGAGCGTGATGCCGACCGTGCGCTCGTCGAGTTCCGGGTCGACGATGTTGCCGTTGCTGTCGATGTACCGGCCGACGATGTCGCCGACGGCTCCCTTGCGCACCAGCTCGGCCACCTGCTCCCCGGTGAGGTACCCGCTGTCGACGAGGGCCGAGTTCTGGTCTGCCTGGCCGGCACTGAACAGATAGGCGGATGCCGACGCCCCGAGCTTGAGGACGGCGCCGACGGAGCGGTCAGCCTCGATCGCTTGTTTCGTCTCGATGCGTTCGAGGATGGCGGGACTGGGCAGCAGGGTCGCCGCGCCGGAGGCCTTGTGCGCGAGCGTGACGGCGGTGGCCGCCGCGGTGCCGGCGCGCCGGTTGAGGCTGACGCCGCCGTTGATCTGCACGACGTTGACGCCGTTGGCCCAGCCCTGCTTGAGGTGGAGCGACACCTCGTGCAGGGTGCGGCCCCAGCTGATCCCGAGGGTGCGCGGCACCGGACGCAGACCGGTGAGGTAGTCGGCGGCGGCCTGCGCGGTGCGGGACTGGAGCTCCTCGTCGCCGGAGACGCCGGCCGAGGACACCACGATCGCATCCGTCAGCCCGGTGGTCTCCCGGAGGCGCCGTTCCACGGACAGCCGCCGCGCCCGCGGGTGCACGATCTCGATGCGGATGAAACCGCTGGCCTTGGCCTGGGCGAGCAGCCGGCCCACCTTCCAGCGGGTCAGGCGCAGAACGGTGCCGATCTCGTCCTGCGTCTTGTTCTCTTCGTAGTACAGCTCGGCCGCACGAATTGACAGCAGCTCGTCAGTGTCCGTCACCCTGGTGCTCCATCCGGTTGGCCCCCAGCCTAGGACGACAGCCACCGGCGATCAACGTGTGTTGATGATCTTGCTCATCTGAGCAGCTTCAGGCGAGGATGCCGCGCGCCCGCTCCACGTCGTCGCGCATCTGCACGATCAACAGGTCGATGCCGGCGAAGGCCACCATGCCGCGAATGCGCTCCACGAACGACACCTCCACCACATGGTCGTACAGGTCGATGTCGCGATCGAGCACGTGGGCTTCGACCTGCTTCTGGGCCACCCCGTCGAACGTGGGGTTGTTCCCGACCGAAATCGCGGCCGGGTAGCGGATGCCGTCATCCGTCAGCCAGCCCGCGTAGACGCCGTCCGCGGGGATGAGGCCCTCGGCGTCCGGAGAGAGATTGGCGGTGGGGAAGCCCAGCTCACGCCCTCGCTTCGCGCCGTGCACGACCTCACCGCGAACGGTCGGCACATGCCCGAGCAGAACGGACGCCGCCCGCACGTCACCCTGCAGGAGAAGCTCCCGGATCCAGGTCGACGACACCCGGCGGACGTTGTCGGGCTTCACGTCGTCGATCAAGCGCACGGCGAAGCCGAACCTGTCCCCCAGCTGCTGCAGCAGCTGCACGTCGCCGCCGCCGCCGGCGCCGAACCGGAAGTCCCGGCCGACGAGCACGACGCGTGCGTGCAGTCCGCGCACCAGGATGCTCTCGATGAACTCCTCCGGCGGCAGGGCCGCCTGCGCCCGGTTGAACTCGAGCACGAGGGAGGCGTCAACACCGGTTTCGGCGAGCAGTGTGAGCTTCTGCTCGGTGCTGATCAGGGACTGCGGGCACGCACCCGGCTTGAGCAGGGACAGCGGATGCCGGTCGAACGTCACCACGACGGAGGCCAGGCCCTCCTGCTCGGCCACCGACCTCAGCTCGGCGACAACCGTGCGATGGCCGGCGTGCACACCGTCGAACTTGCCGATGCTGACGGCGGAGGCCGGCCAGTCCTCGGGGATCGCGGCGACCCCGCGCACGATCTTCATGACCGCTGGGGAAGGCGCCGGGGAGCGCGCCGGGACAGCCACCACATGCCCAGGATCGGCAGCACGAGCGGAATGAAGACGTAGCCGCGGCCGTACAGGGACCAGACCGAGTCATGGGGGAACAGGGCAGGGTCGACGAGGCTGAGGGTACCCACGACGAGCACTCCGGCCAGTTCGAAGCCGATCGTGATCCAGGCCACTCGGCGCCAGCGTCCGCCGCTCTTGATCAGCGCCACCGTGGCGACGATGTACACGACCGCTGCCAGCGCGGACAGGGAATACGACAGGGGCGCCTCGGCGAACTTCGTCGCGATCTGCACGAACGAGCGGCCGGTGGCCGCCAGCGCGAGAATGGCGTAAACGGCGATCAACACACGTCCGATGCCGGTTACCGGGGTCGGACGCGAATGCTCGGACGGCTGTGAGGGGGCTTCGCTGCGGGGTGCGGTCATGGCTTATCGATTATCGCAGCATCCGCGATGTCCCGTGTCACAGTCACAGCCCCTGGACAGTCCAGATCTGCCACATCCGGTAGACCATCACGGCGACGGCCAGGCAGCCGGCGCCCAGGATGACCGTGCTCCACCGGCTGCGGTCGATCAGCGCCCAGACCGCGGCGGCGACGGGAACCAGGATGGCGCTGATCAGGTAGGTGTAGAACTCGAGCAGGCTGCCGCTGGCGTTGTTCCCCGTGAACGGAGCCACGATGGCCACCACGAGCTGGCCGAGCAGCAGCAGCTCCACCAGGGCGGTCGCCCCGAGCGAGAGATCGCTGGGCTTGCGGCCGACAAGACCCAGGAACAGGCAGAGCAGGCCGCCGATGACTGCGACGGCGAGTTGGAGCCAGGTGAACCACTCGATCATGATGCGTCTCCGTGCTCTCGGGCTTTGGTTTCCGGGGCGTTGGTTTCCGCGGCGCCGGCCACCGGGGCGGCGACCTCGTCGGGCGGGAAGTTGATCAGCGACTTGGCGTGATCGCCGCGGTATTCGATCAGGCCGACCAGCCGGCCGTCCGGCGCAACCGCCGCGACCGGGCCGTCGACGTGACGGTCCGGGTCCACCTGGATCTGCTTGCCGTGGCCGAGGTCGATCGCCTGCTGTTCGGTCAGGTCGAGGCGGCCCAGCACCCGGGTGGCCGCATCGGCGGGGCCGATCAGCGCCGCCGGGACGTCCAGTTCCTCCAGCGGCCGGGCCGCCCCGATCAGGAACGGGCCGATGCGGGTGCGACGCAGGCTCGTGAGGTGGCCGCCGACCCCGAGCCCGGCGCCGAGGTCGCGGGCGAGCGCGCGAATGTAGGTGCCGGAGGAGCATTCCACCCGCACCGTGAGGTCGAGGTAGCCCTCGGTCGACGCCGTGGCGATCAGCTCGAAAGCACTGACGGTGACGGGACGGGACGGGAGGTCCACCTCCTCGCCGGCGCGTACCCGGGCGTAGGCGCGCTTGCCGTCGACCTTGATGGCGCTGACGGCGCTGGGCTGCTGGGAAATGGCGCCGGTCAGCTTCGCGATTCCCGCCGCCACGGACTCCGGGGTGAGGGCGGCCACGGCGTCGACGGATGCCCGGCCGAGCTCTTCGCCCTCGGCGTCATCCGTGGTCGTGGCGGCGCCGAGCCGGATGGTGGCCAGGTATTCCTTGTCCAGGCCGACGATGTAGGTGAGCAGCCGGGTCGAGCTGTTGATGCCCAGGATGAGCAGCCCGGTCGCCATCGGGTCCAGCGTGCCGGCGTGGCCGACCTTGCGGGTTCCGGCCAGTCGCCGGGTGCGGGCGACGGCGTCGTGACTGGTCCAGCCCTGGGGCTTGTCCACCAAGACCAGGCCGCTGGCGGTGCCGCGGACCCGGGGGGCGCGGGCCGGTTTGGCGGGGATTCGCCCCGAGGTCGATTCGCTGGCTGGTCCGTCGGATTCTTCGCTCACTCATGACATGCTATCCGGCCCCGGGCGGCGCCTCCCGGGCCGGCCACCGGGCACGGGGCGGCCGCGGCGCCGACCTAGGCTGGGGGGATGAAGATAGCCGTGATCGGAGCGGGCGCCCTCGGCGGCACTTTCGCGACGCTGCTGGCCCGTGCGGGCCACGAGGTGACCGTGACGGCCCGCGGGCCGGCGCTGGCGGTGATCCGGGCCGAGGGGATTTCACTGACCGGCGGGTTCGGGGACGTGCGGCAGCGTCCGCTCGCGCTGGAACGGCTGGTGGAGGCGCCCGACCTGGCCCTGGTCTGCACCAAGGCCCAGGATGCCGCCGCGGCCATCGCGGAGAACGCCGCGGTCCTCGACGGCGCCCCCGTGATCGTCGTGCAGAACGGCCTCGACGGTGTGAGCCGCGCGCGGAGCCTGCTGCCCCGCTCGGATTGTTTCGGCGCCCTGTCGATCATCGCCGCGAACTATTCGGCGCCCGGCCGGGTGCGGATCACGACCGCGGCGCCCACCTACCTCGGCCGCGGGGACGGCGCCGCGGACACCGCGACCGATGCCTGGCGGGACGTGCTCGCAGACGCCGTGCCGACGCTGAGCATCGACAACTTCGTGGGCGCCCAGTGGACCAAACTCGTGGTCAACATGCTCAACTCCCTGCCCGCCATCACCGGGTTGAGCGTGCAGGCCGTCGTCGACGATGCCAGGCTCCGCCGGGTGCTGACGGCCAGCATGCGCGAGACCGTTCGGGTGGGGATACGGCGCGAGGTGCGCTTCGGTGCGCTGCAGGGGCTAGACGACCGCCGGCTGCGCGCGTTCGCCCGGCTGCCGCTGGCCCTCGGCCAGGTGCTGCCGCTGCGAATGCGCAGGCGGATGGGTGACGTGCCGAACCTGGGCTCGACCCTGCAGAGCCTGAAGCGCGGGCAGGTCACCGAGGTCGACTTCCTCAACGGCGCCGTGGTGCGGGAAGCCGGGCCGGCCGGCATGCAGGCACCCGTGAACGCCCTGTTGACCGGGCTGGTGCACGAGGTAGAGGCGCGCGGAGTGCCGCTGGCGTCGGTCGACGTGCTCGAACGGTTCGCTGCGCTCCCCCGCTGACCGATGGTGCCCGGTCAGGGCATCCGTGCCTGCGCCGTCACCGGGCGGCCGCTCAGCAACTGTCGAGGAATACCCGCCGCGGCTCGTGGGGGTTGCTCAGGTCGACGACGGCCGTCGCCCTGCTTCGCGGCCGCACCTCGTCCCGGTAGAGCCGGTCGGCCACGCGGTGCTCGTTCCCAACATCGGTGGCGCCGGCGTCCGGAGTCCCGGTGCCGACATCCGTTTCGACCAGAATGCTGTAGGACCACAGGTCGCGCAGCTCCTTCCGGTTCAGGAACTCGCCGTCGAGGATGAGGGTGGCGTCGGCCGGCCCGGTCTGCCAGGTCGGCTCGATCCAGGTGTCCCGGTCGGAGTCGAAGGCCCGGGTGACGAATCCGGTGCTGCCGCCGAGCCGGAAGGGTTCGAGCAGCACCCGGCGCAGCAGCGAGAAATCGTAGAGGTAGCGCAGCAGCCGTTCGGGGGATTCCGGGCCGAAACGCTCCTGCTCGGCCCTGGAATGCCGGAAGTGGCGCAGCGACGCGCGGAAGCCGGGGTGGCCGCGCCCGTCGAACACGGCGGCCAGGTCGTGGGCGAAGGGGGCGCGGGATGCGGCGCCCGCGCCGCCGACGGCGATGACCTGACGGCCCCGGCCGTAGATGCCGAGGATTTCGGTGGCCAGTTCCCGCAGGAACTCGATCCGGGGTGTGGAGACAAGCTTCATGGAACGAGCCTAGGTTAGAACGGTGAACGCCACAGTCACCGGCAGCCCGGCACTCAGCACCGACCTCAGCCGCGACATCAACGCCTGGTTCCACGAGAACGCCCGCGACCTGCCCTGGCGGCGGGACGGCTTCGGCGCGTGGGGTGTGCTGGTGAGTGAGTTCATGCTGCAGCAGACCCCGGTCAGTCGCGTGATTCCGCGCCTGGCGGAGTGGCTGGAGCGCTGGCCGACCCCGGGTCACCTCGCGGCCGTGCCGCCGGGCGAGGCCGTGCGGGCGTGGGCGACGCTCGGCTACCCGCGGCGCGCACTCTGGCTGCACGCCGCCGCCGTGGAGATCACCGAACGGCACGGCGGCCTCGTCCCCGAGGACGTCGACGCCCTGCTCGGTCTCACCGGGATCGGCGACTACACCGCCCGGGCCGTCGCCGCGTTCGCCTACGGCCACCGGCATCCGGTCGTCGACACCAACACGAGACGGGTCATCGCCCGCGCCGTGGCCGGCCAGGCCGAACCGGCGCCGCCGAGCCGCGCACGCGACCTCGAGGCGATGGGCGCGCTGCTGCCGGCGGGCCGCGAGGACGCCGCCCGGTTCAACGCCGGCATCATGGAACTCGGCGCGGTCGTCTGCACCGCGAGGTCCCCGCGCTGCGACGGATGCCCGATCCGCGACCTGTGCGCCTGGCGCGCCGCCGGTTTCCCGGCCTACACCGGTCCCCGCAAGCCCGTGCAGAAGAAGTTCGAGGGCAGCGACCGGCAGGTGCGCGGCCTGATCATGGCCGAGTTGCGCGCGACCCGGCACCCGGTGACGGATGCCGAGATCTCGGGCCTGTGGCCCGACTCAACCCAGTGCGAGCGCGCCCTGGCCGGCCTGCTGGCCGACGGGCTCGCCGTTTCGGCCGGCGCCGGGCTTTACGCTCTTCCGCACGAGTGAGACCCCGCGCCGGCACCCGCACCCGCACGGACATGAAAAGGCGCGGACCGGCCTGAGCCGATCCGCGCGAAATCGCCGAACCCGTTCCGAGGAACGCAGCCTACCGGCGGGATTCCTCGTCGACAGACGCGTCGACAGACGCTTCCGCGTGCTGGCCGGCGGCCGGGGCCGCCTCCGTCTCGTCGTTCTCGTCGGAGTCCTCGGCGGAGTCCTCGTCGTAGAGGCGCGGTTTGACGTAGGGGTCCTCGTCGCCGGCGTACTGCGCCGTGCGGGCCTGCTCCTCAACCTGCGTGTCGCGCTCGCGCGCCTCACGCAGGAGATCGTCGATGAGGGCAGCGTTCTCCGGGATCGCGTCGGCGATGAATTCGAGCGACGGGGTGAGCCGGGCCGTGATGTTCTTGCCCACCTCGCTGCGCAGCATCCCGGTCGCCGCCTTGAGCGCGGCGGCGCTGTCGGCGCGTTCCTCGGCATTGCCGTAGACGGTGTAGAACACCGAGGCATGCTGAAGGTCGCCGGTCACCTTGACGTCCGTGATGGTCACGAAGCCGAGCCGGGGATCCCGCAGGCCACGCTCGATGCGCTTGGCCACGATGACCTTGATGCGGTCCGCCATTTTCCTGGCGCGTGCCGGATCTGCCATGGTCTTACTCCTATTCGAAAAACTGCCGAAGTGCGGGCCTCGTCCTCGTCCCTGTTCGGGGACTCGGACGAAACCCGCACCATCATCCGCAGGTGGTTAGACCCGCGGCTTTTCCTTCATTTCGATCGTCTCGATCTCGTCGCCGATCTGGATGTCGTTGAACTTGCCCAGACCGATACCACACTCGAAGTCCGTGCGGACCTCGGTGACGTCGTCCTTGAACCGGCGCAGCGACTCGATGCCCAGGTTGTCCCCCACGACGATGCCGTTGCGGATGACCCGCGCCTTGGCGTTCCTCGTGATGACACCCGAGCGAACGATGACACCGGCCACGTACCCGAACTTGGACGAGCTGAACACCTCGCGGATCTCGGCGACACCACTCTGCACCTCTTCGAACTCGGGCTTGAGCATTCCCTTGAGGGAGTTCTCAATGTCCTCGAGTGCGTTGTAGATGACGGAGTAGAA
>JACMQV010000030.1 GCA_014376815.1 Cryobacterium sp.
CAAAACAATAAGTGCCAAATCAAACCGCACTGACTTCGCCCTCGCTGCCTAAGCGAGCGCACTAAGAAGTCCGCCAGGCCGGGAATGCTCTCTACCCGGACCCTGACGTCATTTAGAGAGATTGCTCCTACTCTGAGCCGCGGGGTGTAGGGGGACTTAAACGAGGGCTGGGCTTGTCGGATTAGATGCCAGTGGCAAATTCCGGAGCCGAGTAGAACGATTTCACTGGATACACCCGTAGAAGGCATATGACCACAGCAGTGGACGGGGGTTCAATTCCCCCCATCTCCACCACCGGTTGCTGTCACACGCTGTTGCCGTTCCGAGAGGGACGACGTGAATGGCCCGGATCCCAATGGGGATCCGGGCCATTCACGTCTCTGGTGGTCGGTGCTCGGTCAGTCCTCGTCGTCGTCCGGTCCGGCGGCCGCGCCGGAGCCGATCACGTAGTGCCTGGGCTTCGGCATCGTCGAATCGGCGCCGTGCACGGACTTCCAGATAGCCCGGTTGTAGAGCTGCTCGTCGATCCTGTCCTCGGTGTCCGTGTTCTGCCCTTCGACCTGGCCCGCCAGCGGGGCGTTCGCGGCATTGAGCGTCGTCATGTCGTAGCTGGGCCGGATCGCCGAATAGGCCTCGTTGTTGGCGGTCGAGGTGAACGATGCGCTCATCGGAGTAGCGAACGCGTCGAACTGGGTCATCGGCTGGATGCCCGCCAGCAGCCCGATGGTGTGCACCATCGACGCGGTGCTGTAGAAGGTCGAGTCCACTTTCCCGGTCTGGGTGTACGGGCTGATCGCGAGGGCGATGGTGCGGTGGGCGTCGACATGGTCAGGACCGTTCTGGGCGTCGTCCTCGGTGACGAAGATCGCTGTGTCACCCCAGATCGCGGAGTGCGACACGGTATCCACCAGCTGGCCCAGGGCGAAGTCGTTGTCGGCCACATAGGCCTTCGGGGTCTGTTTCCCGGCGCGGGTGGCCTGCGTGTGGTCGTTGGGGAGCCGCACGAACTGCACCGTCGGCACCGTGTCTGCCGCCACGTTGGCGGCGAAGTCCTTCGACCATTCGTCGATCCGGGACGAACCGCAGTCCGCTTTCAGCGGTGCGAAGGTGTTCGCGGAGTCGGGGCAGGAGAGGTCGTAGCCTCGGTAGTCGTGGTCGGTCTGGGCGTCGAGGACCGGATCCTTCGACACCGCCTGTCCTCCGGCGAGTCCGACGAAGAAGCCGTAGTTGCGGAAACTGACCCCGGCGTGGGCGAGGCGCTGCCAGACATAACTGTTGTCGGGCTCCTGCGCAGCGATTTCGGGGTCCGCGTTCTCGCTGGGGTACGGAGCCTTCCGGCCGGAGTAGTTGGCAGGCCACATCTGTTCCGCGTAGGGGTTGGAGTTCGCCGACGCAACCCAGTTCCAGCCGTTGGCACTGACCTCGGCATCCGCGTAGAAGTTGTCAATGGTCGTGAACTTCTTCGACAATGCGCGAACATTCGGGGCGGACTCATCGCCGAAGAGGTTCAGTGCCGGGTCCCCATTGCCCGTGCCCAGGCTGCCGAGCACCTGATCGTAGGTGCGGTTCTCCTTGACCACGTAGATCACGTGCTTGATCGGGCTGTCCTCACCCGGCTTGCGTGGGATCACCTCTCCCTCGGCTTCGGCGGAGCGGTTGTTGCTCGCCACCTGCCTGGTCGCTTTCTTCAGGTTCCCGGCCACGGGAACCTCGAAGCTGCTCAGGGTTCCGGTGATCATGGAGCCGGTGTACTGGTCTTCGGCCGTGTCGGCACTCGACTCCGGGTCGGGATGCCCCGGCCCGTTGTTCGGTCCGGCTCCCAGGCCCTTGGCATTCGTGGTGTGCAGGCGGCCGTCGTGATAGGCCAGCGATGTGGGGTACCAGCCAACCGGTACGACCCCGCCGACCGTCTGCGTGCCGAGATCGACGATCGCCACGTCGTTGTTGCCTGAGTTGCTCACGAAGAGCTTCGACCCGTCGTCATTGAGGGCCAGCCCGGTTGGATTCGACCCGACAGGCGCGTCCGCGGCGGGCGACACGCTGATCGCCGACGAGGTGCCGGCTACGAGGTCGACGACCGAGACGGTATCGGCGTCCCCATCGGCGACGTAGAGGCGACCGCCGACCGACACGGTGCTGGCGCCCTGGTTCGTCACATAGGCCGTGAGCCCGTCGGCGGCCAGGGGCACCCGGAGCGGCCGGTGGCCGACGGGCGTCGTCGTCACGGCGCTGGTGGCCAGGTCGACCACGGATGCCGCAGCTGGTCGGCGACGACCAGGCGCGTTCCATCCGGGGTGAGCGCCAGGCCGGCTGGAAAAAGGTTCAGCGGGGCGCCGTCAGGGGCGGTGGTGGGGAGCGGCAGGGATTCTCCCTCGGTGAGGACTCCGTCGGCGGATGAGTAGGTGCGAATCTTGGAGTTGGCCGCGGCGCTGGCGAAGGCCTTCGTGCCGTCGGCGCTCCAGGCGAGCCCCATGTAGAGGGACTCGAGGGCGGTGTACGGCAGAGTCTGCACGACGGTGCCCGCGGCCACGTCAACGACCTGGAGCGACTGTGTGCCCTGGCCGTTGTTGGTGACGAGGAGCGTGGCCCCGTCGGGGGAGAGCGCGGAGTTCAGCGGCAGATCGCCCAGGCCGGTCTGGTGCCCCGCCGGCGTGACCCGTTGACCGACCGGTGTGAGCGCGGTTCCGTCCTCCCGCGGCCCGGCGACGTTGGGGGCCACGGCTGCGGCGGCAATTCCGCCGACCAGCCCGAACACGAGCACAATCGCGCAGGCCCGCAGCCAATTCCCCGGGAGTCGGCGACGAAACCGATCCGGAGTACCACAATGGGGCCTGGGAGGAACATGGCTGTGACGTGGCTGCGGAGGTGGGTGCCCGGGATCGACACGGCGCTGGGTTACCCGCGCGCGTGGCTGCTGCCCGACCTGCGAGCCGGCATCGTGCTGACCGCCCTGCTGATCCCGGTGGGAATCGGCTATGCCGAGGTGGCGGGACTCCCGCCGCAGACCGGCCTGTATGCCACAATTATTCCCCTACTCGCCTATGCGCTGTTCGGGCCGTCGCGGGTGCTGGTCCTCGGCCCTGACTCGGCACTGGCGCCGATCATCGCAGCGGTGGTCCTTCCGCTCGCCGTCGGCGATGAGGCGCGAGCCGTGGCCCTGGCCGGCCTCCTGGCGATCATGGTCGGCCTGATTCTGGCTCTGGGCGGGATTCTGCGCCTCGGATTCGTGACCGACCTGCTGTCCAAGCCCATCCGGGTCGGCTACCTCAATGCGCTCGGAATCCTGGTGATCCTGTCGCAACTGCCGGCGTTCCTGGGCTTCTCCATCGACTCGGGTTCGCCGCTGGGCAACGTTTCGGCCATCATGGCCGGCGTTCTGGGCGGCCGGACCGAGCTGATCGCACTGTTGTTCGGGCTCGGGTCGCTGGTCATCATCGTCGGCCTGTCCTGGGGCAAGTCACGCATTCCCGGCGTGCTCGTGGCCGTCGTGCTGGCGACGGTGCTGACGGCCGTGCTGGGCCTTCAGGACACCCTCCCGGTGGTGGGGGCCATGCCACAGGGGCTGCCGGCGCCGGCACTCGGCGGCCTGGTCTGGTCGGATGTGGCGGCGCTGGCCCTCCCCGCCCTGGGCGTCGCCCTCATCGCGTTCGCGGACACCGCCGTGCTGTCGCGCACGTTCGCGGCACGCCGGGGCGAGAACGTCGACGGCAGTCAGGAAATGGGGGCGATCGGCGTGTCCAACATCGCGGGCGGCCTGCTCGGCGGCTTCCCCGTTTCAGCGTCGTCCTCGCGCACGCCGGTGGCCGAGAACGCGGGTTCACGCAGCCAGCTCACGGGCGTCGTCGGGGCCGTGCTGATCGTGGCGTTCATGGTGCTCGCTCCCGGCCTCACCGATTTCCTGCCATCGGCCACCATCGCCGCGGTCGTCATCGTCGCCGCCGCCGGACTGGTCGACCTGAAGGGTTTCATCGCGCTCGTTCGCATGAACAAGGTGGATGCCGCCCTCTCGCTCGCTTCCTTCCTCGGGGTCCTGGTGGTGGGCGTGATCGAGGGCATCGGCGTGGCGATCGTGCTCTCGCTCGGAGCGTTCATCAGCCATGCCTGGCGCCCCTACCGGGCCGAGCTCGGCCGCATTCGGGGCCTGCGCGGCTACCACGACCTGTCGCGTCATCCGGAGGGCGAGCGGCTGCCGGGCATCGTCATCGTGCGCTTCGACGCCCCGCTGTTCTTCGCCAACGGAGGGATCTTCGACGACTACGTGCGCCGCATCGTCACCAGGGCGGGCCGCGATGTGCGCACGGTCATTCTCGCGGCCGAGCCCATCACGGACATCGATACGACGGCCGTCGACGAGCTGCTCGAACTCGATGACTTCCTCACCTCGCGCGGGATCACCCTGATCTTCGCCGAGATGAAGGGACCGGTAAAAGACCACCTGCGAGACTACGGCCTGACCGGGCGGTTTCCGCCGGAGCGGTTCGCCGAGACCGTCGGGGAGGCCGTCGACGAGGCCACCGGGACCCTGCGCGGCGACCTCGAGGGAACCGAATGGGACGAAGAGGCGTGACCCATTCGACCCCCCTGGCTCAGACGCCGGCGAGCCAGAGGTCGGGGCCGAAGATCTCATAGTGGATGCGGTCGGCCGGCACGCCGGACTCCAGCGCCTGAGCGCGCAGGCTGCGCATGAACGGGAGCGGCCCGCAGAGGTAGACCGAGGCATCCTCGGGGATGGTCACGTTCTTGAGGGACATGAACCCCTCGTGGTGTCCCTCGCTCGGGATTTCGAGCCAGAGTTCCAGTTCGGCCGATTCCAGAAGGGCGATGTCCTCCCTCATCTGGTCGCGCAGGGCCCAGCGCTCCAGGTTGCTCTCGGCGTGTAGCACGAGAACCTCGCGCTTGGAGGCGGTGTCCACCAGTGAGCGCAGGATCGACGCGCTCGGCGTGCAGCCGATCCCGGCCGAGGCCAGGACCAGCGGGCCGTCGCCCCGGTCCAGGGTGATGTCGCCGCAGGGTACCGACAGGATCAGGGTGTCGCCGACCTGCACGTCGCGGTGCAGCACGGGGGAGACCTCGCCGTCCGCGTCCAGCTTGGTGGTGAAGACGCGGGTCGTGGCCGTGCCGGCCGACAGGGAGTACTGGCGCACCTGACGGATGCCGTCGGGCATTGTGGCCGTGACGCTGACGTACTGGCCCGGCAGCGCGGGCGACACCGGGGTGTCGTCGGCCGGCTCGAGGGTGAACGTGATGGCATCGGTGCCGGCCGCTTCCTTCTTCACGACGACCCAGGGTGCGAGCGGCTTGTCGCTGGCGAGGCCGGCGTAGAGGCCCTTCTCCATCTTGATCAGGGCGTGGGCCATCAGCCAGTAAACCTCGGTCCACGCGTCGGCGATTTCGGCGGTGATGACGTCGCTGAGCTCATCGGCGATGGCCTCGAAGAGGTACTTGTAGACGACGTCGTACTGCTCGGGACGAATGTCGAGCGAGATGTGTTTGTGGGCGATCCGGGAGAGCATGGCCTCCGGGGTGGTGTCGGGATTCTTCACCAGATGTGTCGCGAAGACGGCGATGCTGCCGGCGAGGGCCTGCTGCTGGGAGCCGTTCTTCTGGTTCGAACGGCTGAACAGGCCGTCGAAGAGGTCAGGGTGGGCGGTCAGCATGCGGTTGTAGAAATTCCTGGCGATCTCGGGCATGCGCTCACCGACGAGGGGCAATGTCGCTTCGATCAGGGGCAGTGACTGGGTAGAGAGCATGCTGACTCCAAGCTTTGAGGGATTTAACTCAAAACTATCATTTTAATTATGGGCAGCGCGACGTCATGCCCACCGTCAGCGTTTTGCTCCCGCCAGACTGCCGGTGCCGGGGCCTGCAGGGTCATAGATCAGGCAGGTGACGTTGCGCCCGCCCGGCTCGGCCCAGCTCTGTTCGGTCGGGGTGTAATACGCGAAGTCCAGCGCAGAGTCCTGATACCCCGTCCCGGCGAATCCCTCGAATCGGGAGGCGCACCCTGACTCGGCCGCCGCGGTGGCCTCGACATCGCCGGGGAAGGCGTCGACGGGGATCGGGAAGCGGTCGAACACCTCGAAATCGTGTGTCTCGGCGCACGGGACGACTGAGGCGGCCGCGGCGCCCGCGTCGTCGACCAGGTCGCGGTCCGCCGCGTCGGTGAGGCAGTCTCCGGCGAGGAGGCCCGTGACCGGGGTCGTGGCGGCGAGGGGTGAGACCGTCGCCGGCTCATCCGTGATGGGAGCCTTCGGCAGCATGTCGACGACCATGCTGCAGCCGGCCAGGGTCGCGATGACGGCGGCCGGCAGCACGAGGCGGGTGCCGAGCCGGGCGCCGAATCGGAGGCGCGCGACGGCCATGGGGCTACGTCGCGGGTGCGGCCGTGGCGCCGCCCTGAGTTGCCGGCTGAAGGACCCGCAGGGTCGCCTCGTGCAGGAGGCCGTTGGTGGCCAGCGCGCTGCCGTGCCATGGCCCCGGCCGGCCGGC
>JACMQV010000228.1 GCA_014376815.1 Cryobacterium sp.
CCCCCCGCGCCCCCCCCCGCTCACGCGGGGCGGGGCGGGCGGGGCCGGCTCGCCGATCGGGGTCTCGACCGGCTCGACCACCGACCCCACAGACGTCTCGACAGGCTCGACAACCGGCTCCACCCGGGTCTCGACAGGCTCGCCCACCGGCTCGCCCTCCGGGGCTCCCCCGGCGACGGCCTGCGCGACATCCGTCGCCCGCTCGGTGCCGCGGGAGGCGAGCCCCGGCACCTCGACGACGGCCGCTCGCGGGTCGCCGTAGTGGCTGAGCAGCATCCGGGTGTACGGATGCTGCGGCGCGGCGAGGATCTCCGCCGCGGTGGCGTCCTCCACGATCAGCCCGTCGTGCATGACCATGACCCGCTCGGTGACCTCGAGCACCATGCCGAGGTCGTGGCTGATCAGCACCGCGGTGAACCGCTCCGATTTCTGCAGCTCCCTGATGGTGTCCATCACAGCGTGCTGCACGAGCACGTCCAGCGCCGTGGTCGGCTCGTCGAAGACCATCAGCCGCGGCTCGAGGGAGAGGGACAGCGCGATCGAGACGCGCTGGCGCATCCCGCCGCTCAGCTCGCCGGAGAACCGGTCGAGCACGCTCGCGGGCAGTTCGACCTTGCCGACGAGTTCTGCCGCCCTGGCCTCCCGGTCCCGGGTGGAGACGTGGCCGTGGGCGGCGAAGATGTCGAAGAAGTGGTTGCGGATGCTGCGCACCGGGTTCAACGCGTTCATCCCCGACTGCAGCACCATGGCGAAGCCGCCGTGCCGCTGCACCCGCAGCTGGCCGGGCGTCAGGCCGGCGATGTCGACGCCGTCGAAGATGATGCTGCCGGCGGAGACGCGGGCCGGCGGCCTGGACAATCCGGTCAGCGCGAAGCCCAGGGTGGACTTGCCTGACCCCGACTCGCCGACCAGACCGACGAAGTCGCCCTGTTCGAGGTCGAAGGAGACCGCCTTCACGGCGGGCACCGGCTCGGCGCCGTTCGGTTCGTAAACGACCGACAGGCCCTGCACACTGACGAGGCTCATCGTGTTGCTCCTTCCCGGAGGCGCGGATTGCTCAGCCCGTCGACGCCGAAGTTGATCAGGCTCATCGAGGTGGCGAGCAGGGAAATGCAGAGACCGGGAGCGAAGAGGAGCACCCACTGGCCCGTGAGGAGGGCGTTGCTGTTCTGTGCCCAGAAGAGCATGGTGCCCCAGCTCACGGTGGTCGAGTCACCCAGGCCGAGGAACTCGAGGCCGGCCTCGGCGAGGATCGCCGCGGTCGACGCGCCGAAGAAGCTGCCGACGATGAGCGAGGTCATGTTCGGCAGGATCTCCCGGAACACGATCCGGGCCGGGCTCTCCCCGCTGAACACGGCGGCCGTGACGAAGTCGCGGGAGCGCAGCGACTGGGTCTGCGAGCGGAGCACGCGCGCGCCCCAGGCCCAGCCGGTGATCACCACGACGAGCACGATCATGCCGATTCCGCCGTTCTGGAGGTACGCGGCGATCACGATCATCAGCGGGAGTGCCGGGATCACGAGGAACAGGTTGACGATGAAGTTGATCACGTCGGCGGCGAAGCCACGTACGTACCCCCAGCTCAGTCCGATGAGCACGGCGATGATCGTGGAGAACAGCCCGGCGACGAAGCCGACCAGCACACTCACGCGCGCTCCGTAGATGAGCTGGCTCAGGACATCTTCTCCCGCGGCAGTGGTTCCGAACCAGTGGGCGCTCGAGCCGTTGGCGCTGCGGGCGAACCCGTTGGCGCTCCCGTCGTAGGGCGCGAGCACTGGCGCGAAGATCGCGGTGAGCAGGAAGACACCGAGAATCACCACGCCGATGCGCGCCTTGCGGTTGCTCCAGATGGTGGCGGTGACGCGGCCGACGACGCGCCACGGGGAGGGCGGCGCGGCGACCTGCCGTGGTGAGTCGCCCTGCCGAAGGGGGGCGGGGTTGAGGGTTGCGGGAGACGTCATCGTCGTGTCCTACCTTCGGGTACGCGGGTCGAGTACGCCGTACAGGATGTCGACGAGGAAGTTGGCGACGAGCACACTCACGGTGATCATCAGAAAGAGGGCCTGCATGAGCGGGTAATCCTGGTTGGTGACCGCCTTGAGCAGCAGGTAGCCGATGCCGGGGTAGCCGAACACCGACTCGACGAGCAGCGAACCACCGACTACCCCGCCGAGCGCGAGTCCGAAGGAGGTGAGGTTCGGCAGGATCGCGTTGCGGGCTGCATAGCGCAGGGCAACGGTATGGCTTTTGAGCCCGTTGGCCTCGGCGAACATCACATAGTCGTCACCGAGGGTGTTGATCATGGTGTTGCGCATTCCGAGGATCCACCCTCCGAGCGAGGTGATCAGGATCGTGAGCGCCGGCAACACCGCGTGGTACAGGATGTCGACGATGTA
>JACMQV010000229.1 GCA_014376815.1 Cryobacterium sp.
CCGGGCGCCCGGCACCCGGGCCGCATTGTGGGCGATGGCCTGCCCGAACCGGCGGGCGTCCTCGATCAGGCGGACCACCCTGGCGTTGGCCCGAGCAACCTCGCTGTGCGCTTCCCTGATGGCATCGAAATGCCGGCCCATGGCCTCACGCTCTTCGATCACTGACGGCTTCATGGAAGAAACGTTACGGGCACCCACCGACACTCACCCCGGCATCCAGCCGCCAGGCCCCGCGCTGTGGATAACCTGATCAAACCGGCATTGTGGAGGAAATACTATCAGCGACGGGGGTGCCCCACAGCTCGCGAAACCAGGGCACGCACACGCGTGCGCAGGCCGGGGCCGGCCCGGTGAATCGACATTCCCACGATCAGCACGATCGCCGTGGCGATGGCGACCCTCGTCAGCGGCAGCGACGGCACCAGCAGCCGCAGCGTGGGGGCCAGCGGAACCGCGAACCACTCCCACCGCCCGCTCAGGGCGATGAAGGGCACAAGAAGCAGCGCGTACCAGGAGTACCGCGGGCTCAGGATCAGCAGTGCACTTCCTATCATGACCAGCTGCCCCAGCCACGGCCGGTCCGGGTCGGTTTTCCAGATCACGAGCACGGCGATCACGGTCAGCAAGGCGCCCGCGACGATGATCGCAGAGCCACCGGGGGCCACCAGTGAGATCAGGGCGAAGCGGGTGCCGTCCTCGTAGCCTTCCTCGGAGAGGTAACCGGGCAGGTAGCCGAGAACGCCGAGGCCGGTGGCCAGCAGATAGGGAACGTACAGCAGCAGGAAGGTGACCATGGCGGCCACCGTGACCTTCCAGCCCTGGCGCCGGAGCAGGGCAGGCGCCGCGAGCACGGGGATGAGTTTGGTGGCGATCGCCGCGCCCAGGGCGATCCCGCCGCGCCAATACCGCCGGGCGGACACCAGGAACACCGCTGCGAGCATGAAGACCACCCCGAGCATGTCCACGTGCGAGTTCGTGATCGCTTCCGTGGCCACGAGCGGGCACCAGGCCCAGAGCGCCGCGAGCCGCTGGTCGATGCCGCGGCGGCGCATCCCGGCCAGCAGCATCCCGGTCGTGCCGACGCTGAGCAGGAGACCGGTGAGCTGCAGCGGCCAGTACTCCGCCCCCGGGCCGGTGAGCGCCCTGACCGCGGTGAAGAACATCTCTGCGGCCGGCGGGTAGATCGTGGGCACGCCGGTGCGATTCAGCGCCGAGCAGAGGATGTCGCCGGACTCGGCCTTCTGCGCCGTCTGGATGCGCTCGCCGACGCACACGGGAGTACCGGCCTCGGTCACCTCCGGAGCGGGGAACAACCAGTCGGGGCGGAGCGAGTCGAGTCGGTCGGCGGCCGGCGGGTAGGCATAGGGCGAGATGCCGGCGTTGGCGACGATGCCGTCCCAGGCGTAGCGCGCCGAGTCGGTGCTGGTGTTGGGCGGGCCGATCATGGCGGCGGCGCCGATTCCGACCGACCCGGCCAGGATGAGCACGACCACGGCCCGGCCCCGCACCCCGCGCAGCACGAGCACGGCGAGCGCGAACAGCAACCACAGCCCAGCGGTGCAGACAACCAGGGGGACGGTGTCGCGACCCGGCGCGAACAGGTCGTAGGCGAGCACGCTGAAGCCGGTCAGGGCCGCACTGGCGGCAAGGATGACGGAGACTACAACGATTCGCACTCTGCCATCCTGTCGGAGTGGGGCGCCGGCATCCCGCCGACCGGGTGCGCGTCACCGGACCGTAAGGATTGCGCCGTCATTCCGGGACCCCCGGATGATGCAATGGAACCATGAGGCGAATGATGTACGAGGCCCGGCGCGCCCTGGCGTCCCCGGCGCGTACCCCACGGATGGCGGTCGTGATCGGCCGGCTGCTCGGCGTCGCCTTCGTCGTCTGCTTCGGCACCGGCCTGTACAGCCACTTCCTGCAGGAGCCACTGCCGTGGATGCGGTTCCCGACCCGGCCCGCGCTGCTCTACCAGGTCAGCCAGGGCACCCACATCGTGGCCGGAATCGCCTGCTTCCCCCTGCTGCTCGCCAAGCTCTACATCGTCTTCCCCGACCTGTTCCAGCACCCGCCGGTGCGGTCGTTCCTGCATCTCCTCGAGCGCGCGTCGATCGCCCTGTTCGTGGGCGCGTCCCTCGTGCAGATCACCATCGGACTGCTCAACACGTATCAGTGGTATCCGTGGCCGTTCCCGTTCCGGCAGGTGCACTACGCCCTGGGCTGGGTGCTGGTGGGGCTGCTGGTGCTGCACATCGGCATCAAGCTGCCGATCATCGCCCGGTTCTGGAGCGCGCGCGGCGGAGCCGAGCCGGGCGCGGCGGATGCCACAGACGTCACAGATGGCGCCGACGTCACGGATGCGGCCGACGCCGAGGCCGTCCGCCTCTGGGGCAGCCGGCGGCCGTCCGGGGTGACGGGGCGACTGCTCGCCTACATCGACGCCACGCCGCCGGCCCGGAGCACCGTGAGCCGCCGGGGCTTCCTGACGACCGTCGGAATCGCCTCCGCGGCCGCCGTGGGGTTGACCGCCGGCCAGACGTTCGCGCCGCTCGACGCACTGAACGTGTTCGGGCCGCGCAAGAAGGGCGTCGGCCAGCAGGGCGTGCCCGTCAACCGCACCGCCGAGATGGCCAGGGTCACCGCGTCGGCCACGGCCGCCGGCTGGGCGCTCACGCTGGCCAACGGCGGCGTGGAGCGCAGTTTCAGCCGGGCCGAGCTCGAGGCCATGCCGCAGACCGAGGTCGAGCTGCCCATCGCCTGCGTCGAAGGCTGGAGCCAGCTGGCCGTCTGGCGCGGGGTGCGCCTGATGGACCTCGCCGACCTGGTCGGCGCCGACGCGGACGCATCCTTTCGCCTGACCAGCCTGGAACAGCGCGGCAGCTTCCGTCAGACCGAGATGGGACCGGAGTACGTGCGCGAGCCGCTGACCCTGGTCGCGCTCGAGTTGAACGGGGAGACGCTCGATCTGCAGCACGGCTACCCGGCGCGCATGATCGCCCCGGGCCGGCCCGGCGTGCTGCAGACCAAATGGCTGAGCCGGATCGAGGCGATCACCGCATGACCACCGCAGGCACGAACGCGGCAGGGCCGGGCGCCGCACTGCCCCGCCGCGGCGACCGGAGGATGCGCGCGGCCCGCACCGTACTCATCCTGATCGGCACGGCCGGGCTGTTGTTCGGCCTCTCCGTACTGTTCGGCACCGTGCGCCTCACCCGGCTGCCCGGGGTGGCGCTCTGGATCGGCGCGGCGATCGTTCTGCACGACGCCCTGCTGGCACCCCTCGTCTTCTTCTTCGGGGTGCTGCTGCGCCGCGCCGGACGCCGCGTCACCGGCACGATCGTCGTCGTGGTGCAGAGCGCCATCGTGGTCGGTTCGATCATGACCCTGATCGTGGTGCCCGCCATCGTCGCTGCGGGCCTCACCCCGAACAATCCCAGCATCCTGCCGCTCGACTATGGCAGGAACCTGGCCCTGTTCTGGGCCGTCCTCGCCCTGGTCACGACCGTGTGGACGGCCCTGCTCTACGCGCGCAGCAGGCGGGCGAACCAGCGGCCGTCCAGCCGCCAGTCCTGAGCCACGGTCAGCCCGGCCGCCCCGGCCCGGGCCCGGATGCCGTGGATGCCGATCTCCGCCCAGGGGAACACTGAGCTGCGCCCGCCGGTGGAATCCTCGATCGTGCCGAGGTAGCTGTCGTCCCTGGTCTCATCATGGCTCAGCTCGACGAGCAGCACGCCATTGGGCGCCAGAAGCTCGGCGCACCGCCCGAGCAGAGCGGATGCGTCGCCGCCGATCCCGATATTGCCGTCCACGAGCAGGGCCGCCGCCCAGGCTCCCTCCCCGGGCAGGGGGTCGAAGACGCTGCCCTGCAGCACGCTGAGCCCGGCGTCGGCGGCCATCCGCACCGCCGTCGCTGAGACGTCGACGCCGAGTGCGGGCAGGCCGCGCCCCATGGCGGCCCGCACCATGCGGCCGGGACCGCAGCCGATGTCGAGCACCGGCCCGGTGATCCCGTCGAGCAGGCGCTGGTCGGTGGCGTCGGCGTCGGCGCTCCACCGGCCGGCGTCGATGGAGGTGGCGGCCTGCCCGATGCTGAACGCCCGGCGCAGATAGAGCACGTCGTCATTGTTCTGCAGAGCGGAGGCATAGGGCTCGGCCCCGCCGGCCCCGAAGGTGGACGGCGAGTCCGCCCATTCGCCCTCGATGCGAGCGGCCAGGAGCGTCATCGGAGGACGCCCGTCCCACCGGCGGCCAGCATGGCGTCCAGGGCGGTGGCGAATCGGGTGCCGGGTGCGGGCCTGGCGACCGCGCGGGCGTCGTCGATGGTGTCCACGTCGGTGAGCGTCGGCAGCAGGCTCACCCGGAGCCCGGCGTCCGTCAGCCGGTTCAGCTGCAGCGAGCCGGTGTCGCTGCGGGACATCGGCAGCCCGCGGATCAGGTCGCCGCTCGGGTCGGTCAGGCCGAGGGTCCAGAAGCCGCCGTCGTTCGCGAAGCCGAACCAGGCGTCCACCTCGTCGGACCAATCGGTGAAGACCGGTTCGAGCAGGGAGGCGGTGAGCTGCGGGGTGTCCATACCGACCAGCACCGTGGGTCCCTCGCAGGCGTCGAACACGGCGGCCAGCCGCACGTCGAGGGTTCCCGGAACCTGCGGCAGGACCTCGTACCCGGACGCGGCGAGAGGCGGGACGACGCCGTCGAAAGCCAGGATGCGCCGGGTGGCGGGCAGGGTGGCGAGCGCCGCCAGGGTGTCGTCGAGGCTGGCCGCGGCCAGTTCGGGCGCCTGCGCCAGGCTCAGCGGCGGGTGCAGGCGGGTCTTCACGCGGCCCGGCAGGCACTCCTTGGCGATCACGACGATGGTCGTCATCGGCGCGTCTCCCGGAGGAGAGCCGACATGTCGTTGATCGCGGTCAGGGTTCCGCGCACGGTGCCGGTCACCTTGCTGCGGCCGACCCGCGGGGAATAGGTGGTGTCGACCTCGAGGATGCGCCAGTTCGCCTTCGCTGCCCGCAGGAACATCTCCAGCGGGTAGCCGCTGCGGCGGTCACGGAGGTCGAGGTCGAGCACAGATTCGCGGCGCGCGGCCCGCATGGGGCCCAGATCATGAATGTTCACGCCTGTTATTCGGCGCAGACGCCAGGACAGACTGGAATTGGCGAGGCGCGCGTGCAGTGGCCACGATTGCTTGCTCACCGGCCGGCGCCGGCCGAGCACCAGGTCGGCGGTCCCTGCCCGCACCGGGTCCACCAGGCGCGGCAGTTCGGCGGGGTCCATCGAGGCGTCGGCGTCGCAGAACGCGACGATCGGCGCGGTGGCGGCGAGGAGGCCGGTGTGCGCGGCCGCACCGAAGCCCCGGCGCGTTTCGCGCACGACCAGCGCACCGGCCGCCGCGGCGATCTCGGCCGAACCGTCGGTCGACCCGTTGTCGACGACGATGGCCCGGTACCCCTCCGGCAGGCGCGACAGCACCCAGGGCAGGGCGCCGGCTTCGTTCAGGCACGGCAGCACGAGGTCCGTATGGATCAGAGTCATGAGTCGACACTAGGGCGGCGGCCTCGGCCGAAACGCCGGAAGAGATTACGGAGTGAGGAAGAAACGGGCGGGCGGCTCCGGCCCGGCGCACCCGGCACCGACCGCCCTATCCTGAAGTCGTGCCCACTTCCCTGCCCCCCGGCGATGCGCGCGTGAACGCGCCCATCGTGCGCCGCATCCTGGTCGTCGACGACGATCCGACGGTGTCCGAAATCGTCTGCCGCTACCTGCGCGCGGCCGGTTTCCTGGTCGACGATGCCGGGGACGGGCTGGCCGCACTGGAGAAAGCCGAGCGGCTGCGGCCCGACCTGGTCGTGCTCGACCGGATGCTGCCGCTCCGGGACGGCATCGAGGTGTGCCGACGCATCCGGGAAGACTGGGGAATCCCGGTGATCATGCTCACCGCGCGGAGCCAGGAGGAGGACCGCATCGACGGTCTCGAGGCCGGCGCGGACGATTACCTGACGAAGCCGTTCTCCCCCCGTGAGCTGGTGCTGCGGGTGCAGTCGGTTCTGCGCCGCAGCGTCTCCGCGCTCGTGCCCGCCGGCCTGGTCTCGGTGGGCGAGTTCAGCCTCGACGCCCTCGCCCACGAGGTGCGGCTGCGCGGCGAGCCGCTGGCGTTGACCTCCCGGGAATTCGACCTGCTGGCCTACCTGATCGGGCGCCCGCACCAGGTCCTCAGCCGGGAAGACCTGCTCCGCTCCGTCTGGGGCTGGGAGTTCGGCGACCTGTCCACGGTGACCGTTCATGTGCGCCGGCTGCGCGAGAAGATCGAGGCCGACCCGGCAGCGCCGCGGCTGCTGAACACGATCTGGGGGGTCGGCTACCGGTTCGACCCGGTTCCGCTGGCCCTGACGGGGCGGCCCTGATGACACCGGACGTGCTCCTCACCGTCTCCCTGTTCGCGCTGGCCTGCGCGGTCGTCGTGGGGGCCGCCGGGCTGCTCTCCCTGCGTCTGCTCTCCCGGTCCTCGCTCGTGCTGCAGCTGATGGTCGTCGCCCTCGCCACGGTGGTGTCGGTCGTCGGCGGGATGGCGGCGGTCGCCTCGCAGATGTACGTGTCCCGGCACGACCTCACCGTCTTCTATTCCGTGGCCGGCGTCGCCGGGGTCGTGTCACTGTTGATGGCAGCGGTGCTCGGCCGCCAGCTGGCCCGGGACAGGCGCACCCTGCGCTCGGCCGCGGCGAGCATCGGGCGCGGGGAACGCGTCGCATCCGCTGACCGGCACAGCAACACCGAGTTCACGGCGCTGGCCGGGGAACTGGCCGCGACCGGGGAACGCCTCGCCCAGTCCCGCGCCCGCGAAAACCAGATCGAAGAGTCACGGCGTGAACTGATCGCGTGGATCTCGCACGATCTGCGCACGCCGCTGGCGGGCATCCGGGCCATGGCCGAGGCTCTGGAGGACGGGATGGTCGAAGATCCGGTGCGGTACTACACGCAGATGCGCGGGCAGGTCGACCGCCTCACCGGCATGGTCGACGACCTGTTCGAACTCTCCAAGATCCACTCCGGCACCCTGCGTCTCGCCCTGGAACCGGTCTCGCTCTACGACCTGATCAGCGACACGGTCGCCGGGCTCTCGCCGATCGCGCAGGCCAAGTCGCTCGATCTGCGCTTCGCCGGCGAGACGGGCCTGACGATCCTCGCCGACCCGCGCGAGCTCTCCCGTGCGGTCGGCAACCTCGTCATGAACGCCATCCAGCATTCGCCGCCCGGCAGCCCGATCGTGGTCTCCGTCACGGCTGGTACCGGTGCCACCGCCACTGCCGGTGCCGCTGCCGCTGCCGCCGATCACGCGCTGATCTCGGTGACGGATGCCGCGGGCGGGACCCCGGAGCAGGACCTCGGCCGGCTCTTCGAGGCCGGCTGGCGGGCGAGCGGCCCGCGCACCCCGGCCGCCGATCCCCTCGGCACCGGCGGCGCCGGCCTCGGCCTCGCCATCGTGCAGGGGATCGTGGAGGCTCACCGGGGCGAGGTGCGGGTACGCAACGTGGCGAACGGATGCCGGTTCGAGGTGCTGTTGCCGCGGCATCCGCTCACGGCGCGCTGAGCCGCGCGGAGCCTCGCCCGGCGCTACCGGGTGACGGCTGCGCGCAGGGGCGCGGTCGCAAAGGAGCGCATGCCCGTCTCGAATGAGACGGACGGCGCCCAGTCGAGTTCACGGCGGAGCCGCTCGGAGGACGCGGTGATGTGCCGCACGTCACCGAGACGGAATTCCCCGGTGATGACCGGGGCCGGCCCGTGCGTGGCCAGGCTGAGGGCCGTCGCCATCTCCCCGATCGTGTGCACGACGCCGCTGCCGACGTTGAAGGGGCGGAACGTGGACGGCTCCGCTGCGTCGGTCCAGTCCAGGGCGGCGAGGTTCGCCGACGCGACATCGGCCACGTGCACGAAGTCGCGGCGCTGGCCGCCGTCCTCGAACACCCGCGGCGCAACGCCTCGTTCCAGGGCCGAGCGGAACAGTGACGCGACGCCCGCGTACGGGGTGTTCTGCGGCATCCCCGGTCCGTAGACGTTGTGGTAGCGCAGGGCGGCCGCACGGCCGCCGGTGGAGCGGGCCCAGGCCGACGCGAGGTATTCCTGGCCGAGCTTGGTGCTCGCGTACACGTTGCGCGGGTCGAGCGGGTCCTCCTCGGAGACGAGCACCGGCTCCAGCCGTTCCCCGGTGGCCGCGTCGACGGGATCGAACACGCCCCGGAGCAGGTCGGCCTCACGGCGCGGCCCGGGGCGGGTGAAGCCCCCGGGGCCCCGGTAGCTGCCCTCGCCGTAGACCACCATCGAGGAGGCCAGCACGAGCCGGTCGATGCCGGCCGAGGTCATCCCGGCGAGCAGCACGGCCGTTCCGACCTCGTTGCTGTGCACGTAGTCGGGAGCGTCGGCGAAGTCCACGCCGAGGCCGACCTTGGCGGCCTGGTGACAGACGACATCCGTGTCGCGGAGGGCGAGGGCGACGACGGATGCGTCGGTCACGTCGCCGACGATCACGTCGACCGGGCCGGGCAGCACCGGGAGGCCGCCGTGCACGTCGCTGCGGAGGGAGTCGAGCACCCGCACCCGCCAGCCCCGGTCGAGGGCGTCCCGGACGATGGCACCGCCGATGAAGCCGGCGCCGCCCGTGACGAGCAGTCGACGGGTCATTCGGAGACGCCGGCCGGGACTGCCGGGACGGGCAGCACTGCCGGCACGGGCAGACGACCCAGCACGGCACGCACATGCTCCGGGGCGATCAGCGGACGGGGCTCGAACTCCGCCGGGAGAGCGCGCAGGATGCCGTCGATCGCGGCAAGGATGCGTGGTTGGGCGGCCCGGAGGCGGGTGAAGACCAGGTTGGCCGAGACGGCGTCCGGGTCGGCCGCGCCCTGCTCGCCGGCGGCGGGGGCCAGGCCGGCATCGGCGTCGGTGACGAACGAGAGGTTGACCATGCCGATGTTGAGCTCGGCTGCCAGCACCACCTCCGGGTACTGGGTCATGTTGACGGTGTGCGCACCGGCGGCACGGAACCACAGCGACTCCGCCCGGGTCGAGAACCGCGGTCCCTGGATCACGACGACGGTCCCGGTCGGGGCGAAGTTCTCGTCCTGCGCGGTGAGCGCATCGATGGCCAGGCGGCGCAGTTCGGGATCGAACGGGTCGGCCGCGGCGAGGTGGGCGACCGTGCCCCGGTCGTAGAAGGTGTCCGCGCGCCCCGTGGTGCGGTCGATGAACTGGTCGGTCACGACCAGCAGCCCCGGCGGGTACGCGGGGCTGACGCCGCCGACCGCCGAGGAGGAGATGATGGACGTGACGCCCAGGGACGCGAGCGCCCAGATATTGGCCCGGTAGTTGATCAGGTGCGGGGCCACCGAGTGCTCGCCCCCATGCCGCGGCAGGAACGCGACGCGACGGCCTGCCCGCTCGCCGATGGTGATCGACGCCGAGGTTGGGCCGTAGGGGGTGTCGATGTCGACGGAGGTCTCCGTGCCGGAGTCGAAGAGCCGGTAGAGACCGGACCCGCCGATGACGGCGACGCGTACCTCGTCGATGGAGCGGGTGCGGGAAGCGGTGGACGGCTCGGTCACGGGTGTCTCCAGGGGATCACGAACGGGGCGGTCGGTCTGTCGGCGCCGGTCCGGCCGGGCCGGGCCGGGGTTAATGCGGGTACACCCGGATCGGCGCGGCCAGCGGTCCGGCCTGGCTCAGCGGGAAGGATGCCATCAGGCCGTCCCCGGCATACGTCACCGACGCCACGGTCGAGGAGCCGCCGGAGACGAGGTAGCTGCCGGCCGCGGTGAGGGGCAGGGTCGCCGTTCGACCCGCGGCGACGGAGACCGTGGTCGGCGTGCCCATGGTCGGCGTGCCCGTGGTCGGCGTGCCCGTGCGGGGGCTGACCGTGTAGGTGGCGGCCGAACGCCCGGTGTTCACGAGCACCAGGATCGGGGCCGGACCGGTGACCACGGAGACCAGGAACTCGTCGTCGAGCGTTCCGGAGGCGGTGAACCAGGCGAAGTCACGGCCCGCGTCGCCGGCGGTGGAACTCTGCGCGGCTGCCACGAGCGGCTGGTCGGACACGAGTGCCGCCGAGTACATGCCCGGGGCGAGCCCGGTCAAGGGCACCTCGGTGGTGATTCCGGGCTGGATCTCGACCTGGACGGAGGTGCCGGGCGTCGAACCGTCTGCGCTCGTGACCCCGACCTCGACCGTGGCGGGCTGCTTGCCCGGCACGAGGACGCGCACGGACGGGACGCCGTCGGGGAGGCCGCCGGCCTCGGTGGGCGCGGCCTCGGGCGCCGCGGCGGTGATCAGCAGACCGGCGATGGTCTGGGTGCGACCGGGGCCCGACGACGCGCCGATCAGGTCCACGCCTCCCGGCGCGATGCCGCGGACGATGGACTGCTGGAGGTCGGCCGTGACCTGCCCGCCCCGCGATTGCACGTGCACCACCGGTGACCGGAGATTGGGGGCCAGCCCGGCCAGGGAGACGATCCGCTGCGAACCGGGCTGCACGAGGATGCCGGTCGAGCCGGGGGCATCCACCTGGCCGGTCTCGCCGAACACGGTCAGGTCCACCGTGGCCGTGACCGTGGTGGGGTTGCTCAGGAGAACGAGGCTGGTGCGGCCGATGTCGGTGGAACCGCCGACGAGCCAGCTGTCGCCGGCCGCCTCGGCGCAGGCGGCGACGGCCAGGCCGCCGAGCGTCTCGCCCGCCGCGGTCTCGGACTGACTGCCGGAGACGAGCGACGCCACGGACACGCCCGCTTCGACCGGCACGCGCAGGAGCAGCGGCGCGCCGTCGGCGTCGCCCTTCGCGTTGTCGGGGGCGGCCAGGGGGGAAACGTCCGGGTCTGCCCAGCCCTGCTCGGACGCATCCGCGCCGGACACCGCCGCATGGGCGGCATAGACGGCGTCGGCGCTGCCGACGGAGCTCACGGCCTGAGCCTGGGTCGAGTCCTCCGCAAGGGTGAGCAGCGGGCCGGGGCACACCCTCTGCTGCTCGCCGGGTGTCGGGGACACGACGACGGAGGCCGGGGCCGTCTCGACGGTGGGCCAGGGCACGATGGCCGCGGCACCGAGGCCCACGACGACGACGGTGAGGCCGACCGCGCCCGCGAGGGCGCGCGCGCCGAACAGGGCGATTCCGCGTTTACTGAGCAATGTGCTCCTCCTCCTGGCGGGTGGCCGTCTCGGCGGTGCTGGTGGGGCCGGCGGTGCGGGGCGTGTCGGACGTGTCGGAGGCATGCGCCGAGCCGGAGGTGGCGGGCCCGGATGCCGCGGTATCCCCGGGCTCGGGCGCAGCCACCGTTTCGGCGGTGTCGGGCGTTTTATTCTTCTTCCCTGACGTTCGGGCCGTGCGCTTCTTCTCCCGGGTCTTTTCCCTCGCCCTGGTTTTGGACGTTTCCCGGATCGCGTCCCGGCTGGCCTGGCGCACGGCCTCCGGACCGGCGCCGGTGGGGATGGACAGCAGCACGGTGGCTCCGATGACCACGGCGGCCAGCAGCAGGGAGACGACCCGGAACGCTCCGCCGGGGTTCGGGGGGATCGTGCCGTTCGGTCCGGCGCCGACGACGGTCTCGTCCCGCCACAGGCGGCCGAATGCGGTGTCCCCCACCGGCGACAGCGCCGCGTTGCCGTCGAGCGCGGTCACCGTGCGGCCGGCGGTCTCGGCCGCGGCCGGCGTGACCGGGGCCTCGGCGCCGGGCCCCTGGGCCGTGACGGCAGCCGGGCCCAGCAGCACGAAACGGATGCCGAAGTCGGCCAGGCCCGCCGCGGTGTCCAGGCCGCTGCGTGACGCCAGGTTGCCGGCGAGGTCGGCGAGTTCCTTCTCCTTGCCGCTGAGCGTCCGGTCTGTGCTGCTGAGGGTGGACTGGGCGTTCAGGGTCGTTCCGGACCCGCGCACGATGGTCGCCAGGATGCCGCCGTCGGGCTGGGGCACGATCTGCAGGGTGCCGACGCGGGCATCCGTCTGGGCCTCTGCGCTGACGAATGCGGGCTGGGTGCGGTCGGTGCCTTCGCGCACGACGCTGGTGCCCAGCGGCAGGGCCGCCACGAGTGGGGCCACCACGATCATCAGGGCGACCACCGCGGTGACGGCGGGGGCGACGGCGAACCGGCGCATCCCGCGCAGCGCGAAGACGACGGCGCCGACCAGACCCAGCCAGTAGAGGCTGAGTCCGGCGCCGGGCCAGATGCTCGGGGTCTGGGCGCCGACCGCGCTCAGGTAGAGGCTGCCGGCGGCCACGGCCGTGGCCAGCCCGAGCAGTGCGGCCAGGAGCGAGAAGGCGGCGCCGCGCGCCCCGTGCAGGAAGAGGGCCAGGCCGCCGAGGACGGCGAGCGGGATCAGGAGAATCGGCACGAGGACGGCGGCGTTCACACCGGGCAGGCCGAGCATCTCGAGCAGCGGAGCCCAGCCGCCGAGTTCGCCGGACGGGAAGCCGAGCAGCAGCTGCCAGCCGGGTACGCTCGGTCCCGGAACGGGCACTCCGGGGTCGGCGAGCAGAGCCAGCCAGGTACCGCGGAGCCCCTGGTCCCAGATCAGCGGCGCGGCGAGGGCGAACGCGGGCAGCGGAATGCCGATGAAACGCATCACGCTGCGGCCGCTGACCAGCACGGTGATCAGCCAGGCAGCCAGGAGCGCCGGCGCCAGCGACGGGGCGCAGGCCACGATGGCCGCGAACAGCAGGGCTGCCGAACCGGCGGCCGACCAGGAGCGGGCCGCCGCGAAGCCGGCGAAGAACAGCCACGGCAGGAGCAGGTGCACCAGGATCGCGGCCGGGCGACCGGCCGCGATCGCGCTGAGGAACGTGGGCGCGAGAATCCAGAGCACGGCGGCGACGGCGCGTAGCGATGCCCGCTCGGTGAGGCGGCTCGCGGCCAGCCAGGCGCCGAGCGCTGCCAGAGGCAGGGCGAGGAAGTAGAGCAGGACCAGGGAGAAGGACGGTGCCCAGAAGGTGAGCGAGCCCAGCACGGCCAGCACCGCGGCGAACGGGTCGGCGGCGCCGACGAAACCCAGTCCCACGTCCCGCCAGCCGTAGCCGACGCTGCCCCACAGCGCAGCCGGGGTGTCCGACAGAGGCAGGAGCCCGCCGCCGGTCAGGGTGCGAGCGCCCAGGAGCGGTGCCAGCAGCACGACCCCGGCAATCGCGGCGGCGAGGACGGTCCAGGCGCCGCCGCCGGTGAGGAATCGAATTTCGGGGCGGTCGCCGCGCACGCCGGTGACGCTGGCCTCGCGTTTGAGCGCATGGCGACGGCGCACCTCGGCCGAGGACACGCGCAGGGACGCGATCGATCCCCAGCCCAGCTTGCGCGTGGTGGCGAAGCGGCGACGGGCGGTGCTGACGCGAATCCCGCTGAAGGCGGCCGCGAACGCGGCCGAGAACTCACCCAGGATCGCCCCGGGTTCCTTGCGCAGCAGCTGCCCGATCGATCTCAGCAGCGCCAGTGGGACCAGCGCCAGCCAGTGGAACGGGATCACCCAGACCGGGGAGTAGACCAGTCGGCGGTGGAGCTGGGCGGCGCGCATGGCACGCAGGCGCCTGCGGCGGGCCCGTCCGCGGGAGGACCCGCTCGTGCCGGCGACGCCGTCGCCGGCCGTGGCGATCCGCGCCGGCGCAACGCCGGAGACCCGGTAGCCGGCCATGCGCACGCGCACGCAGAAATCGAGGGCATCGTCGGCGGAGGGCAGGGCCGGATCGAAGCCGCCCAACTGCTCCCAGACACTGTGGCGCACCAGCATGCCGCCGGCGCTGACCGCGAGCACGTCGCCCATGCCGTCGTGCTGGCCCTGGTCGAGCTCGCTCTCCACCAGCGTGACGGTGGCGCCGCCGGGGGTCATCGACTGGCCGAAGTTGTGGATGTAGTCACCGGCATGCCAGTCCATGACCTTCGGCCCGGCGACGGCGACGGAGGGCGCGATCTCTAGTTCCCCGAGCAGCGCGGCCAGCGCACCGGGTTCCGGCGCGCTGTCCTGGGCGAGGAGCCACAGCATCTCCCCGTCGGACGCCGACGGCGGGATGACCCGCACGGCCGTGGCGATGGCCTCCCCGAACGAGAGGTCCGCGCCGGCGGAGATGATGTGCGTCGGCCCGAAGGCGGCCAACAATTCGGCCGTCTTGTCGGTGGATCCGCAGTCGACCGTGATCACCACGTCCGGTTGGCGCGTCTGGCGACTCAGCGCCTCGAGTGTTCGCTCGAGGTGTTTCGCGCCGTTACGGGCGACAAGGATGGCCGTGACTCTCGCATGCATATCGCCCCCCAGCCTAGGTCGGATCCGGCCCGGTGAGGCTCAATTGCGGAGGCGAGCCTGATATCCGTCGCCCCGAAGGCGGTCTCGGGTCAGCTCGCGCGCTTGCGCAGCTTGCGGCGCTCGCGCTCGGAGAGGCCGCCCCAGATGCCGAATCGCTCGTCGTTGGCGAGCGCGTACTGGAGGCACTGGGTTCTCACCTCGCAGGACGAGCAGATCTTCTTGGCATCGCGCGTCGACCCGCCCTTCTCGGGGAAGAAGGCCTCCGGGTCGGTCTGCGCGCAGAGCGAGTCAGACTGCCACGACAGCGAATCGCCGTCGCTGGTTTCCGTGCGAACCCCGGGGACACCCAAACGGACAGGATCGACAAACCAATCCTCGGGTACCACGGAACGAGACTCTGATAGCGGCATATCGTCTCCCACCCCACTGCAAAATGTGCCCAAAATTACGCGTCAGCCCTAATTACAGCGTTGTAATTCCCTGCCGTCAAGTCGCAGATAGTAAACCCTCAATATTCGATGGAGAGTTTCGACTCGCCCAAGAGCGAAAATCGGTCAGATGTGCGGGGCGGAGGCCGCCTGCCGAGCCTGCCAGGCGCTCTGCACCATCTCCTCGAGGGTGTGCCGCATCATCCACTGCAGGTCGCGCGCCGCCAGTTCACCGGAGGCGACGATGCGATCGGGGTCGCCCTGCCTGCGCGGTCCGATCACCGGGGTGAAGTCGATCCCGGTCACCGCGGAGACCGTGGCCATGATCTGGCCGACCGACACGCCGTCGCCGCTGCCGAGATTGTAGACGGGCAGAACGGGCTCGCCCGCGTCCAGGCGACGGGCCGCCGCCACATGCGACACGGCCAGGTCGGCCACGTGGATGTAATCCCGCACGCAGGTGCCGTCGGGAGTGGCGTAGTCGTCGCCGTTGATGCTCGGCGTTCGGCCGTCCAGCAGCGCGTCGAAGACCAGGGGGAACAGGTTGTGCGGGCTGGTGTCGCGCAGTTCGAGCGCGCCGGAGCCGACCACGTTGAAGTAGCGCAGCGCCGTGTAGCGCAGGCCCGCCGCGACGGCCTGGTCGCGCAGCAGCCATTCGCCGATCAGCTTGGACTCTCCGTACGGCGACTCCGGGCTCTTGGGCGTGTCCTCGGTGACCAGGTCGGTGTGCGGAGTGCCGTAGACGGCCGCGCTGGACGAGAACACCATCCGGGGGACGCCGGACTCCTGCATCGCCGAGAGCAGGGTGGCCATGGCCGTGACGTTCTGCTCGTAGGTGTGCAGGGGCCGTTGCACCGAGACTCCGGCGTACTTGAAGCCCGCGACGTGCACCACCCCGGTCACGGTGTGCTCGGCGAAGGTGCGCATCAGCAGGTCCCGGTCGAGGAGGGTGCCCCGCACGAACGCAACCGAGTCCGGCACGAATTCCGCGTGCCCGCTGGAGAGGTCGTCGATGACGACGACCTCGATTCCCTCGTCCAGGAATGCCCGCACAATGTGGGAACCGATATAGCCGGCGCCGCCGGTGACAAGCCACGCCATCTGAACCTCGCAAGATCTCGCGGCAATCGCGCACTGCCGCCCGTCAAGCCTAGCGCGAGCGCGACAGATCCCCAGGGCTGATGATGCGTCCATCCGGCTCCGCGGCTGCTCGCTCGGCGGCCGCTCGCTCTCGTCTTGCTCGCTCTCGTCTTGCTCGCTCGGTGAACGAATTCGACGGAGATTCTGTTGCCAGAGCCCGCGAACAGGGGATTTCGGGGCGATATCCGTAAAATCTCCGTCGAATTCGTTCGGCCGTCCGGCGGTGCGGGCGAGCACGGGCGCGACGGATGCTGCGGCGCTGGCACCGAGCGACCGGCAGCGAGCCGCGGGCAGCGGGCAGCGGGCGAGGAGCAGCGACCAGCGAGCGACGGTGTGACGGGCGGCGGCTACCGCGGCGACCGGGTCCCCACCCGGACGCTAGCCGAGGCTGCGGACAATCGGCAGCATCCGCCCGGCAAATGGGGGAAACGCGGTCGACGGCTCGTGACGGTAGTCGTGCTCCAGCGCCGTGACCATCGCCTGCACGCACAGCCCCCACCGTTTGCGCAGGAGCGCGTAGGTGAACCTCAGCGTGCGCCCGTTCTCCTTCGCGACGAGGAGATCGCGTTCCCGGTCGACCTCGAATGCGAGCGGATTGTCGTGCCACTCCGTCCCGTCGATCTCGACGAACGTCGACGGGCCGATCTGGCCGTCGAGATGGCCGACGCCAGGGACGAACGGCTGGGGTATGAACGGGATACCCGCGGCCAATGCTTTGAGCCGGAATTCCGTTTCCCCGCCGGCTCCGGCGCGCCCGTCGACCTCGCTTCGCCAGGACTGCACCCGGAGAGGCGCGCGGGCGAAGATCCAGTCCAGATCATCGAGAACGATTCCGGCGCCGTTTCTCTCCGCGCTGTGCAGAGCGGCATCGAGACAGACGATCGCGGTGACCCGGTCGTGGGTGTTCAGAATATGCACCAGGGCCTCATGAACGCTGGTCCGCCACACGCTGTCCCCACGCCGCAGGACCGCGTCATCGCTCCAGGTCACGCGGCATCTGACACCGTCGAGCACGTCGAGCCGTGAGCGCATGTCGGTCGGTCGCCGCAACCCCCGCGCGCCCCGGGAAACGCTGACGTGAAGCTTCCTGGTGGCCGGGGTCCAGATGCCATAGGACTTCAGAGCGCTCAAGCCGGTCAACCGCCCCCCGATCCGGAACGCCTCAACGGCCGGCTGTGGAGCCGACGGAACCGAGTACCAGCCCTTGCGGACCCGTACGATCGTTCCCCGGTTCACCTCCCCGCGGAGGTGGCCATCGCTCCAGCCTCGGGCGCGGAGCGTGGCGCGCTTGACG
>JACMQV010000031.1 GCA_014376815.1 Cryobacterium sp.
CCTCCACATTGTCAGTTTGATCAGGTTATCCACAGTGCGCGCGATGGCGGGCGGATGCCGCAGGCAATGTCAGTGGGTGCCCGTAACGTGACTTCCATGAAGCCCTCGTTCAGGCAACAACAGGAGACCCGCGGTGAGTACTTCGACGCGATCCGCGCGGCCCACGGCAAGCTGGCCCAGGACGCGGCCGCGCTCGCCGAGCTCATCAACGAGGCCCACCGGTTCGCGGTGACGACCGCGGATGCCGCGCCGCGCGTACCCGGGTCCCGATGGGACGCCGACACCGTCGCCGAGCGCGAATTCCTGAGCGAGCTGGCCTGCACGATCCGGATCCCCCAGCGCTCGGCCGAAACCCTTCTCGCCGAAAGCGGCTGCCTCACCGGGGAGCTTCCACGGACGCTGGCCGCGCTCTGGTCGGGTGAGATCAGCTACCGGCACGCCCAGGTGCTGATGGGACAGGCCTGGTCCCTCCCGGATGACGCCAAGGCCGCGTTCGAGGAGGCCCTGCTGACGTCAGCGGTGAACCTGACCGCGTCCAAGCTCAAACGCAAGGCCCGCATGCTGCGGGAGCGGTTGCACCCGGAGACGATCCGGGCCCGGCACCAGACATCCGTGTCCGAACGTAACGTGTTCTTCGAACCCGAGGCCGACGGGATGGCGTCGCTGCACTGGTACGACTCCGCCGAGAAAGTGCAGGCCGCCTACGACCGCATCACCCTCATGGCCCTAAGCCTGCAATGCCCGGGCGAAGACCGCACCCTGGGCCGGCTCCGAGCCGACGTGTTCCAAGACCTGATCCAGGACGGCGTGACCCCCGCAGGGCTCGGCAACGGGATCCGCGGCCGGGTGCACGTCACCGTCCCCGTGCTGACGCTGATGGGCCAGAGCGAGGAACCCGGGCACCTCGAAGGCTACGGCCCCATCGACCCCGACACCGTCCGGCGGATCGCCGCGAGGGCGCCGAGCTTCACCCGGATCCTGGTGCACCCGGAGACCGGGGTCGTGCTCTCGGTCGGCCGCGACCGCTACAAGGTACCCACAGACCTCAAGCGCTACCTCGAGGTAAGGGACGAGACCTGCCGGTTCCCCGGCTGCAACCGGGGCGCGGCGCACTCCGACATCGATCACGCCCTCGACTGGCAGTTCGACGGACTCACCGCCCACAACAATCTCGCCCACCTGTGTCCCGGCGAGCACGCCCTGAAGTCCGAGACCCGATGGTCCTACAACATCCTGCCCGACGGCACGCTGCGATGGACCTCACCGACCGGGCAGCACTTCAGCAGCGAACCGGCCACCAGCATCATGCCCCAACCGCCACCGCCGAGGCCCAGGCCGGTGCCGCCGGACGAATCCGACGAGCCGCCGCCGTTCTGAAGCGCCGGGCAGCCGCCTCGCTCTGTCGCGGGCCGACTGGAGGTATCAGCCGACCGTGGTGCCGAACAGCAGCCCGAGCAGGTAGGTGACGCCGGCGGCACCGAACCCGATCACGAGTTGACGGATCGCGCGCTTGAGGGGCGGCCCGCCCGACAGGAGCCCGACGATCGCGCCGGTGGCCAGCAGGGCCAGTCCCACGAGCACGGCGGCGACGATGATCGCGGCCACGCCTTCCAGCCCGAACAGGTACGGTAGCACGGGCAGGATGGCGCCGGAAGCGAAGAAGCAGAAGCTCGACGTGGCCGCGCCGAGGCCCGTGCCGATCGCCTCGTGCTGGTCGACGGCCGGAGCCAGGCCGCCGGTCTGCTTGACGTGGACCGGACCGGTGGCGATCGCCACCGTGCGCAACGCCTCGCGGGCGTGGAACTCGGCCTTCTCCGGGGACATTCCCTGCGCCCGGTAGACGAGCGTCAGCTCGTTCGCGGCCAGGTCCAGATGCGACAACACGCTCCGGGACGCCGGATTCGGAGTGGAGGCCTCCAGGAGTTCCCGCTGGGAACGCACCGACACGTACTCCCCCGCACCCATGGAGAGCGCGCCGGCGAGGAGCCCGGCGATGCCCGTGAACAGGATCGTGGTGGTGGGCACCCCGGTGGCGCCGATGCCCAGCACCAGGGCCAGGTTGCTGACGAGACCGTCGTTGATGCCGAACACGGCGGCCCGGAAGGTGCCGGCCAGGCGCTGGCGCCCGCGCGCGGCTAGGCCGCGCACGACCTCCTCGTGGATGCGCTCGTCCGCGGCCATGGCGTCCGTGGCGTCGGCGTCCCCGTCGTAGGGCGAGCGCGCCTCGGCCCGCTGGGCCAGGGCCAGCACGAAGACGGACCCGAACCGGCGGGCCAGGAAGCCCAGGAACCGGGTACGCACCGCTCCGCGCCTCGGGGGCCCCACCTGGTCCCCGAGGAGGTGCCGCCAGTGCGCCTCGTGCCGGCCTTCGGCCTCAGCCAGGGCGAGCAGGATCTCCTTCTCCTCGCCGGAGCGGCGTCCGGCCAGGTCACGGTAGACCGTCGCTTCCGCGCGCTCGTCGGCCAGATACTGCCGCCAGCGCCGGATCTCGGCCGCGCTGGCCGGGCGCTGCTGCTCCGCCACGCTCATGCCTCTGGTGCTGCTTCGAGCGAGCCCTGCGCGACCCGGGCGGATGCGTGCGGGCCGGAGCCGTCGAGGCCGAAGAACGGCTCGTCGAACTGAACGACCCACACGGTTTCACGACCCGAGACCGGGGCGTACAGCGCTGCCCCCTCGAGTTCACCGGCCGCGACGATCACGCCGCTCGGGTCGTCCGCCGCCGCGTCCGGATAGCGGTTCCGGTCCAGGCGCACGACCACCTGCATGCCGACGCCGAAGACGGCCGGGCTGGGCCCGGCCGAATCCGCCTTCTTCCACACCGACACTATTCGGCCGATCCGTCGGCCGATCCGTCGGCCGATCCGGCCCGTTCGAGCACGAGTTCGCGCACCCGAGCGGCATCCGCTTGACCGCGCATGGCCTTCATCACCGCGCCGATGACAGCACCGGCCGCCTGCACCTTGCCGTCGCGGATCTTCGCCAGGACGTCCGGCTGCGCAGCCAGGGCCTCGTCGATCGCGATGATGAGCGCCCCGTCGTCGGAGACGACGGCGAGACCGCGCAACTCGACGACCTGGACGGGTGTTCCTTCACCGTTGATGACTCCCTCGAGCACCTGGCGGGCCAGACGATCGGTGAGGGTGCCGGCCACGACGAGCTCGATCAAGGCGGCGATCTGGTCGGGCTGCACGAGCGACTCGGCGGACATGCCGGCGACGTTCGCGAGCCGGGCGACCTCACCGGTCCACCACTTGCGGGCAGCCTGGGCTGAGGCGCCGGCCGCGATGGTCGCTTCGACGGCGTCCATCAGGTCGGAGTTGACGACGTCCTGGAACTCGAGGTTCGCGAAGCCCCAGTCGGCCTGGAGTCGCTTGCGCCGAGCGGCCGGCGGCTCCGGCAGGGTGGCGCGCAGTTCCTCCACCCATTCCCGGGACGGGGCGACGGGAACGAGGTCGGGCTCCGGGAAGTACCGGTAGTCGTCGGCGTCGGACTTGGGCCGGCCGGCCGAGGTGATGCCGGTGTCCTCGTGCCAGTGCCGGGTCTCCTGCGTGATGGTTCCACCGGCGTGCAGCAGGGCGGCCTGGCGCTGGATCTCGTAGCGCACGGCCTTCTCAACCGAGCGCAGGGAGTTGACGTTCTTCGTTTCGGTGCGGGTGCCGAGGACGTTCGAGCCTCGCGGGCGCAGGGACACGTTGGCGTCGCAGCGCACGTTGCCCTCCTCCATCCGGGCGTTGGACACGCCGAGAGCCTTGACGATCTCCCGGATGGCGGCCACGTAGGTTCGGCCGATCTCGGGCGAGTCGGCCTCGCCGCCCTCGATCATCTGGGTGACGATCTCCACCAGGGGCACACCGCCGCGGTTGTAGTCCACGAGCGAGTAGTCCGCGCCCTGGATGCGGCCGGTGGCCCCTCCCACGTGGGTGAGCTTGCCGGCGTCGTCTTCCATGTGGGCTCGCTCGATGTCGACCGTGACCAGGCGACCGCTCTCGAGTTCAATGGTGAGCTGCCCGTTGAACGCGATCGGCTCGTCGTACTGCGAGGTCTGGAAGTTCTTCGCGGTGTCCGGGTAGAAGTAGTTCTTCCGGGCGAACCGCGAATACTCGGCGATCTCGCAGCCCAGGGCGAGGCCCAGGCGGATGCTGGATTCGATCGCCTTCTCGTTCACCTGAGGCAGGCCGCCCGGCAGGCCGAGGCAGGTCGGGCAGGTGTTGGTGTTGGCGCCCTGGCCGAATTCATTGGCGCAGCCGCAGAACATCTTGGTCTTCGTGTTGAGTTCGACGTGCACCTCGAACCCGAGCACCGGCTCGAACAGCTCGAGGGCCTTGTCGTAATCCATCAGTTCAGCCTTCTTCATCAGATGGCTCCCTCGGTGTCGGTAAACGCTGTGCTGGTAGACATCTCGCCAGGCGCCAACTCCGGCGCCTGGCTGAGTAGGGTGTGACCCCAGGATGCTTCGAGCATCGCCTCGATGGCGGCGCCGACCTGGTAAAGACGTGCGTCCTGCTTCGCGGGCGCCATGATCTGGAGTCCGACGGGCAGTCCGTCCTCGGGAGCCAGCCCCATCGGGAGGCTC
>JACMQV010000230.1 GCA_014376815.1 Cryobacterium sp.
AAGGCCCTCGAGAGCCTGGGCATTTCCCTCGACGCCGTGCGCGAGCAGGTGCAGGACATCATCGGCCAGGGCCAGCAGCAGCCGACGGGGCACATCCCGTTCACGCCGCGCGCCAAAAAGGTGCTCGAACTGAGCCTGCGCGAGGCGCTGCAGCTCGGCCACAACTACATCGGCACCGAGCACATCCTGCTCGGCCTCATCCGCGAGGGTGAAGGCGTTGCCGCCCAGGTGCTCGTCAAGCTCGGCGCCGACCTCAATCGGGTGCGCCAGCAGGTCATCCAGCTCCTCTCTGGTTACCAGGGCAAGGAGCAGGTGCAGGTCGGCGCGAACGAGCAGGCGAGCGGTCCGGCGGGCAGCCAGATTCTCGACCAGTTCGGGCGCAACCTGACGCAGGCCGCCCGTGACAACAAACTCGACCCGGTCATCGGGCGCGAGAAAGAGATCGAACGGGTCATGCAGATCCTGTCCCGACGATCAAAGAACAACCCTGTTCTGATCGGTGAGCCCGGCGTCGGTAAGACCGCTGTCGTCGAGGGCCTTGCCCAGGCCATCGTCAAGGGTGATGTGCCCGAGACGCTGAAGGACAAGCAGCTCTACTCGCTCGACCTCGGCTCCCTCATCGCCGGAAGCCGCTACCGCGGTGACTTCGAGGAGCGCCTGAAGAAGGTCACCAAGGAGATCCGCACCCGCGGCGACATCATCATCTTCATCGACGAGATCCACACCCTCGTCGGTGCCGGTGCCGCCGAGGGTGCCATCGACGCGGCCAGCATCCTGAAGCCGCTGCTAGCCCGCGGCGAGCTGCAGACCATCGGTGCGACCACCATCGACGAGTACCGCAAGCACTTCGAGAAGGATGCCGCGCTCGAGCGCCGCTTCCAGCCGATCCAGGTGGCCGAGCCGTCTCTGCCTCACACCATCAACATCCTCAAGGGGCTGCGGGATCGGTACGAAGCGCACCACAAGGTGTCGATCACCGACGGCGCACTCGTGGCCGCGGCGAACCTCGCCGACCGGTACGTCTCCGACCGGTTCCTGCCGGACAAGGCCATCGACCTGATCGACGAGGCCGGCGCCCGCCTGCGTCTGTCGATCCTGTCCAGTCCGCCCGAGCTGCGCGAATTCGACGAGAAGATCGCCGTGGTGCGCGCCGCCAAGGAGACCGCTATCGAGGAACAGGACTTCGAGAAGGCCGCCGGCCTGCGCGACGAGGAGAAGAACCTCCTCGGCGAGCGTCTGCGCCTGGAGAAGAAGTGGAAGTCGGGCGACGTCAAGACGACCGCCGTCGTCGACGAAGGACTGATCGCCGAGGTTCTGGCCCAGGCGACCGGCATCCCCGTCTTCAAGCTCACCGAAGAGGAGTCCTCGCGGCTCGTCTTCATGGAGAAGGCCCTGCACCAGCGCGTCATCGGTCAGGAAGAGGCCATCTCGGCGCTCGCCAAGACCATCCGTCGCACCCGCGCCGGTCTGAAGGACCCGAAGCGTCCCTCCGGTTCGTTCATCTTCGCCGGCCCCACGGGCGTCGGAAAGACCGAGCTGGCCAAGGCGCTCGCCGAGTTCCTCTTCGACGACGAGGCCGCGATGATCTCACTCGACATGAGCGAGTACGGCGAGAAGCACACCGTCTCGCGCCTGTTCGGTGCCCCTCCCGGGTTCGTCGGTTTCGAAGAGGGCGGCCAGCTCACCGAGAAGGTGCGTCGCAAGCCGTTCTCCGTGGTGCTGTTCGACGAGATTGAGAAGGCTCACCCCGACATCTTCAACTCGCTCCTCCAGATTTTGGAAGAGGGCCGGTTGACGGATGGCCAGGGTCGCGTGATCGACTTCAAGAACACCGTGATCATCATGACCACGAACCTCGGCACCAAGGACATCAGCGGGGCCCCGGTCGGGTTCCAGCTCGAGGGCGACACGTCCACCGGCTACGAGCGGATGGCCGGGAAGGTCAAGGATGAGCTCAAGAAGCACTTCAAGCCCGAGTTCCTCAACCGCGTCGACGAGGTCATCGTCTTCCCGCAGCTGACCAAGCCGGAACTGCTGCAGATCGTGGACCTGTTCATCAAGCGCCTGGGCGACCGCCTGCTCGACCGCGACATGACGGTGGATCTGACTCTCGCCGTGAAGGAGCACCTGATCGAGGTCGGCTTCGACCCCGCTCTCGGTGCCCGGCCGCTGCGCCGTGCGATCCAGCGCGAGGTGGAGGACCGCCTGTCGGAGAAGATCCTGCAGGGTGAGCTCAACGCCGGTGACCACGTGCACGTGGACTACGTGGCCGGGGAGTACGTCTTCACCACGACGGTGCGCGCGTCCGCGGTCGGGGTCGGCGTCAACACGACGGCCGCGATCGGCACGGGGCCGGGTTCGCCCGACCTCGCGGTGACCAGCGAGTAGCGATAGCCCGGTAGACAGGGCCCGGCGCAGACATCCGCCGGGCCCTTCGTCGTTCCAGCCCGCCCCGGTACCGAACCAATTCGACGGAGATTTTGCTCCTGCAAATCTGTTTGGGCCCGGATACGGGCAAAACCGGCAGAATCTCCGTCGAATTGGTTCCTAGACTGGGAGATTGAAGGTGCGCGATGAGCGAGCAGGGAAAGGCCGGTCGGCGACAGATGCAGGAGTATTCGGTTCGCCGGGCGCGCACGGACGACGTGCTCCGCATCCAGGCCCTCGTGGCGCCGCTGGTGCAGGAGCGCATCCTGCTCGGCAAGGAAAGCGTGGTCTTCTACGAGGCCGTGCAGGAGTTCCGGGTGGTGGAGGACGCCGACGGCACCCTGGTCGGCTGCGGCGCCCTGCACGTGATGTGGGAGGACCTCGGCGAGGTGCGCACGCTCGCCGTGACCGCCGACTGGCTGGGCCGAGGTGTGGGCCACGCGCTGATGGACCGGCTCGAAGCGGATGCCCGCGAGTTGGGTCTCAGCCGCCTGTTCTGCCTGACCTTCGAGGTGCCGTTCTTCGCCCGGCACGGCTTCAGCGACATGGGCTCCGAAACGGTGGACCCCATCGTCTACGCCGAACTCGTGCGCTCGCACGATGAGGGCGTCGCCGAGTTCCTCGACCTCGCCCGCGTGAAGCCGAACACGCTCGGCAATACCCGGATGGTCAAACGGCTCGTCTGACCCGGGCTTGCCTGGCCCGGCTGGTCCACCGGGAGAAGACTACCCCTTTGGGTGGCGCTCAAGTGGGGGTAATTTCGCGGTTTCCTGCTCATCCGAGCAGAACGCGCGAATTCACCAACCGTTATTTTGCAGGATGCTCAATCGGGTCCCTCCCTCCGTAGCATTGCGATCATTGACGTCGCCTACCTAGGGAAACCATGTCGCCTGCAGTGCACAGCAGTTGGAAGTTGACTTTCGCCTCACTCCTCGGCCTAGGCCTGGTCGCCTCGCCGCTCGTGGCGCTGCCGGCCGTCGCCGACGTCGGCGGTACCGGGGTCGTGATCAATGAGGCCTACCTGAACGGGGGCAGCGCCGGCGCCTCCTACCTCAACAAGTTCGTCGAGCTCTACAACCCCACGAGTGCAGCCGTCTCCCTCGACGGCACCTCCCTGCAGTACCGCTCGGCCACCGGCACCGCGAACCCGACCGCCGTGCTCCCGCTCACCGGATCGATCCCGGCCAAGGGCTACTACCTGGTACAGGGAAACTCGAACGCAGCCAACGGCGCCGCGCTGCCCACGCCGAACGCCTCCCTCGGCGCATCCTTCGCCGCCGGCGGCGGAACCCTCTTCCTCGCGAACCAGCCCACGGCCCTGACCGCTCCGGCCACGGGATCCCTGCTGAACGCACCGGGCGTCATCGACCTGCTCGGCTACGGCACCTCGCTCACGTTCGAGACCACGGTCGCCTCCGCGGCATCCGTGACCACCGCGCTCGGCCGCGCGACGGGCACCGACACCGACGTCAACTCGGCCGACTTCACCCTCGCGGCCCCCACGCCCACCAACGCCGCCGGCGAGACCGCGGCCACCTCGACGCCCACGCCCACGCCCACGCCCACGCCGACGCCCACGCCCACGCCCACCGCGACGGCGCCGCCCACGCCCGCCGCCGCCCTCCCGATCAACGAGATCCAGGGCAGCACGGATGCCGGCGCCCAGACCGGCAAACTCGTCACCACGACGGGCGTCGTCACGGCCACCTACCCCGCGGGCGGCTTCAAGGGCTTCTACCTGCAGACCCCCGGCACCGGCGGGGCGGTCGACCTCGGCACGCACAACGCGTCCGACGGAATCTTCGTCTACACGAACGCGCTGGTCGCCCCCGTCAGGACCGGCGACTACGTCTCGGTCACGGGCACCGCGACCGAGTTCTTCGGGCTGACGCAGCTCACCGTCGGCGCGCTCAGCGACGTCACGGCGCTCGACAAGGCCGGAATCGTCGCCCCGACCCCGGCCACGGTCGGCCTGCCGGCCACGGATGCCGCCCGCGAATCCCTGGAGGGCATGCTCCTGGCCCCCGCCGGCGCGTTCACCATCACGAACAACTACTCCACCAACCAGTACGGCGAGATCGGCCTGGCCGCGGGCAACACGCCCCTCGTCGGCGCGACTGTCACCGCCCGCCCCGGAACGGACGCCTACACCGCGGCCGTCGCCGCGAACAAGGCGCGCGCGGTCACCCTCGACGACGGCGCGACCACCAACTACCTGGCCAGCGCCAACAAGGGCAACCCCGTCCCGTACCTGTCAACCACCAGCCCGGTGCGGGTCGGCGCGGCGGTGACGTTCACGAAGCCGGTCATCTTCGACTTCCGCAACAGCAACTGGAAGTTCCAGCCGACGGCTGAGCTGGTGCCCGCGACCGCCACCGCCGTGCAGCCCGCCACCTTCGCCGATACCCGCACCCCGGCGCCCCGCAGCGTGGGCGGCGACATCCGTCTGGCCACCTTCAACGTGCTCAACTACTTCGCCACCACCGGCGACTCGATCACCGGCTGCACCTACTACACCGACCGGGCCGGCACGCCGATCACCGTCAACAGCGGCTGCGACGCGCGCGGCGCGGCCACCCAGGTCAGCTTCGAGCGCCAGCAGGCGAAGATCGTCTCGGCCATCAACGCCCTGGACGCCCAGGTCGTCACGCTCGAAGAGGTCGAGAACTCGGCCCGCTTCGGTAAGAACCGCGACTTCGCGCTCGCCAACCTCGTCACCGCACTGAACGCCGCCGCGGGCAGCCCGGTCTGGGCCTTCGCGCCCTCGCCGGCGGCCCTCCCGGCCAGCGAAGACGTCATCCGCACCGCGTTCATCTACAAGACGGCCGCGGTCGAAACCGTGAATGGTTCGACCATCTTCGACGACGCCGCATTCGTCAACGCCCGCCAGCCGCTCGCCCAGGCCTTCCAGCTGGTCGGCGACACCGGCAGCAGCTTCCTCGCGATCGTCAACCACTTCAAGTCGAAGGGTTCCGGAACCGGTGCCGACGCGGACACGGGCGACGGCCAAGGCGCCTCGAACCTGTCGCGCGTGAACCAGGCGCACGCTCTCGTCGGGTTCGCTGACTCGCTGAAGACCAGCACCGGCATCAAGCGCGTCTTCCTCACCGGCGACTTCAACGCCTACGACCAGGAAGACCCGATCAAGGTCATCACCGACGCCGGCTACCTCAGCCAGGAAGCCAAGAGCGGCGAGTACACCTACGCGTTCGGCGGCACCGTCGGCTCCCTCGACCACGTGTTCGCGTCGCCGGCGGCGGATGCCGCGGTCACCGACGTGGACGTCTGGAACATCAACTCGGTCGAGTCGGTGGCCCTGGAGTACAGCCGGTACAACAACAACGTCACCGACTTCTACGCGGCGGACGCGTTCCGCTCGTCCGACCACGACCCGGCCGTCGTCGGCCTGAAGATCGCCAGCCCCAAGAATGTCGACATCAACCTGCTGAACATCAACGACTTCCACGGCCGCATCGACTCGAACACGGTGAAGTTCGCCGGCACGGTCGAGCAGCTCCGGGCGGAGTACGGGGACGCGGCCACGCTGTTCCTCTCCGACGGTGACAACATCGGCGCCTCGCTGTTCGCGTCCGCGTCGCAGAAGGACAAGCCGACAATCGACGTGCTCAATGCCCTGTCCCTCAAGACCTCCGCCGTCGGCAACCACGAGTTCGACCAGGGCTTCTCCGATCTGACCGGGCGCGTCGCCGACGCCGCCGACTTCGACTACCTCGGCGCCAACGTCTACACCCTGGGCACCACGACCCCGGCCTTGAAGGAATACGCGCTTTTCGAGGTCAAGGGCGTCACGGTCGGCGTGATCGGGGCCGTCACCGAGGAGACCCCGGCGCCCGTATCGCCGAACGGGATCGCGAGCCTGAGCTTCGGCGACCCGGTTGCCGCGGTCAATCGGGTGTCGGCCCAGCTCACCGACGGCAACGCCGCCAACGGCGAAGCCGACGTGCTGATCGCCGAATACCACGAGGGCGCCAGCGCCGGAACGCCGGACAACGCGACGCTCGAGCAGGAACTCGCCCTCACCGACAGCGCGTTCGCCAAGATCGTCACGCAGACCTCGGCCGAGGTCGACGCGATCTTCACCGGCCACACCCACAAGCAGTACGCGTGGAACGCCCAGCTTCCCGGCGCGGCCGCCGGCGTCACCCGCCCGGTGCTCCAGACCGGCAACTACGGCGAGAACGTCGGCCAGGTCGTGCTGAACTTCGACATCGCCTCCGGTGACACCACGACCGTGAAGAACCAGAACGTGAAGCGTTCGACCACGGCCGACGCCACCCTGGTCGCCGCCTACCCGCGCGTTGCCGCCGTGAAGACGATCACGGATGCCGCGCTCGCCCAGGCGGCCGTCATCGGCAACCAGCCGGTCGGCTCCATCACCGCCGACATCACCCGCGCGTGCCTGGGCGGCGCGTCACCGTGCGCCGAGAACCGGGCCGCCCCGTCGGCCATGGGAACCCTGGTGGCGAACTCGCTGCGCGAATCGCTGGCCGACCCGCTCAAGGGCGGCGCCGAGATCGGCGTGGTCAACCCGGGCGGGATGCGTGCCGAGCTCAGTTTCGCGCCCGACGGCCAGGTCACCTACGCCGAAGCCAACGCGGTGCTGCCGTTCCTGAACAACCTGTGGACGACGAGCCTGACCGGCGCCCAGTTCAAGACGGTGCTGGAACAGCAGTGGCAGCGTGACGCGGCCGGCAACATCCCGAGCCGCCCCTACCTGCAGCTGGGCCTGTCCGACAACGTGAATTACACGTTCGACGCCACCCGGTCCGAGGGCGACCGCATCACGGGCATCTGGATCGACGGGTCGGCCATCGACCCGGCGCGCTCCTACCGGGTCGGCTCGTTCAACTTCCTGCTCACCGGCGGCGACAACTTCCGTGAGTTCAAGAACGGAACGGGCACGCGCGACTCCGGTCTCGTCGACCGGGACGCCTGGATCTCCTACCTCACGGCCAAGAGCCCGGTAGCCCCGTCGTTCGCCGTTCGCCAGGCCCGCGTCACCGGCGTCCCGACCGCGGCAGTCGAACGCGGCGCCTCGGTCACGTTCACCGTGGGCGACCTGAACCTGACCTCGCTCGGAGCGCCGAAGAACTCGGCTCTGACCCTGCTCTGGCCGGGCAGCGCGGCCAGCCCGGGCACGGCGGCCGTGGACACGTCCGGCACGGCCACCGTCACCGTCACGGTGCCGCAGGACGCGGCGGCGAACAGTGTGCTCGAACTCACCGCCACGGAGTCCGGCTCGATCGTGCGGGTTCCGATCACGGTCACGGTTCCGGTGCCGCCGACGACCGCACCGGTCGCCGCGGGCCCGAAGGCGCTGACCAAGGCGCTCAAGGACGACATCGACACGAACCAGTCCACGTACGCCGCGGGCGACACGGTGACGGTCGACGTGGGCCGGCCGCACGCCGGGGAGTTCGTCTCGGTCTGGGTGCGTTCGAAGCCGGAGAACCTGGGCGGCTGGCTGCTGGTGAACGCGCAGGGTGAGGTCAGCACGAAACTGCCGGCCGGCATCCGCGCGGGCGTGCACGAGATCGTCGCGCAGGACGCGACCGGCGCCGTGCTCGGCTGGACCGAGATCAAGGTCGAGAAGGCCAAGGGTGACCACGGGCACTAGGTCGAGACCCGGGGGAGCGGCCGAGCCTGTCCAGGCTCGGCCGCGCCGAACCGGTTAATCCCGCTCGACACGCTCAGCATTCCCCGGCGGCACCGTAAACCTCGTTAGCCTTGGGGCATGTCGACGATCAAACATCCGGTCGGCCCTCAGTCCAGCAAGGTGTACTGGCGCCGCCGCCTCACCGTGGGTGTGGGCCTGCTCTTCGTGCTTGTCATCATCTTCCTGATCATCGTGCGGCCCGGTGCGGGCGCCGGCGAGCCGGGCGCCACCCCGAAACCCGTCGCCAGCGCCGCAGCGACGGATGCCCCGGCCGCCGCGGCCGCCGGAGCATCCGCCTGCGACCCGGCGAAGGTGCAGGTGGAGGCCATCACCGACGCGGTCACCTACGAGCCAGGCCAGCAGCCGGCGCTCTCGCTCAGCCTGACCAACACTGGCACTGAGCCCTGCATCATCAATGCGGGAACATCCAAGCAGGTCTTCACGATCTCGAGCGGTACGGATGTCTACTGGAAGTCCACCGACTGCCTCAGCGACCCGGCCGATGCCCAGGTGACTCTCAAACCCGGCGAACCGGTGAGCTCGTCGGCCTCGATCGACTGGGAGCGGGTGCGGTCCAGCCCGGACACCTGCGACGAGGCCACCCGCGATGCCGCGCCGGCCGGGGGCGCGGCGTACAACCTGAGCGTCTCCGTCGACGGGATCAAGTCCGCGACGCCGAAGCAGTTCTTCCTGTCCTGATTCTTCCGGCCGGGGCGCCCCGTTCGCTCGTGGCGTGCGTTCCGGTTCGGGTGCCTGCCGGGCCAACTGGTTGAATGGATGCCGTGACTGACGCGACTCCACCGACTCCACCGACTCATTCCCTCGCCCTCGCCACTGCTCTGGCCGAGCAGGACGTGGTCGCCGTGGCCTATGCGCTGCGCAACGACGTGATGATCGTGCCCCAACTGGTCGTCAACGGCCAGGCGGAGCAGGTGCGCGTGTTCGGGCGGGAGGGCACCGACCGGCGCATGCTGCTGCTCTTCTCCTCGGCCGAGAACTACGCCCGCATGGTGCCCGACGAGGTCGACCCGCAGGTGATGGTGGCCGACGGGCAGTGGCTGCGTGAGTTCCTCACCGTGCACAAGCAGGTCCTGGAAATGGTGTTCTTCGACATCGCCGGCCCGCACGTGATGCAGGCGGCTCCAGCGGATCTGCTGCGGGCACTGGGCCCTCTCCCGGGCGAAAACGAACCCGGCGACGGCGACGGCGGCGCCGCCCGGTAACTCGCCCGTTCGCCCCTCAGGCTGGGGGTCCGCAAACGCCCGGCCCGGTCTGCGCCCCACGCTAGGCTGAGCCTCGACAGTGTTCGGCCCGCTGTGTTCAGCGGAACCTCCGACGGACTTTTCACGGTCTGCTTCGTGCTCTGTCAGGGAGCGGGACGTGGTGGTGGTAACTGGGCGTGATCGCGACACCGCCCGTTTGGCGAGCATTGAACGACAGTTCTGGATCGACCGGGACGTAGCGCTCGAAGCCGCGGAGGCGTGGCTCGCGGAACTGGGGGCGGGAGATCCAGGGGCGATCTCGCGCCGCCTGATCGTGCTGATCGCCGCGGTCCGCATCCATCGCACCGAGCCCGGCCAGATCGCCACCGATGTGCAGAGCATCCTGGGCTGGGCCGAACAGCACGACGAGGTCGCGCTGCAGTCCCGCTGCCACGACGTGCTGGGCTCGGTCTTCGAAATGGTCGGCGATCCCGCCCTCGCGCTGGAGCATGCCGTCAAGGCGAACAATCTGCTGGATGCGTCCGAGACTCCGCTGATGCGGGCCGCCGCGCGCAAGTGCCTCGCCGATGCCCTGGGTTCGGCGGGATCCCTCGACGAGGCGCGGAGGCGGTACGCCGATGCCCTGCGGCTCGTGATCGATGACCCCGAAACCAACATCCGGTACATCATCCTCAACAACCTCGCTTACACCGAGCACCTGGCCCACAACCAGGTCGAGGCCCTCGCCGCCGTTGATCGCCTGGTCGGCCTGTCCGAGCTGAGCGACCGCCAGATCGGCATGTCCGCCCGGGACACGATCGCGCGGGTGTACCTGACCGTGGGCCGCAACGACGAGGCGGAGCGGATGCTGCTGCCGGCCATGGACCCCGCGATCAGCGACGCGCATCCCGACAGCTCGGCGGCCGCGCTGGTCGCCCTCGCCCAGCTGTACCGCACGGAGGGACGTCTCGAGCAGGCGCAGCTCGTAATCGATCGGTGCCGGGACCTCTCACGTCGCAACGGGCTGAACCGGTGGGCGACGGAAACCACCCGCGAACAGGCCGAGATCTACGCCGCGAATGAGGACTACCGGGCGGCTTTCGAGGCCTACCGCCACTTCCACGAGCAGCACGAGGCGCTCAGCGCGAGCGAGAACGAGTCACGGGGACGCATCCTCGACGCCATGTTCCAGACGGCGGAGTCCCGTCGGGAGAGCGACCGGTACCGTGAGCTGGCCGAGCGCGATCCTCTCACCGGACTGCACAACCGCCGGTTCGTCGACGAGCACCTCGGCGTGGCCCTGATGAGGCTGCGCGAGGGCGGCCCGGAGTTGGCCGTCGCGATGGTCGACCTGGACCATTTCAAGCGCATCAACGACACGTTCTCCCATGAAGTCGGCGACGAGGTGTTGCGCACGGTGGGCCGCATCCTGATCGACGCCGTGGGGGCCGTACCGGGGGGCATCGCCGCACGTCTCGGCGGGGAAGAGTTCCTGCTGATCCTGCCGGATACGCCGGCCGACCGGGCGCGCGATATCTTCGATGAGCTCGGCTGCACGATCGCGGACCACGACTGGTGGCCGATCACGGCGAACCTGCCCGTGACGGCGAGCATCGGCGTCGCGCTGGCACCGCTGGACGGCGACCACAGTTCCGACCTGCTGCGCGCCGCGGACACCCGCCTCTACGTCGCCAAGCAGGCCGGCCGCAACCAGGTCGTGCACGCGTAGCGAACGCAGCGTCGTCTGCTTGGCCCGGGGCAGCTGGCCTCGTAGATCCCTCCACAATGTGTTCTTGATCAGGTTATCCACCGTCTCACGGATGCTTGGGCGAGTGTCGGTGGGTGCCCGTAACGTGACTCTCATGAAGCCGTCAATCATCGAAGAGCGAGAGGCCCTGGGCCGGCATTTCGACGCGATCAGGGACGCCCACAGCGAGGTTGCCCGGGCCCAGGCCAGGGTCGCCCGTCTGATCGAGGACGGCCGCCGCTTCGGGCAGGCCATCGCGCACAATGCGGCCCGGGTGCCGGGCGCCAGGTGGGACGCACGCGAGGTCGCGGAGCGGGAGCTCCCAAGCGAGCTGGCCTGCACGATCCGGGTGCCGCAGCGGTCGGCGGAGAACCT
>JACMQV010000231.1 GCA_014376815.1 Cryobacterium sp.
ATCGACAAGGCGCGGGGCGGCCGGCTCCACATCCTCCAGGTGCAGCGGCTGATCCGGTTCATGCCCAAGGTCGTCATCGCGGTCATCCCCGGCTGGGCGGCCGGCGGCGGGCACTCCCTGCACGTGGTCTGCGACCTCAGCATCGCCAGCGCCGAGCACGGCAAGTTCAAGCAGACGGATGCCGACGTCGGCTCCTTCGACGCCGGCTACGGCAGCGCGTATTTCGCCCGGCAGGTCGGGCAGAAGGCCGCCCGTGAGGTGTTCTTCCTCGCCCGCGAATACTCCGCCCAGCGCGCCCTCGAGATGGGGGCCGTGAACGCGGTCGTGCCGCATGCCGAGCTCGAGGCGGAGGCGCTGGACTGGGCCCGCACCATCCTGACCAAGTCGCCCACCGCCATCCGGATGCTGAAATTCGCCTTCAACGCCGTGGACGACGGCCTGGTCGGCCAGCAGGTGTTCGCCGGTGAGGCCACCCGCCTCGCCTACGGCACGGACGAGGCCGTCGAGGGGCGCGATGCCTTCCTTGAGAAGCGTGACCCCGACTGGGGCCCGTACGACTGGCAGTTCTAGGTGACCGTGGCCCGTGTGCTGCGGGTGGTACCGGTCGGTGACCCGCTCGACCTGATGGAACCGCTGCGGCGTGCGCTGGCGAACAGCGGCGACGCCGTGATGCCGGTGCCCGGGCTCGGTGCGGGCGCGGATGCCGCTGTGCCGGGCCGGGAGCCGGTGCGGGTGCCGCGGCGGGTGGCCGTGGTGATCGAGACCTCCGGGTCGACCGCCCGGCCCAAGCGCGTCATGCTCAGCACCGATGCGCTGCTCAGCAGCGCGACGGCCTCCAGCGTGCGGCTCGGCGGCCCCGGGCAGTGGCTGTTGGCCCTTCCGGTGCACTACATCGCGGGGGTGCAGGTGCTCGTGCGCTCGCTCGCGGCCGGCACGACCCCCGTCGTGCTGCCGGGCGGGCACTTCGATCCGGCGGTCTTCGCCGCCCATGCCGACCGGTTGACCGATCCGTCCCGCTTCACCGCCCTGGTACCGGTGCAGCTGGCGCGGCTCGTCACGGCGGCAGCCGATGACGGTGTTCTCCGGGCCGCGCTGCGCCGCTTCACCGCGATCCTGGTCGGCGGCCAGGCGCTGCCGCCGGGCCTGTTCGAGCGCGCCCGGGAACTCGGCCTGAACCTCATCACGACCTACGGCTCCTCGGAGACCGCCGGCGGCTGCGTCTACAACGGGATCCCGATCGGCAACACCCTGGTGCGCTCGGTCGCCGGACAGTTGGAGATCTCGGGCTCGGTGCTCGCCGAGGGCTACCTGGGCGACCCGGAGCTCACCCGCGACCGCTTCATCGACGTGGACGGGGTGCGCTGGTACCGCACGGGAGACCTGGGCGCGGTGGACGCCCAGGCGGGGGTCGTGCGGGTGCTCGGGCGGATGGACAACGTGATCATCTCCGGGGGCGAGAAGGTGTCGCTGGAGGCCGTGGAGCAGGTCGTGCGCGCCCTGCCCGGCCTCGGTGAGGCCCTGGTGCTCGGGGTCGACGACCCGCAGTGGGGGCAGGTCCCGGTGATCGTGCGGCACGGCCCCGCGGCAGGGTCCGGGGCCCGTCCGGGCGCCGATCCGGCCGCGCTCGCGGGAATCGGCGAGGCGGTGGCATCCGTTCTGGGCCGGGCCGCCCGGCCCGCGCGCATCGTGACGCTGCCGGTTATCCCGCACCTCGCCTCCGGCAAACCCGACCGGCAGGCGCTGGGCCGAATCCTTCACGATCTGCGCGGCGGGGGCGAACCGGGCCCGAATGTTGCCGTTGACCCGTAAAATGGGCCCGTGGCACAGAGAACGCGGCCGGAACGGCCCACCCAGAAGCGAGTGAACCCCCCGGCGTCGGCGAAATCAGCGTCGGCGAAATCAGCGTCGACGAAATCGCCCGGCAGGTCCGGAAACCCGGCGCGCAAGAACGCCGTCGGCGCCCGCGGACGGTCCGGTCCCGCCACGGCGGCGGACTGGGTGTCCGGGGCGCGCCTGCGCACCCTCCCGCTCGCCATCGCCCCCGTCGCCCTCGGCACCGGGGCGGCCATCGTCGCCAGCGGCCCGGGGGTCTTCCACCCGGTGCGTGCGGTGCTGGCGCTCGTGGTCGCGCTGTGCCTGCAGATCGGCGTGAACTACGCGAACGACTACTCCGACGGCATCCGCGGCACCGACGCCAACCGGATCGGGCCCGCTCGCCTGACCGGCGGCGGCGCCGCGACCCCGCGCAGCGTGCTGACCGTGGCGCTGGCCTTCTTCGGCCTCGCCGCACTGGCCGGCCTCACGCTGGTCGTGCTGACCGGGCAGTGGTGGCTCCTGCTGGTGGGCGCCGCCGCCATCCTCGCGGCCTGGTTCTACACCGGCGGACGCAGGCCCTACGGCTACTTCGGCCTCGGCGAGGTCTTCGTCTTCGTCTTCTTCGGCCTCGTCGCCACCACCGGGACGACGTTCGTGCAGGCCGGCACCGTGAACACGGAAAGCTGGCTGAGCGGAGTCGCGATCGGCCTGATCGCGATGGCCGTGCTGATGGTCAACAACCTGCGCGACCTGGCGCCGGACAAGGCATCCGGAAAACGCACCCTGGCGGTGCTGATCGGCAACCGGGCCGCCCGGATCGCGTTCTGCGTGTTCCTGCTGGTGCCGTTCGCGATCGCCGGGTTCTTCATGCTGTTCTACCCGCTCGCGGGGTTCACGTTCTTCGTGCTGCTGCTGGCGTTGCCGGCCGCGGTGATCACGGTCACGGCGAAGACGTCGGCCGAGCTGATCCTGGTCCTGAAACTAACCAGCTTCTCGGCCCTGGCCTACGGCGTGTTACTCGGCCTGGCGTTCGCGCTCTGACGCCTGAGAGAGCTCTGACGCGGCGGCCGCTTCGGCGCGATCCAGCGAGGCATCTTCCGAGGCGGCATCCGGGTGCACCACGTCCTTGTCGGGGTGCCGCGCCTGGTAGAGGCCGAGGGCGACCCGCTCCCGGGGCTTCCGCAGGAGGATGTAGGACAGGCTGACCCCGATCAGCGCCGACAGGCCCGCGGCCAGCCACCACTCGATCTGGAGGGTGAGCAGGACCGCAAGCGGCACGGCGAACATGAGCACGCGGAGGACCGAGTAAGACACCCAGGCGGGAACAGCTTTCATGCTTTCAGTTTAGGTCGCGGGACTGGACGATCACTCACCGATCTCACGGCTGAGCGACCTACACTATTGGCATGGTCCGCCTGCTGTTCGCCCTCGGTGTCGTCGTCGTCATCCTCACCATCTATACGTTGGTGGATTGCGCGCTGCTTCAGCATTCCCGCGTGCGCGGGCTTCCGCGCTGGGTCTGGTTCTTCGTCATCATCCTGATCCCCGTGATCGGGCCCGTGCTCTGGCTGCTGATCGGCCGCGGTCGCAACGGTGCCGGTCGCAACGGTACCGGCCGCATCGTCCGCTCCGTCGCCCCGGACGACGACATCGACTTCCTCAAGGGCCTCGACCGGGCCACGTCTGAGCAGGAACGTCTCCGGGCGCTCGAACAGGAACTCGCCGACCTCGACAAAGAGATCGGCACACCGGATTCCCGAAACCCCGGCGACCCTGGGCAGACCGGCGCCAACGGGTTCGAACAGAAGAAATCCGAGCCAGGCGAAGGCGACCTGCCTGGCCGTCGGGATGCCTGAACGCGGCGCAAGCGGCAGCCCGGCAACAGACTTCAGCGTCGCGCTCCTGGGCGCGTTCGTGCGCCTCGGGCTGCGTGAAGTGGTGCTCAGCCCCGGCGCCCGGTCGCAGGCCCTCGCGCTCGTCTGCGCCGAGCTGGAGCGGATCGGCCTGATCCGGCTGCACGTGCGCATCGACGAGCGGGGCGCCGGTTTCCTCGCGCTCGGCCTCGCCGTCGAGTCCGGACTGCCCGCCCTGGTCATCTGCACCTCCGGCACGGCCGTGGCCAACCTGCACCCCGCCGTGCTCGAGGCGCACCATTCCGGGGTGCCCATGATTCTGCTCACCGCCGACCGGCCGAGCGAGCTGCGCGGCATCCGTTCGAACCAGACCACCGTGCAGCCCGGCCTGTTCGGCGTGGCCACCCGCCTGTGCGTCGACGTGCCGGCGCCCGACGGCGGGGCCGGTGAGCATGAGGCGGCCGTGGCCCTGGCCCGTCAGGCGACGGATGCCGCAACCGGCGCGTTCTCGGCCGACCCAGGCCCGGCGCAGCTCAACCTCGCGTTCCGGGAGCCCCTGTCGGCCCCGGTGGTGCTCACCCCGGACGAGGTCCTGGCGCGCCCGGCTTCGGTCCCGGCTTCCGCGGCGCTGCCAGACCCCGCTGTGGTTTCGGCCCCCGCACCCGCTGCCGCCCTGGCCGATGACGGGTCGGTGCCGGTGTTCGTGGCCCTGGCCGGCCCGCGCACGGTGGTGATCGCGGGTGCCGGCTCCGGCGAGGACGCCGAGGAGTTCGCGCGTGCCGGGGGCTGGCCCCTGCTGGCCGAGGTGTGCAGCGGCGCCCGCTTCGGGCCGAACCTCGTGGCCGCCTACCGCGACCTGCTGAACGCGTCAGACCTCGGCGGACGGATCGAACGCGTGATCGTGTTCGGCCACCCCACCCTCAGCCGCGAGATTCCGGCCCTGTTCACACGGGACGGCGTCGACACCATCGTGGTCGCCCCGACCGGCACCGAATGGTTCAACCCCGGTCGCCGAGTGAGAGTCTTCGCACGCGCGGCCAGTGTGCCCGAGGCGGCGGCCCTGGCGGCCACGCACCCGGAATCCCGGGAATGGCTCGGGCGCTGGGTCATGGCCAGCCGCCACCTGCTGGCCGTCGAGGAAGACCGGGACGCGACCCCGATCGGCGAACGCGGGATCACCCGGCAGGAGCTCGCAGCCATGCGCGCCCCGATCAGCCGGCCGATGCTCGTGGACGCCGTCTGGCGGGCCTCCTGGCCGCACGACCGGCTCGTGTTCGGCGCGTCACGGCTGATCCGGGAGGCCGACCGCCGGGTTCCCGGCAAGAAGATCTCCGCCCACTCCAACCGGGGCCTGGCCGGCATCGACGGCACGGTGGCCACGGCCGTCGGCATCGCGCTGGCCAGCCAGACCGGACCGAGCCCGCAGTCCAGCGGGGTCACCCGGCTGCTGCTCGGCGACCTGACCCTGCTGCACGACGTCGGGTCGCTGCTCCTCGCGCCGGGTGAGGTCCTGCCGCGCCTGCAGGTCATCGTCGGCAACGACGGCGGCGGCACCATCTTCGACGGCCTCGAGGTGGCCGGATCCGCCCGGGCCGAGTCCATCAACCGGGTGCTCTTCACGCCGCATCAGATCGACCTGGCCAACCTGGCCGCGGCCTACGGCTGGTCCTACGGCCTGGCCGCGACCCGCAGTGAGCTCGAACGGGCCCTCACCGCGCCGCACGCCGGGCCGAGCATCCTCGAGGTGCCGCTGAGTCGCTGAGCCGCTGAGTCGCTGAGCGGGTGAGTCGCTGAGCCGCTGAGTCGCTGAGCCGGTCGGGCGTGGCGGTGGCGTGCCCGGGCCTGCTGAGTCACACTGGAGGCGACGAAGGGTGCACCGTGGGCGAACGCAGCGACACATTCTGGGCGGATGACCCGCGGGACCGGCTCCGGGTCGGGCCCGGATTCCGCCTGGCCGACGTCGATCCCGCCGCCACCCCCGGATTCGACGGGGTGCACAAGGAGAACGCCGCCGAGGCGCTCGCCGACGGCGCCGCCGCCCTGTCCACCCTGCAGGAGATGCTGTACGCGAACAGCAAGTCCGGGGACCCGCGCCGGCTGCTCCTCGTGCTGCAGGCCATGGACACGGCGGGCAAAGGCGGCATCGTGCGCCACGTCGTCGGCTCTGTCGACCCGCAGGGCATCCGTCTCTACGCCTTCAAGGCGCCCACCGAGGAGGAACGCGCCCACGACTTCCTCTGGCGGGTGCGCCGCCGCCTCCCCGAGGCCGGCCTGATCGGGGTGTTCGACCGCTCGCACTACGAGGACGTGCTGGTCGGCCGTGTGCGCCAGCTGGCCCCGCCCGCCGAGATCGAACACCGCTACGACCTGATCCGGAAATTCGAGCAGGAGCTCGTGGACGAGGGCACGACCATCGTCAAGGTCATGCTGCACATCGGCTCGGCCGATCAGAAGGAACGCCTGGCCGAACGGCTGGACCGCCCGGACAAGCACTGGAAATACAACCCCGGCGACGTCGATGAACGGATGCAGTGGGCGGCCTACATGCACGCCTACCAGCTCGCCCTCGAACGCACCTCGACCGCGGCGGCACCGTGGTTCGTGGTGCCGGCCGAGAAGAAGTGGTACGCCCGGCTGGCCGTGCAGCACCTGCTCATCGGGGCACTGCAGCGCCTGGACCTGGCCTGGCCCGCCGCCACCTTCGACGTCGAGCTCGAGAAGACCCGCGTAGCCGCCACCTGACCGCCTCGGGGTTAGCCGAAGGCCTCGACCACGGGGCGGAACTTCATCCGGGTCTCGGCGAGTTCGCGGTCCGGCTCCGAGTCGAGCACGATGCCGCAGCCGGCGTAGGCGGTGACATCGCCCGCCGGGGTGACCTGGGCGCAGCGCAGCGCGATCGCCCATTCGCCGTCGCCGTCGGCGCCGACCCAGCCCACCGGTCCGGCGTAGCGGCCCCGGTCGAAGGGCTCCAGCTCGCGGATCAGCTCGAGGGCCGTCCGCGTCGGGGTGCCGGCGACGGCGGCGGTGGGATGCATGGCCGCGATCAGGTCGAGCGAGTTCGAGCCGTCGCTCAGGGTGCCCTCGACATCCGTCGCCAGATGCCAGAGGTTCGGCAGCTTCACCGTGAACGGGATCTCACTCGTGGTCAGGTGCGAGGTGTGCGGGCGGAGCGAGGCGAGCACGCTCTGCACGGCGAAGGCGTGCTCGTCGCCGTCCTTGGTGGAGGTGGCCAGCTGGAGGGCGGCCTCGAGGTCGGCCGCGGCATCCGCGCCCCGGGAGATGGTGCCGGCCAGAACCCGGGCGTTGACGGCGCCGTGGTCGGCGCGGATCAGGGTCTCCGGGCTGGAGCCGACCAGTCCGTCGACGGCGTAGGACCAGCAGTCGGGGTAGCCGAGGGCGAGCTCGCTCACGGCCCGGCGCAGGTCGGACTCGGCCGGCAGCCGCCCCACCAGGTCGCGGGCCAGCACGACCTTGTTCAGGCCGCCGGCCGCGATGCGGTCCACGGCCTCGCCGACCGCCCGGCGGTACCCGTCGGGCGTCAGCGCGCCGGGAAGCAGGGAGATTCGGTACTCGTTGCCGAGAGGGTGCAGGCCCAGCGGGATCGCCGGCGGCGTCGTGCCCGTCGGCCAGATGCGGGTTACCCAGCAGAGGCCGTTCTCGCGTCCGACGATGACCTGCGGCACGATCAGCACGCTGGTCTGGGCCGAGGTCTCGTCGAAGGCGAACGCGCCGAACGCCAGCAGGCCGGTGCCGGTCCGGGTGAGCGGGTCGGTCACGGTCGCGGCGGCGACGACGTCGCGCCAGGCGGCGGCGGCATCCTCGAAGCGGGCGGCGCCGGAGAATTCGAGCCGCAAGGCGGTGCCGATTCCGGCCAGCCCCTGGTTGCGGCGCATCCAGAGCAGCGGGTCGTGCGGGTCGAGCAGAAGGATGAGTTGGCGAATGTCGGCGATGGGGGTGGTTTCAACCGTTAAGGCCTGAGCATTCACCTCCTCAGCCTAGGCCAGCCGGTCTGGATGACCGCAATGTCTGTGGCGACCTAGACTGAGGGAGTGAGTAGAGCAGACCTCAATAAGCAGCCCGAGCAGGTCGCTGCCATGTTCGATCAGGTCTCCACCCATTACGACCGCACGAATGCGGTGTTGTCGGTCGGAAACGCCGCCCTGTGGCGGATGGCCGCGACCCGCGCCGTGAACCCCCGGCGCGGCGAACGCATCCTCGATATCGCCGCCGGCACCGGCACCTCCAGCGTCGCACTGACCAAGACCGGCGCGCACGTCGTGGCCGCCGACTTCTCCGAGGGCATGATCAACGTCGGCCGTTCACGCCACGCGGGCAACCCGCAGGTCGAATTCGTGCAGGCCGACGCCACCGCTCTCCCCTTCGCCGACAACGAGTTCGACGCCGTGACGATTTCGTTCGGCCTGCGCAACGTGGTCGAGCCGAAGAGGGCCCTGGCCGAGTTCTACCGGGTGACCAAGCCCGGCGGCCGCGTCGTGATCTGCGAGTTCTCCACCCCGCCGTTCGCGCCGATCCGGGCCGGCTACTTCGCCTACCTCAACCACGTGATGCCGCTCGTCGTCAAGCTCGCGTCGTCGAACGCGGAGGCGTACGACTACCTGGGCGAGTCGATCGCGGCCTGGCCCGACCAGTCGACCCTGAGCGCCTGGCTGCGGGACGCGGGCTACGCTGCTGTCGCCTACCGCAACCTGACGCTCGGTATTGTGGCCCTGCACCGCGGCGTCAAGCCGGCGGATGCCGCGGCCGTCACGTCCTGATTCCTCCCAGATCCGATCGATAGGCTGACAGAGTGAAACCGAGCCTCCCCCTGTTCCGTCGCGGCTCCTCCGTGACGAGCCAGCTCGGCCTCAGCGATCGGATCTTCTCGAGCGCGAAGGACCGTGGCCTGGCCGCCGGCATCGACGCCGGCCTCGAGCGCGTCGAGGCGAGCCTGCTCAGCGAAATCGTCTTCACGGATGAGATCGCCAACGTCACCACCCGCTACCTTCTGAACGCGGGCGGCAAGCGCGTGCGCCCGATGCTCGCCCTGCTCACCGCGCACCTCGGCAACGGCGACCGCGGCGACGTCGTGACCGCGGCGACGGCCATCGAGATCACCCACCTGGCCTCGCTGTACCACGACGATGTGATGGATGACGCGGACCAGCGCCGCGGCGTGCCGAGCGCCCAGACCGTCTGGGGCAACTCGGTCGCCATCCTGACCGGGGACCTGCTCTTCGCCCGCGCGAACCAGCTGATGGCACGGCTGGGGGAGCGGGCCATCCGGTTGCAGTCCGACACCTTCGAACGGCTCGTGCTCGGTCAGCTGCACGAAACGGTCGGCCCGCGGGCGGGCGAAGACCCCGTGGAGCACTACATCCGGGTGCTCGCCGACAAGACCGGATCGCTGATCGCCTGCGCCGCGCAGGCCGGGATCATCTTCTCGGACGCGCCGGACGAGTTCGAAGAGCCGGTGATCCAATTCGGCGAGCGGATCGGCGTTGCTTTCCAGCTCATCGACGATGTGCTCGACCTCTCGCCCCAGCCGCTGGAAACCGGCAAGGTGCCCGGAACCGACCTGCGCGCCGGCGTCGCCACCCTGCCGCTGCTGCGCCTGCGGGAGCAGGCCCCGCACGACGCCGGGGCGGCGGCACTGCTCGAACGGCTCGAGCGGGACGTGATGACCAGCAACGGCGCCGCCTCCGAGGCCGCCGACTCGGCGATCACCGCGCTGCGCGAGCACGACGTGACCGCCCAGACCCTCGCCGAGGCGCACGGCTGGGCCCGCGACGCCGTCGAGGCGCTCGCCCCCCTGCCCGCCGGTTCGGTCAAGAAAGCCCTCACCCGTTTCGCCGACACGATCGTCGAACGATCCAGTTAGAAAGGCTCCCATGACCAAGTTGCGATTGGCCATCGTCGGCGCGGGACCCGCAGGGATCTACGCCGCCGACATCCTGCTCAAGGCGGAACGGAACTTCGCGGTCTCGATCGACCTGTTCGACCACCTGCCGGCACCCTACGGTCTCGTGCGCTACGGCGTCGCCCCCGACCACCCCCGGATCAAGGGCATCATCACGGCCCTGCGCGATGTGCTCGACCGCGGCGACATCCGCGTCTTCGGCAACGTGCGGTTCGGCATCGACATCACCCTCGACGACCTGAAGAAGCACTACAACGCCGTCATCTTCGCGACCGGAGCAGTTCGTGACGCCGACCTGGACATCCCGGGCATCGATCTGGAAGGATCCTACGGCGCCGCCCGGTTCGTGAGCTGGTTCGACGGGCACCCCGACGTGCCGCGCCCCTGGCCGCTGGCGGCGAAGCAGGTCGCCGTCATCGGCAACGGCAATG
>JACMQV010000232.1 GCA_014376815.1 Cryobacterium sp.
AGAGTACTTCCGCGATGTGCAGAACCAGGATGTGTTGCTCTTCATCGACAAGATCTTCCGGTTCACCCAGGCCGGTTCCGAGGTCTCCACGCTGCTCGGGCGCATGCCGTCCGCGGTGGGGTACCAGCCGACCCTTGCCGACGAGATGGGCATCCTCCAGGAGCGCATCACGTCGACCCGTGGCCACTCGATCACGTCGCTGCAGGCCATCTATGTTCCCGCGGACGACTACACCGACCCGGCCCCTGCGACGACCTTCGCCCACCTCGACGCCACCACTGAGCTGTCGCGTGAAATCGCGTCGAAGGGCCTCTACCCGGCCGTCGACCCGCTCACCTCGACCAGCCGTATCCTCGACCCCCGCTACCTGGGTGCCGACCACTACACCACGGCTGTGCGCGTCAAGGCGATCCTCCAGAAGAACAAGGAACTCCAGGAGATCATCGCGATCCTCGGTGTTGACGAGCTCTCCGAGGAAGACAAGGTCACCGTCTCCCGCGCACGCCGCATCCAGCAGTTCCTGTCGCAGAACACCTACATGGCCAAGAAGTTCACGGGCGTCGAGGGCTCCACGGTGCCGCTCAAGGACACCATCGAGTCCTTCACGGCCATCGCCAACGGTGACTTCGACCACGTGGCCGAGCAGGCCTTCTTCAACGTCGGTGGCATCGCCGACGTCGAAGAGAAGTGGGCGCAGATCCAGAAAGAGAACGACTAGTCATGGCCGGGACCCCGCTCACGGTCAGCGTCGTCGCGGCCGACCACGAGGTCTGGTCCGGCGAGGCCAGCATGGTGGTAGCCCGTACGGTGGAAGGCCAGATCGGCATCCTTCCCGGGCACGAGCCCATGCTGGCGATCCTCGCCAGTGGCGAGGTTCGGGTGACCCTGAGCGGCGGTGAGAAAGTCGTCGCCGAGGCGGCGGACGGCTTCTTGTCGGTCGCCAACAACGTGGTCACGATCGTCGCGCGCAAGGCAGAGCTCGTTTAGTTCGCTTGCTGATCCTGCTGCCGCCGTCGGAGACGAAACGTCTCGGTGGAATCGAAGTACCACTTGACCTGCAGTCCCTCCAGTACCCGTCGCTTGCAGCCAAGCGGCGGGTACTGCTGCGTTCGCTGCGGCAACTCGCCACGGACCCGGATGCGATGATGGCGGCCCTCAAGCTGGGCCGCACCCAGTCCGCCGAGGTGGGCCGCAATCTGGTGCTGGCATCCTCACCGACCCTGCCCGTGCTCGACCGCTACACCGGGGTGCTCTATGACGCCCTCGATGCCGCCACGCTGGAGCCGGCCGCGCGAGACTGGGCCGGGCGGCACGTACTGGTGCACTCCGCTCTGTTCGGGCCGGTCGGCGGGCTGGACCTCATTCCGGCCTACCGCCTGTCGTTCGATTCGAAGTTGCCCGAGATCGCGCTGAAGAAGCACTGGAGCGAGCCGGTCGCTCATGTCCTCGCCCGGTCTGAGGGACTCCTGCTCGACCTCCGCTCCGCGGGCTATGCGGCGCTCGGGCCGGCGCCGATCCGTCCCGACTCCCTCTACCTGCGAGTCGTCACCGAGACCGCGGATGGCCGCACGCGTGCCCTCAACCACTTCAACAAGAAGGCGAAGGGGAGCTTCACCCGAGCCCTCGTGCAGCACGGCGAGTCCTTCACGTCGGTGTCGGGGTTGCTCGACTGGGCGGCCGGGGCCGGCTTCCAGCTCCGGCCCGGATCCGGGGGAGAACTCGACCTGGTCGTCGACCAGTCGGTTGCCGCCGCCACGGTCTGAACGCGGCCAGACCCGGAGGCGATCCGGCCATAGGCTGACACCGTGCCCACACCTATGAACGTCACCGTCACCGGCGCCGGCGGCCAGATCGGCTACGCCCTGGTCTTCCGGATTGCGGCCGGAGCCCTGCTCGGCCCGTCCACACCGGTCAATCTCACCCTGCTCGAAATCCCCGGGGGACGCGCGGCCGCGGAGGGCGCGGCCCTGGAACTGCAGGACTGCGCGTTTCCGCTGCTGCGGTCGGTCACCGTCACCGAAGACCCGGTGCGCGCCTTCAACGGAGTCAATATCGCGCTTCTGGTCGGTTCCCGTCCCCGGGCCGTCGGCATGGAGCGGGTCGGCCTGCTCGAGAGCAACGGCCGTGTCTTCGGGCCGCAGGGTCTCGCGCTGAACGCTGGCGCGGCATCCGATGTGCGTGTCCTGGTCGTGGGCAACCCCGTGAACACGAATGCCCTCGTCGCCAGCGCTTTCGCTCCGGACATCCCCGCGGAGCGATTCACGGCACTGACCCGGCTGGACCACAATCGCGGCGTCGCTCAATTGTCGGCCCGGTTGGGCGTTCCCGTCACCGAGATCGAGGGGCTCACCATCTGGGGGAACCACTCCGCGAGCCAGTACCCGGATGTCTTCCACGCGACCGCGGGTGGGCGACCGGTGTCCGGCCTCGTGGACCAGGGATGGCTGGCCGGGGAGTTCATTCCGCGGGTCGCCAACCGCGGCTACGAGATCATCCGGGCGCGCGGGGCATCGTCTGCGGCCTCCGCGGCCAGCGCAGCCCTCGACCATGTCTACGACTGGGTCAACGGGACCGGGGAGCGATGGACATCGGCGGGTGTCGTGTCGGACGGGTCCTACGGCGTGCCCGAGGGTCTGGTCTGCTCGTTCCCCGTGCGGGGCGTCGACGGACGATACGAGATCGTGCCGGACCTCGCGATCAACGCCTTCTCGCGCGCCCGGATCGACGCCTCGGTCGCCGAGCTGCTCGAGGAAAGGGCCGCCGTCCTGTCGCTCGGCCTGCTGCCCTGACCTCTAGCCGGCGACGGCGCGGTGGCAGCCCCGCACGTGGTCGTCGACGGGGCCGGCCGATTGCATGAGCGCGTACATCGTGGTGGGGCCGACGAATCGGTAGCCGCGGGCGCGCAGCTCCCGGCTGGGCGCCGTCGATTCCGGGGTGATGGCCGGGATGTTGCCCAGCCCCCGCGGTCGGGCGCTCCGCCGCGGCGGGGCGAAACTCCAGATCAGGTCGCCCAGGCTCTGACCGAGGTCGCGGGTGACCCGGGCGTTCCCGATGGTGGCCTCGATCTTGCCACGGTGCCGGATGATCCCGGCATCGGTGACGAGCCGGGCGACGTCTGATTCGTCCATGGCGGCCAC
>JACMQV010000233.1 GCA_014376815.1 Cryobacterium sp.
ACGTCGGCATGGTGTACCAGGCCACCAACCTCTTCGCCCACAAGACCGTGCACGAGAACGTCACTCTCGGCCCGATCAAGGTGCGCGGCCTGTCCAAGGCCGCGGCAGAGACGAAGGCGATGGCCCTGCTCGAACGCGTCGGCGTCGCCAACCAGGCGAAGAAGATGCCGGCCCAGCTCTCCGGCGGCCAGCAGCAGCGGGTGGCGATCGCCCGGGCCCTCGCCATGGACCCCAAGGTGATCCTGCTCGACGAGCCCACCAGCGCACTCGACCCCGAGATGATCAACGAGGTGCTCGAGGTCATGATCAACCTGGCCAACGACGGCATGACCATGATCGTCGTCACGCACGAGATGGGTTTCGCCCGCAAGGCGGCCGACCGCGTGATCTTCATGGCCGAAGGCGAGATCGTCGAGGAGACGACGCCGGAGAAGTTCTTCACGAACCCCCAGAGCACGAGAGCGAAAGACTTCCTCTCCAAAATACTTGCCCACTAATCGGTGCGCAGGATGACACAGCAATCAGGAGAAACACCATGAGACTCACCAAAGGTCTAATGCTTTCGGCCATTGCCCTTGCCGGCGTGCTCACCCTCAGCGCCTGCACCGACTCGGCCGCCAAACCCTCGGCAGCGCCCGTGGAGAAGGCCCCGGAATTCGCGGCCGGCAGCACCATGGCGAAGCTCAGCGAAGCCGGAAAGATCACCATCGGCACCAAGTTCGACCAGCCGCTCTTCGGCCTCAAGGGCCCGGACGGCCAGCCGGTCGGCTTCGACGTGCAGATGGGCACGCTCATCGCGGCCAAGCTCGGCATCGCCGCCGACAAGATCAAGTGGACCGAAACCGTGTCCGCCAACCGGGAACCGTTCCTGCAGAACGGCCAGGTCGACCTCGTCGTCGCCACGTACACGATCAACGACACGCGCAAGCAGGTCGTCGACTTCGCCGGACCGTACTACGAAGCCGGCCAGGACCTCCTCGTTCTCGCGGGCAACCCGGACAAGATCAAGGGCCCCAAGGACCTCACCGGCAAGCCCGTCTGCACCGTGAGCGGTTCGACGTCGGAGAAGAACATTGCGGCCTACACGGACAACGTGATCGCGACCGACACCTACTCCAACTGCCTCGGCCCGCTCCGCAGCGGCGAGGTCGTCGCCGTGACCACCGACAACGTCATCCTGGCCGGCCTGGCCGACCAGAACGCCGGTGAGTTCGAGGTCGTCGGCAAGCCCTTCACCAAGGAGCCCTACGGCATCGGCGTGAAGAAGGACGACGCCGAGTTCCGCACCTTCATCAACGACACGCTCGAGGAGTCCTACAAGGACGGCTCGTGGGCGAAAGCCTGGGAAGCGACCGCCGGCACGGTGCTTGAGACCCCGACCCCGCCGGCCGTCAACCGGTACTAGCCACCCCGCCTGAACACAGACCGGGGCGGTCCGCCAGATGGACGGCCGCCCCGGCCAGTGCAATCAGCCTGTCACACAGGCATCACCCGCACAGCCAACACAGAATCAACACAGAAGAGGAGGTGAGTTGTGGACGCAGTCATCGACAACCTGCCCGTGTTCCTTGAAGGCTTCAAGAACACATTGGGCCTTCTTCTCCTGTCCGGAACGGGAGCGCTGGCCCTCGGCATCCTCGTCGCCGCGATGCGCATCTCGCCGGTGCCATCCCTGCGCGGATTCGCCACGGTCTACACCGAACTCGTGCGGAACACGCCGCTCACCCTGGTGCTGTTCTTCTGCGCCGTCATCCTTCCCTACCTGCGGTTCTCCCCGGGCTTCTTCGTGCTCGCCATGATCGGCCTCACCGTCTACACCTCGCCCTTCGTGGCCGAGGCGCTGCGCTCGGGCGTCAACGGGGTGCACGTGGGCCAGGCCGAGGCCGCCCGCAGCGTGGGCCTGACGTTCACCCAGACCCTCGCCTTCGTGGTCATGCCGCAGGCCGTGCGCATGGTCATCCCGCCCCTCATCAACGTGTTCATCGCCCTGACCAAGAACACCTCGGTCGCCGGCGCGTTCTTCGTCTTCGAACTGTTCGGGGCCGCACGCAAGACCACCAACGAACGCGGGGACCAGGTGCTCGCGATTCTCCTCGCCGTCGCTGTCTTCTACCTGCTGGTCACCATCTCGCTCGGCCTGATCGCCGCGCGGGTCGAGAAGAAGGTGGCGGTCCTCCGATGACGTCAGTGCTCTACGACGCTCCCGGCCCGAAGGCCATCCTGCGATCACGGGTGTTCTCCGTGGTCACCGGCCTCGTCATCGCCGCCGGCCTGGCCTGGCTGGTCCTGGCCCTGGGCGCGCCCAAGGCCAGCGCCAACGGGGCCGTGCAGCCGGGACTCTGGGATGCCTCGCGCTGGGACGTCTTCTCCGACCGCGAGGTCTGGCGCACCCTCGGCGGTGGAGCCCTGAACACGCTCAGGATGGCCGGCGTCGCCGCCGTGTTCGCGCTGGCGCTCGGCGTGCTGTTCTCCTTCGGCCGCGTGTCCGACACCAGGTGGCTCCGGGTCGCGACCACGGTCGTGCTCGAGTTCGTGCGCGGCATGCCCGTTCTGCTGATGATGCTCTTCATCCTCCTCGTCTTCTCCACCGGTTCCTTCTGGGCCGGCGTCGCCGCGCTCTCCGTCTACAACGGGGCGATCATCGGCGAAGCGCTGCGGGCCGGAATCAAGAGCCTGCCCCGCGGGCAGCGCGAGGCCGGGCTGGCCATCGGGCTCACCCCGGTGGCGACCCGGCTGCGGATCGAGTTCCCCCAAGCGTTCCGCCAGATGCTGCCGATCATCATCGCTCAGCTCGTCGTCCTCCTCAAGGACACCTCCCTCGCGTTCGTGGTCGGCTACGAGGAACTCCTCCGCAGCGGGCAGGGTCTGACGAATTTCTTCGGCAGCCGCTACTCGTTCTCGTTCTTCCTTGTCGTGCTGGCGATCTTCCTGACGATGAACCTGTCGCTGTCGTGGCTGGCCCGCGTCATCGCCCGGCGCACCGGCTCCAAGTCCGGGGGCGTGACGCCGGAGACGAAGACGCCGCCGGAGAAGCCCGTCGTGCCCGAGCTGGTCTACCCCGGGGCGTTGGGCGGCCAAATGGGCGGCGACCAGGTTTCGCGAGACTAAACTTGGGGCTTGTGTCTGACCCCACTGAGATCTCCGAACCAGCCGTGAGCGCGGCCGTCGACGCCGCCCTCGCCGCCATTGCCGCCGCGACCGACTCCGCGGCCCTGAAGACCGTGCGTGCCCAGCACACCGGGGAGGCGTCCCCGCTGGCCCGGCTCAACGCGCTGATGCGCAGCGTTCCCGGCGACCAGAAGGCCACCGCCGGCAAGCTCCTCGGCCAGGCCAGGGGAGCCGTCGCGCAGGCGTTCGCCGCCCGCGAAGCCGCGATCACCGAGGCGGAGGCCGCCGCGCAGCTCGCCGCCGAAACGGTCGACGTGACCGCGGCGGCGTCCACCTGGACGCCGGGCGCCCGGCATCCGCTCGCCCTGCTGCAGGAACGGGTCGCGGATGTCTTCGTCGGCATGGGCTGGGAGGTCGCCGAGGGCCCGGAGCTGGAGAGCGAGTGGTTCAACTTCGACGCGCTCAACTTCGACGAGGACCACCCGGCCCGCGCCATGCAGGACACCTTCTTCGTCGACCCGCCCGAGGCGCACCTGGTGCTGCGCACCCACACCTCCCCGGTGCAGCTGCGCGCCCTGCTATCCCGCGAGCTGCCGGTCTACGTCGTCGCCCCCGGCCGGGTGTTCCGCACCGACGAGCTCGACGCCACGCACACCCCGGTGTTCCACCAGATCGAAGGCATCGCCATCGACAAGGGCCTCACCATGGCGCACCTGCGCGGCACCCTCGACCACTTCGTGCAGGCCCTGTTCGGCCCAGGAGCCAAGGTGCGCCTGCGCCCGAACTACTTCCCGTCCACCGAGCCGAGCGCCGAGCTCGACGTCTGGCACCCCACCTTCAAGGACGGCGCACGCTGGATCGAGTGGGGCGGCTGCGGCATGGTGCACGCCAACGTGCT
>JACMQV010000234.1 GCA_014376815.1 Cryobacterium sp.
CCTTGGCACCAACCGAAAACTGGTTGGGCCCTGACGTAACACTGTTGCTGTCCAACCCGACGACGTTCCACTCGGTGGGGGTGATCGTTAGCGAGTTAGTAGCGGCAGAAGCGGGTGAAACGCACATAGCGAGAATAATGGCGCTCAGGGCCATGATCGCACCAACACGAAATTTGACAGGGAGCAAGACAGGGGCCTTTAGATAGTCGGGTTTCTCAAAGGTGCAAGTTCCTCCGAGCAAGACCATGCCACCGCTAGGTGTCGGCGGACGAGATCCTGACGAGCCTGTCAATAAAGGTCCGGACTGTACATACCCCAGTTAGGGATCAGGCCGCTCTCGCCTTTCGCCTCGGGTGTACCCATCCGGCATGGAACGCTGAACGTATATGCGCGGCGGTGTCGCCGGAATATATGAACCATGCTTCCCAGTCGCCCTTTGCCGGTGAGGATCCGGCGACCTCGGACAACCGGTCTGAGGCCCGGGTCGACCTGTCCGTTTGCACGACGATAGGTCGTTGCCGGGTCGCCTCGGTCGGGGGCTGACCGCAACCGTCCCCCGGTTCCGGCTGCCCGCCGGGACTGGCCTGTCACCCCGCCGCCCTCGGGCTGCGGCTCCGAACGGGCGGTATCGTGGGCACTATGACCCTCGCCGAGACCCTGGCCGACCTGCGTCACCAGACCGTGTCCGGACGGCACGCCGAGACGGGCGCCTGGGTGTCAGACCTGCTGCGTGAGCGGATCGCGGCCGGGCAGCTCGAGCCGGGCACCAAGCTGGGCGAGGAACCGCTCTGCGCCGCGCTCGGCGTCTCCCGCAACACCCTGCGGGAGGCGTTCTCCACCCTCAGCGCCGAGCGGGTGGTCACCCGCATCCCCAACCGGGGCGTCTACGTGTCCCGCCCGACGGCCGACGACATCCGTGAGATCTACCGGGTGCGGCGCTACCTCGAGCCGGCCGCCCTGGCGTTCACGACGTCCGACGAGCTCGCCCGGCCGGAGCAGCTGCAGCCGCTGCGCCGGGCGGTCGACCGGGCCCGCGCGGCCCGCACGGCCGGGTCGATCCCGGGCATGGCCGGCGCCAACCAGGATTTCCACGCCGGCGTGGTGGCCCTGGCCGGCAGCGAGCGCCTGGACCAGCTGATGGGGCAGGTCCTGGCCGAGATGCGCCTGGTCTTCCACTCCATGGCGCAGGACGCTCTCTTCCACGCCCCCTACGTCGACGACAACGCCCGAATCGTGGAGCTGCTGGCCACCGGCCGGCAGAGCGATGCGGCGACCCTGATGACCCGCTACCTGCGGCGGGCCGAGGAACAACTGCTGTCCGCCGTGGCGGAGCCGGACCGGAGCTAGCCGCTCCGGGCCGGGGTAACATCGTGCCTCCCGGCCCGGCACCTTTCGTGGCCAACTCAGGAGATTGCGCCGAACCGCGTTCCTCGGCCTCGGACCAGTGCGGCCGTCAGGGGCCCGGCAAGCGGATCTCCTGAGTTAGCCACACGGCACGACCGAAGGAACGGTGACCGGACGGAGGCGCCGGGACTACGGCACGAGGTAGTCGGAGTCGCGCGCCGCGGTGATCAGCATGTGGCCGGGCGCGTGCCCGATCGCCAGCCTCGGATGGGACTCCATGACCGCCGCCTGCGGCGTCACCCCGCAGGCCCAGAACACCGGAATGTCGCCCTCACGCATCGCGACGGCGTCACCGAAGTCCGGCGCGGACAGATCACTGATGCCGAGCAGGGACGGGTCCCCCACGTGCACCGGCGCGCCGTGCACCGCCGGGTACCGGGAGGTGATGCGCACCGCGTCGGCCACCTGCGCGGGGGCGACCGGGCGCATCGACACGACCAGAGGCCCGGACAGCGCCCCGGCGCTCGCGCAGCGCACCGAGGTGCGGTACATCGGCACGTTCACGCCCTGGTCGATATGCGCGATGGGCACGCCGCCGGCCTGGAGCGCCGCCTCGAAGGTGAAACTGCAGCCCACGATGAACGTGACCAGGTCGTCCCGCCACCAGGCGGAGATGTCGGTCGGCTCGGCCACCAGGACGCCGTCCTCGTAGACGGTGTACCGAGACAGATCGGTACGGATGTCGCCGCCCGCCAGCAGCGGACCGCTGGTCTGCCCGGCGTCCAGCACGCCCAGGATCGGGCAGGCCTTCGGGTTGCGCTGCGCGAACAGCAGAACGTCGAAGGCCTGCTCGCGGGGAACGATGATCAGGTTGGCCTGGGTGAACCCCTGGGCCCAGCCGGCGGTGGGCGAGACGATCCCGCCCCGGAACAGGGCTCGGGCCTCGGCCGGGGAGAGCGTGGCCGGGGCACCCTGGCCCGCGGCGGGATCGGTGCTCGTGCGAGGCGGCATCCGGTGTCGCCTAGGCCCAGAGCTTCGCGAGCCCACCGAGCGACTGGTACCCGAGGAACAGGGTCAGCAGCCAGGCCAGCACGCCGATGCCCAGCAGCCACTTGGGGTAGACGTAGCCGCCGAGCAGGTCGCGGCGGCGCCAGGCGACCCAGAGGATGACGGCGAAGCCGACCGGGAGGATCAGCCCGTTGACCGCGCCGGCCATGATCAGCAGCGTCGCGGGGGCCTGACCCAGCATCGTGAACACGGTCGTCGACACGGCGATGAAGACGACCGTCGCGATGCTGCGGGTGCGCGGCTTGGTTTGCGCCGTGGTCACGAACGAAATCGAGGTGTAAGCAGCTCCGATGACGGAGGTGATGGACGCCGCCCAGAGGACGATGCCGAACAGCTTGAGCCCGATCTCACCCGCGGCCGCCTGGAACGCCTCGGCCGGCATGTTGTCGCTCGTGAGTGCGACGCCGCCCGCGACGACGCCGAGGATGGCGAGGAAGAGCAGCACGCGGATCACGCCGGTGATGATGATGCCGAGGACGGAGCTGCGGGTGATCTCCCGCACGCTGTCGGGGCCGGTGACGCCGGCGTCGATCATGCGGTGCGCACCGGCGTAGGTGATGTAGCCGCCGATGGTGCCGCCGATCAGGGTGGTGATGATCAGGAAGTCGATCTGGCCCGGGATCACGGCGTTCTTCAGGGCCAGGCCCAGCGGCGGCTGGGACACGAAGGCCACGTAGGCGATCAGGGCGATCATCACGGCGCCGAGCACCACCACGATCTTGTCCAGGGCAAGCCCCGCCCGTTTGCTCAGGAAGATGGCGATCGCGACGACGGCGGATAGGGCGCCGCCAATCTTGGGGTCCACGCCGAAGAGCACGTTGGTCCCCAGGCCAGTCCCGGCGATGTTGCCGATGTTGAAGACCAGGCCGCCGAGGCAGATCAGCGCGGCCAGGAACCAGCCGGAACCGGGAAGAACCGTATTGGCCAGTTCCTGCGCCCGCTTGCCGCTGACCCCGATCACCCGCCAGACGTTCAGCTGCACAGCGATGTCGACCAGGATCGAGACCAGGATGGCGAACGCGAACGCCGAGCCGAGCTGCACCGTGAAAGTGGTGGTCTGCACGATGAAGCCGGGTCCGACGGCGCTGGTCGCCATGAGAAACATCGCGCCGAGAAGAGCGCTCCGCTGCGCCTTCCGTGGGCCGCTCAGCTTCTTCTTCGTGCCGTCGGTCTTCGCTGGGACCCGTGCCGGGACGACGTTGGAAACCATAGGGGCGCTCACTTCTGGAGGGGGAAAGTGCGTCAGCGCCGGAGGTCACTGATTGATTTCGTGAAAGCCTACATATTGTTCAACAATCAGCACAAGCCTTGGGGCCAACTAGGCGCAGAAGTCGGCGATCGTGCCGGCCAGGATCTCGGTCAGCCGGTAGACGGATGCCTCGTCCGCCCACTCCGTGTCGGCGTGGGCCCCGCCGCCGGCCACGCCCACGACCAGGCACGGGATGCCGGCCTCGTGGATCAGTCCCGCGTCCGTCCAGAAGGGCTCGCCCCGCACTGTCGGGCTGTGCCCCAGCACCCGCTCGGCCTGGGCGCCGAGCGCGCGCACGATCGGCCACGCGGGGTCCGCCTCGAACGCCGCCCGGGCGACCAGCCGGGTGAGCCGGAAGGCGAAGTCGGGGGTGGTCGCCGTGAGCCCGTCGAGGACGCCCCGCAGCTCGGCCTCGACGGCATCGGGGGTCTCCCCGGGCAGCGTGCGCCGCTCGATCGTGAGGGTGCAGGCCGCGGCGACGGTCGCGGCATCCGTGCCCCCGTGGATGGTCGAGACCCGCACGGTGCCGTGACCGAGCAGCGGATGCGCCGGCGCCGCCTCGATCTCCGCCCGCAGCCCGTCGAGGGCGGCGAGGACCAGCCCGGCATGCGCGATGGCGTCGACACCCCGCTCCGGCTGGGAGCCGTGCGCGGCGAGCCCGGTGAGTTCCACCTCGAACCAGGCGAAGCCCCGGTGCGCGAGGGTGAGGCACAGCTCGCTGGGCTCGGCCACGATCGCCGCGTCGGCCCCGAATCGGGCCAGCGCCTCCGCGGTGCCGAGGCTGCCGAACTCCTCGTCGGCGACGAGGGTGACGAGCACGTCGCCGGCGAGTCCCGACGGCCCGGGGATCGCCGCCCCGGCGGGCGCAGCCCCGGCGGGCCCGCCCGCCCCCGGCGTCCCCGCGCCCGGGGCCCGCGCCGCCGCGACGAGGATGGCGGGGATCCCGCCTTTCATGTCGAAGGAGCCGCGTCCGTAGACCCGGCCGTCGCGCCGCTCGCCCGCGAACGGGTCGCCGAGGTAGCTTCCGACGCCGACGGTGTCCAGGTGGCCGTTGAGCATCAGGGACCGCCCGCCCCCGGTGCCGCGTTTGAGGCCGACGATCGTGGGGCGGCCCGGGCGGCCCTCGAGGCGGTGCACCTCGAACCCGCGAACGGTGAGCCAGTCGGCGCACCAGGCGGCGATCATCCGTTCGCCGGCCGCTCCGGGAACCAGGTCGGGGTTGACCGAATCGATGGCGATGAGCGCCTGCATCACGGCGACCGGGTCGGCTCCTGGCTCTGGATTCACACCCCCAACCTAGCGGCAGCCCGCCGCCCTTCCACCCGGACGCGAGCTCGGTTCGCTACCATGTGGCATGCACGATGGCCCGGCACGCGAAGCGACACGGACAAGCAAACGGCTGCGCCCCCGCGCGTCCTGGGGGCTGCTGCCGGCGGCTCTGCTCTCGGCCTCGGCCGTGCTGCTGTTCGGTCTGCGCGACCCGGTCTCCGGCTACGCCGTGCTCGCCGCCGCGGTGGGGCTCGCCTTCCTGATCGACCGGGCGCTGTCCCGGGACCTGCTCCTGATCGCGATCGGGCTGCTGATCATCAGCACCATCTCGGTCGAAGCCGACATCAGTTACCCGAACATGGCCCTGATGGGCACCGTGCTCACCCTGTCGGTGCTCGTGCCGTACCTGATCTCGCGCTACCTCTACCGCGACCACGCCATCCGGTTCCCGATCCGCACCGGCCAGCGCTGGAGCACCCTGGAGCGCTGGTACCTGCCGCTCGTGGTGCTGCTCGGCTACCTCATTCTGCCGACCTACTTCATCCGTTCCGGGGCGTACCAGAACTGGCCGGCCGTCACCGCTCCCGATGAGATCGCCCGGCTGTTCGTGGGCGTGGGCTTCGTCGGAATCTGGGACGAACTGTTCTTCATCTGCACGGCGTTCGCCTTGCTCAGGCGGCATTTCCCCGACTGGCAGGCGAACCTGTTGCAGGCCGTCATCTTCACCTCGTTCCTCTGGGAGCTGGGCTACCAGAGCTGGGGCCCGCTGATGACCTTCCCGTTCGCGCTGCTGCAGGGCTATACGTTCATGCTCACCAAATCGCTGACGTATGTCGTCTGCGTGCACCTCCTCTTCGACCTGGTGGTGTTCCTGGTGATCGTGCACGCGCACACCCGCGACTGGCTGCCGATCTTCCTCTACTGAGACTGAGGCTGAGACCGCGACCGCGACCGCGACCGCGCTACCCCGCGTTGGCCGGCTGCGGGCACACCGTCCCCGACTCGAGGTCGGTCCGGGCCGCTTCCTCGGACCAGGGCAGTGTCAGGAGGGGGGCCTTGTCCTCACCCGCCGCCGCTCCGGCCGTGATCGCGGCCAGCTGACGGGCCACCGCCAGCGCGAAGTTGCCGCCCGCGCTCGAGTTGTTCAGCGCGACCACCACCGTCAGGGCGCCGGCGGGATCGGACAGGGTCGCCGAGATGAATCCGGGGATCGCACCCGCGCGGCCGCGGAGCGTGCCCAGCTGCTCGGCCCCCAGGCCGTAGCGCCGCCAGGCGGGAGCACTCGCATCCTCTGCCACGGTGGTCCACTGGGAATCCGCAGAGGCCTCGGTGAGCACGCTGCCCGCGGCGAGCGCGTCCGCCCAGGTGCGCATGTCCGCCAGGGTCGAGACGACGCCGCCGGCCACCCCGGTCATGGAGGTGGACAGTTCGGTGTCGTCGAGCACGCTCGCACAGTCCGCCTGGCCGTCCGCGCTGCGCTGCGCTGCGTAGCCGTGCGGATGCGGGCCGGGGATCGACAGATCCCCGGTCTCCGGGAACGAGGTGTCAGCCAGGTTCAGCGGGTTGAAGATGTACTCGCGGTAGAGCGCCGGCCAGTCATTCCCGGTGGCCTGCTCGAGCGCCATCCCGAGCAGCACGATCCCGGTGCTGGACTGCACCCAGGTCCCGCCGGGCAAGCCGGCGCGGGGTGCGGAGAGGCCATCGGACACGAGCTCCAACGCCGGCCAGGAACGGGTCGGGTTGTTCACGAACTGAGCCACCCGTTCCGTGCTCTGGCCGGCCAGGCCGGACGTGTTCCGGCAGAGCTGGCCGAGGGTGATGTCCCCGACCCCGATGAGTCGGCTCAGATGCGTGGAGACCGGGTCGTCGAACGCGACCGTTCCCTCCTCCACGAGCCGGAGCAGCACGGTGCAAGTCATCGCTGTCGTGTTCGTGCCGATCCGAAACCGCATCGAGGTGCTCATCGGGTCCGTGCCGCCGATGGTCGCCGTCCCCGGCGCGGACTCCCAGTCGCCGATTCCGTCGGCCCACACGCCCACCAGTGCCCCGGACGAACCGGACCGGGCCATCGCGTCGGCCACGGCCGCATCCAGGCGCTCGGTCACCTCGGCCGGGAAAGGCCTGTCACTATGGTGTCCACCGGCGTCCGGCGTGCACCCCGACAGAACACCCGCCAGCAGGGCTCCGACAACCAGAACCGCCAGCGTGATCGACCGGCCGGAGCGTGTCACCGCGGTGCGTTCCCCCATGCATTCCCCCAATGCTTCCCTCCAGCCTGCCTCATCCGGTGACGGCGTCCGGACCAAGGCGCTTGCCATTCGCGGAAACGCGATATATCGTGATTCCAGAAGACGCGATATATCGCGATCAACCGATGGGCATCCGCCCCCATGCAGATGCCGCGGCACAAAGGAGAATCCAATGGCCCTGGAAAAATGGCTGGTCACCCCCGGGCAATCCAAGGTGATCGATATCGAACTGGTGCGCAAGCTCAAGGTGGGCCTGATCGGCGGCAAGATCGACGTGATCGGCCACGATGACCCGGGGACCCGGATCGAGGTGCACAGCGTGAGCGGCAAGGATCTCAAGATCTCGCTCGACGGCGACACCCTGGAGATCGACCACCCGCAGTTGCGCTGGGACAACTTCATCGAGGTGTTCGCCTCGTTCCGCGGCACCGCGCGGGCGGACGTCAGCATCATGGTCCCCCGCGACGTGGCCCTGAAATTCGGCGTGGTCTCCGCCGACGCCCTGATCGCCGGGCTCCGCAACGGCGGCCGGATCAGCACGGTGTCCGGCGACATCGTGGTCGACGGCGTGACCGGCGACCTCGAGCTCAACGGCGTGAACGGCGAGATGTCAGTGCGCAACCACCACGGCGGCATCATCGCGCACACGGTCTCCGGCGAGATCACGGCGAGCGGCGCCATCCGCAAGTTCAGCCTCGACGGCGTCAACAGCGACGTGTTCCTCGACATCGAGGGCACGCCGGATTCCATCAACACGAACACGGTCAGCGGAAACCTGACCGTGCGCCTCGGCGCTGACATCCCGACCAAATACCACCTGAACACCGTGTCCGGCACGCTGCAGCTCGACGACCAGACCATCCGCGGCACCTTCGGCAAGGGCTACGAGTCCACCTCGGGCGTCCTCGACGGCAGCTGGCTCGACCTGTACGCCAACTCGGTCTCCGGCGACGTCTCCGTGGTGCGGCACAGGGCCGAGGCATCGGACAGCCGGGACGACTCCGCCGCCGACACGGCCGGGGAGGTCTGGGAATGACCCCCGTCTTCGCGCACGGCAGCCTGCGCCTGTACCTGCTCAGCCTGCTGGCTGAGCGGCCCCGGCACGGCTACGAGCTGATCCAGGCGCTCAGCGACCGGTTCGGCGGTACCTATATCCCCAGCGCCGGCACGATCTACCCGCGTCTGGCCAAGCTGGAGGAGGAAGGCCTGGTCACGAAGTCGACGGACGGGCGCAAGACCGTCTACGAGATCACCGACGCCGGCCGCGCCGAGCTGCTCGCCCGCGAGGGCGAACTCGACGCGATCGAGACCGAGGTCACCGACTCGGTGCGGCGGCTGGCCAACGAGGTGCGCGCGGGAGTCACCGCGGCGATGAGAAGCCTGCGCGCCGACCTGGCCTCCGCCAAACGCCAGGCCAGGGACGAGCGCCCGGCCCCGGCCTCCGGCGGCACGGGCCGTGCCGGCGGCACCGGCGGCACCGGTCAGGGCGCCGACCCGCGGGCCGAGTCGAGCCGGGCCATCCACGAGGCCGACCTGGTGCTCAACGAGTTCCGCCAGCAGCTGCGGGCGGACCTGCGCGGCCAGGCCTCCCGCTCGCGGGTGCCCGCCGACACCGTGCCGGAGCTGCGCCGCCGTCTGGCCGAGGTGCGCGAGGGCATCCTCGCCTCTCTCGCCCGCTGATTCCCCCGCGCATCATGGACAAGCTCGGAATGAGCAGGGAACAACTCGACGTTCTGCGCCGGTCCCTGTGGCCGGTTATCGAGGCCGCACACACGGACTGACCGCCCGCCGGCGACACGCCGCCGGCACGCCACCCTGCCGCTGTTTTGCCAGAAGTGTGCGAGGGAGTAGTGTCGACCCTCGTGACACCAGAGGCAAGCCCCCCGGCACCAGAAACACGATCCCCGAAACGGTGGATCATCGGCGACCCGCTCTCCACGGAGAAGCTCGAAGGCCAACTGCTGCCCAAGCACCTCGCCCTGCCGATCTTCGCGAGCGACCCGCTGTCGAGTGTCGCCTACGCCCCGCAAGAGCTCCTGATGATCCTCACCCTCGGCGGGCTGGCCTTTCTCAGCTTCGCGCCGTGGGTCGCGGCCGTCGTCGTTCTGCTGCTCGTCGTGGTCGTCGCCTCCTACCGCCAGCTGATCAAGGCGTACCCGTCCGGCGGCGGCGACTACGAGGTCGCCCACAAGAACCTCGGCGAGAAGGCCGGCCTGATCGTCGCCTCCGCCCTGCTCGTCGACTACGTGATGACCGTCGTCGTGTCGGTGGCCAGCGGCGTGGACAACATCATCTCCGCGCTCCCCGGCCTCGCCCCCTTCCGGGTGGAGATCGCCGTCTTCTTCGTGATCCTGCTGGCGGCCGTCAACCTGCGCGGCGTGCACGAGTCCAGCAAGGCGTTCGCCATCCCCACCTACCTCTTCATCGCCAGCGTGCTGCTGATGGTCGTCGTCGGACTCGGCCGGGTCGCCCTCGGCGACACGCCGATGGCCGAATCGGCGAGCTATGACGTGGCGGGCCAGAGCCTGGCCCAGTCGGCGTTCATCCTGCTGCTGCTGCGCTCCTTCGCCAGCGGATGCAGCGCGCTGACCGGGGTCGAGGCGATCGCCAACGGGGTGCCCGCGTTCAAGCATCCGAAGGTCAAGAACGCCCAGCGCACCCTGGTGCTCATGGGCGGCATCGCCATCACGCTCTTCGTCGGGCTGACGGCCCTCGCCCTGTTCTCCAAGGTGCACTACGCGGAGAACCCGTGCGACCTGATCGGCTGGGAGGAATGCGCCACCTCCCCGCAGCGCAGCCTGATCGCCCAGATCGCGGCCGCCACCTTCGGCAACAACTCGATCATGTTCTTCGTGCTGCAGGCCGCCACCGCCGCCGTGCTGCTGCTGGCCGCCAACACCGCTTTCAACGGATTCCCCCTGCTCGGCTCGGTGCTCGCGAAGGACTCCTACGCGCCGAAGTCGCTCAGCACGCGCGGCGACCGCCTGATCTACTCCAACGGAGTGCTGCTGCTGGCCTTCTTCGCCTGCGTGATCCTGGTTGTCTACCAGGCCAACCTGACGGTGCTGATCCAGCTGTACATCATCGGCGTCTTCGTCTCCTTCACCCTCGGCCAGACCGGCATGGTGCGGCACTGGCTGAAGCTGCTCAAGACCAACCCGCCGAACCGGGCATCCATCATCGCCAGCCTCTCGATCAACGGATTCGGCGCCCTGCTCACCGGCGTGGTCCTGATCGTGGTCACGATCACCAAGTTCACGCACGGCGCGTGGCTCGTGTTCGTGCTGATGCCGGTGCTGTTCACCCTGATGCTCGGCGTCAACCGCTATTACCGGGATGTCGCCAAGGAGATCGAGGTCGACGCCAACACCACCTTCGGCTCCCAGGGCGACCACGCGATCGTGCTGGTGGGCAAGATGCAGAAGCCCGTGCTCAAGGCCCTCGACTACGCGATCGCCGCGCGGCACGAGAGCATCGAAGCCGTGCACATCTCGATCGACTACGACGAGACGAAGGAGCTTAAACGCGCCTGGGTGAAGCAGAACATCCAGGTGCCGCTGCGCATCGTGCAGTCTCCCTACCGGGACATCAGCTGGCCGCTGATCAGCTACATCAAGGATCGCCGCGAGGACCACGGCTCCGAGGTCGTCACCGTGTACACGCCGATCTACATCGTCGGGCACTGGTGGGAGGGGCTGCTGCACAACCACAAGGCCCGGCGGCTGCGCCAGAAGCTGATGCTGGTGCACGGCGTCACCATCGCCCTCGTGCCGTGGCTGCTCGACTCGTCCGAGCTCATCTACGGGCGGCGCTCCCGTCCCGTCCCCGGGCAGGACCGCCGCGGCGAGCCCGTACGCCCCCGCCCGATCCCGCGCAGGCCGCTCGCCCCGGCCACCCAGGAGATCCCGGTCAGGCAGGCGCCCGTCGTGGGCGTCTCCTCATCGATATCCCGGCCGTCGGCCGCCCGCCGGCGAAAGCGAAAGTAGCCTTGCTGCGGCTGGGGCCGGCCGTCTTCCTCGGCGGAATGGTCGGCACCGGCCTCCGGCTCGGCATCGACCTCGCCCTCCCCCACGCTGACGCCGAGTTCCCGGTCGGCACGCTCATCGCCAATGTCGGCGGCGCGTTCGTGCTCGGCTGGCTGGTGGCCGGGCTGTGGACCCGGCCGGCGGTGCCGCCGTGGCTCAAGGCGGCCCTCGGTGGCGGCCTGCTCGGCTCGTTCACGACCTTCTCGGCCGTGATGGTGTCGCTGGTCGCGCTGGTCTCGGCCGGCTACTCGACGCTGGCCTGGGCCTACCTCGCGGCCACGCTCCTGTTCGGCTTCGCGGCCGCTGCGCTGGGCCTCCGGCTGGGCGGCCGGGCCACAGCCGCTTCGCTCCGCGACGCGGATGCGGGGGTCACCCCGTGAGCATCGCCCTCCTCCTCAGCGTGCTCGTCTGCGGCGGCGCGGCGGCCGTGATCCGTTTCCTGGTCTCCCGGGCCCTGCCGGGCGGGCCCCGCCGGCTCCCCCTGGGTGTGCTGCTCGTGAACGTGGCAGGCGCCCTGGTCGGCGGGGTGGTGCTCGGTCTCGCCGAGCGCTCGGCCCTCTCGCCGGAACTGCGCCTCATCCTGCTGACCGGGGTCTGCGGCGGCCTGACCACCTTCAGCACCTGGAGTGTGGAGACCGTCGAGCTCATGCTCAGGGGCCGCTGGCGGGCCGGCGCGGTCAACCTGGTCGGCACTCTGCTGCTGGGAATCCTCGCCTGCGGTGCGGGATACCTGCTCGCCCGTTCAGGCTGATCCCAGCGGGCGGTCGTACACTGTCACGTGCGCAATATTTCAGCAGCACACCGCGTCACCCGCGTCAGTGGGGCCTCCGGCCCATCATGCTAAACTGACGGCTAGTTTTCACCATTCCGTTCGGCAACTCCCGGGAGATGTACTCCTCACCCGGCCTGGCATCGTTAGGGGGTCACGCATGGGGCGCGGCCGTCAAAAAGCAAAGCACACCAAGGTTGCCCGCGAGCTGAAGTATTTCAGCCCGGACACCAACTACAACGCGCTCGAACGCGAGCTCACGGGGCATCCGGTCG
>JACMQV010000235.1 GCA_014376815.1 Cryobacterium sp.
GATGCAGCCGCGTTCACGTCGTTGAAAGTCATGGTCCATCGTCACACGCCCCGAGCCTCAGGGCGAGCCGGAGAAGCGCGTTTTGCACGCTGGCAGGCAAACTGGCACCGAAAACATAATGCCCCCAATGCAGGGTGGTTTACCTGTAAGCTGGAAATTTGCCCAGCGGGGCAGGTACCTGGCGGTGCCAAAGCGGCTTAGTCCACAGTTAGATTGCCGTGTGCCTCAAACTATTTCTTTGAGAAAGTTCCACCGTGAGTGCACTACCCGAAGTACCGGCGAAAACGCCGAACAGCAGTCCACCCAAATCCCGTCGATTCGTCGTTCCGGCACCTCGAGTGTTTTATCCCGCACTCGGCATCATTCTGGCCGTCGTCATCGTGGCCATCGCTTTTCCGGTGCGCACGGGCAGCGTTCTTGCCCTGCTGCAGGGCTGGGTGGTGGCCGGCCTCGGCCCGTACTATGTCGTCATCGTGGCGGCGTTTGTGGTCTTCGCCATCTGGATGGGCCTCAGCCGCTTCGGCGACATCAAGCTCGGCAAAGACGATGACGAACCCGAATTCGGTCTGATGAGCTGGTTCTCGATGCTCTTCGCTGCCGGGATGGGTATCGGCCTGGTCTTCTGGGGCGCCTCAGAACCGCTCACCTTCTTCACGACACCCAAGCCCGGGGTGACCGGCGATTCCGCGGATCTCGCCTCCGCCGCGATGTCGCAGACCTTCCTGCACTGGGGATTTCACGCCTGGGCCATCTACGCCGTTGTCGGACTGGCCCTGGCCTATTCGATCCACCGCAAGGGGCGTCCGGTTTCGATCCGCTGGGCCCTGGAGCCGCTTCTCGGTACCAAACGGGTCAAGGGCCGCCTCGGTGACGCGATCGACGTGATCGCCATCGTCGGTACCCTGTTCGGTGTCGCGACCTCTCTCGGCCTCGGCGTCAAGCAGATCGCCGCAGGCCTCAGCTACCTCGGCGTGGTCGGCGACGTCACCAACACCCTGCTCGTGGTTTTGATCGTCGTGATCACCATCATCGCGACGGCCTCTGTGGTCAGCGGCGTCGGCAAGGGCATCAAGTGGCTCTCCAACATCAACCTCGGCATGGCCGGCCTGCTGCTCGTGGCCGTGCTGCTGCTCGGCCCCACAATGTACCTGCTGCGTCTGCTGGTGCAATCGGTCGGCGGCTACTTTCAGAACGTGGTCGGACTCACCTTCGATACCGGAGCATTCACCGGCCAGGCCGGCCTTGACTTTCAGGGCGCCTGGACCGTCTTCTACTGGGGCTGGTGGATCTCCTGGGCACCGTTCGTGGGCGTGTTCATCGCGCGCATCTCCCGTGGACGCACGGTTCGCCAGTTCATCGCCGGCGTGCTGCTCGTTCCGACCTTGGTCACGTTCGTCTGGTTCGCGGTCATGGGCGGCAGCGCCATCCGTCAGGCCTGGGAGGGCGACGGCGGTGGTCTGTTCGACCCCGAGGTCGGCATCATCCCCGAGAACGTACTGTTCAATTTTCTGGGCACCCTGCCGTTTGGCGTGATCCTCTCGGTGATCGCGGTCATCGTCATCGCGATCTTCTTCATCACCTCGGCCGACTCGGGTTCACTCGTCATCGACATGCTGGGCTCTGGCGGAGACACCAATCCGCCCAAGTGGAGCCGCATCATGTGGGCCAGCCTCAGCGGGCTCGTGGCTATCGCCCTGCTGTTGGCTGGCGGACTGGCCGCCCTGCAGACCGGCGCGATTCTGACCGCTATTCCGGTGAGCATCGTCATGATCGGTATGTGTATTGCCATCTACAAGGCGTTCCGCATCGAGCACGAGGTTCTGGTGGCTGCCGAACGCCGTCAACGCCGGGAGGAAATGGCCCGCCGCATCGGCAAGACCGTCACCGCGCACCTCGAGGAGAACTTCGACGACCACTTCGGTGAGCAGGTCGACGGCCACATCGAGGCAGCGCTGACCGACGATCCGGGCCGCCGACCGCGTTGGGGTCGTCGCCCGAAGGCCTGAGAGCTGAACCGGCACAGGGTGTGTGACGGGCAGGCGCTACA
>JACMQV010000236.1 GCA_014376815.1 Cryobacterium sp.
CGTTCTTCGACCGGGTCTATCAGGATCCGGTCATCAACCAGGTCAAGCTCATCGCCGAGCCGTGGGACGTCGGCCCCGGCGGCTACCAGGTCGGCAACTTCCCCGCCCAGTGGACGGAATGGAACGGCAAGTACCGCGACACCGTGCGCGACTTCTGGCGCGGCGAGCCGTCGACGCTCGGCGAGTTCGCCTCACGCATCACCGGATCGGCCGACCTGTACGAGCACTCCGGGCGCCGCCCGGTGGCGTCAATCAACTTCGTCACCGCGCACGACGGGTTCACCCTGGCCGACCTCGTCTCCTACAACGAGAAGCACAACGACGCCAACGGGGAGAACAACCAGGACGGGGAGTCCCACAACCGGTCCTGGAACCTCGGCGTGGAGGGGCCCACCTCCGACCCGGAGATCCTGGCCCTGCGGGCCCGGCAGCAGCGCAACTTCCTGGCCACCATGCTGCTCTCCCAGGGGGTGCCGATGATCCTGCACGGAGACGAATTCGGCCGCACCCAGGACGGCAACAACAACACCTACGCGCAGGACAATGAGCTGAGCTGGCTGCACTGGGATGAGGCGGACCACCCCCTGGTCGAGTTCACGGCTGCCGTGTCCCGGCTGCGCCGGGAGCACCCGACCTTCCGCCGGAGCCGCTTCTTCGACGGGCACCCCGGCAAGCGCAGCGCGGGTGACCCCCTCAGCGACATCGTCTGGCTGACCAGCGACGGCACTGAGATGCAGTCCGACGACTGGGAGGAGAACCGCACCCGCACGGTCGCGATGTTCCTCAACGGGGACGGCATCCGGGAACGCGACTCCCGGGGCCAGACCGTGACCGACGTGAATTTCCTGCTCTGCTTCAACGCGGATGGCGACGACGTGGAGTTCACCCTGCCTCCGGTCGAATACGGCCCGGAGTGGGAAGTCGTCGTCGACACCGGCGGCGAGGGCGCCGACTCCATCCCGCGCCCGGCCGGGGCCAGGCACACGGTCAGTTCCCGGTCGATCGTGGTGTTCCGCGCCTACCAGGCGCCGGAAACCGTCCCGGATCACTCCGTGGCAGCGTCACTGGCCGGCCTCACCGGTGCCATCACCGTGGTCGACACCGCCTTCCTGGCCCACAAGTGAGGATCCCGCTTTCCACCTACCGGCTGCAGATCACGGCCGGGTTCGACCTGGACGCCGCGGCATCCGTGCTCGACTACGTCACCGAGCTGGGCGCGGACTGGCTCTACCTGTCGCCGTTGCTCGCCGCCGAGGACGGTTCAGACCACGGCTACGACGTGGTCGACCATTCCCGGGTCGACCCGGTGCGCGGGGGCCCGGAGGCGCTGGCCCGGCTGGCGACCGCGGCGACGGCTGCCGGCCGCGGCATCCTCGTGGACATCGTGCCCAACCACATGGGCGTCGCGACGCCGGCCCGCAACCGGTGGTGGTGGGACCTGCTCCGGCTCGGCCGCTCGTCCCGCTATGCGAAGGCCTTCGACGTGGACTGGGCCGCGGGCGGCGACCGCCTCCTGCTGCCGGTGCTCGGCGACGGCGCGGACGAACTCGACCGGCTCGAGGTGGTCGGCGACGAACTGCACTATTACGACAACCGGTTCCCCCTTGCGCCCGGCACGGCCGATGACGGCGCGGACGCCCGTACCGTGCACGGGCGGCAGCACTACGAGATCGTAGGCTGGCGCCGCGCGGACGCGGAGCTGAACTACCGGCGCTTCTTCACCGTCACGACCCTGGCCGGCCTCAGGGTCGAGAAACCCTGGGTCTTCGACGAATCGCACCGGGAGATCCTCCGCTGGGTGCGGGACGGCCTCGTGCAGGGCCTGCGGGTCGATCACCCGGACGGCCTCGCCGACCCGGGCGGCTACCTGGACCGGCTCCGGGATGCGACCGGCGGGGCCTACGTCCTGGTCGAGAAGATCCTCGAGGGCGGCGAACAGTTGCCCGCGAACTGGGCCACCAGCGGCACCACCGGCTACGACGCCCTCGCCGACTTCGACCGGCTCCTCGTCGACCCGGCCGGCCAGGAGCCACTGGACGCCCTGGAGGCCCGGCTGCAGGCCGAGGTCGGGGGACCCGCCGACTGGTCGGAACTGGTGCATGCGCAGAAGCGCGCCATCGCCGACGGCAGCCTCCGTGCCGAGGTGGAACGCATCACCCGGCTGACACCCGGAATCCCGAACGCCTCCGACGCGCTGGCCGAACTGTTCGCCTGCTTCCCGGTCTACCGCTCCTATCTCCCGCTTGGTGCAGGGGCGCTGCAGGCCGCCGCGGCGGCCGCTGCCTTGCACCGGCCGGACCTCGGGCCCGCGATCGACGCTCTCCTGCCCGTGCTGGCCGACCCGCGGCATCCGGCGGCCCTGCGTTTCCAGCAGACCTCCGGCATGGTGATGGCCAAGGGGGTCGAGGACACCTCGTACTACCGCTACAGCCGGCTGACCTCCCTCAACGAGGTCGGGGCCGACCCGGGGGAGTTCGCCGTCGACGCGGCCGAGTTCCACCGTCGTCAGCAGACCCGTCAGGCCGGTTTCCCGGCCTCGATGACCACCCTCTCCACGCACGACACCAAGCGCGGCGAGGACGTGCGCGCCCGCATCTCGGTGCTGGCCGAGATCCCCGCCGAGTGGGAGGCGACTCTCGGCGCCCTGCGCGCCGCCGCACCGCTGGGCGATGCCCCGTTCGAGAACCTGCTCTGGCAGGCCATCGTCGGCGCCTGGCCGGCGTCCCCGGACCGGCTCACCGGCTACGCGGAGAAGGCCGCCCGCGAGGCCGGCACCTCGACCACCTGGACGGCGCAGAACGCGGAGTTCGAAACCGCGATGCATCGGCTCGTGGCCGGCACGGTCGACAACCCGGCGGTGCGGGCACCCCTGACCGCCTTCGTCGACCGGGTGCGCCGGGCCGGGTGGAGCAACGCACTCTCCAACAAGCTCGTTCAGCTGACCGCGCCGGGCGTGCCGGACGTCTACCAGGGCAGCGAACTCTGGGAGGACTCCCTCGTGGACCCCGACAACCGGCGCCCGGTCGACTACGGCGTTCGGCGGGACTACCTGGCCCGCATCGTCGACGGCTGGCTCCCGCCCATCGACGAGACCGGCGCCGCGAAGCTCCTGGTCACCACGCGGGCGCTCCGGCTGCGCCGGGACCGGCCGGAACTGTTCGTCCGTCACCTGCCGGTCCCGGCCCTCGGCGCCCGCGCCGAGAACGTGATCGCTTTCGACCGCGGCGGCGCGGTCACCGTCGCCACCCGCCTGCCGTTGGGGCTCGCGGCGGCAGGCGGCTGGGGTGACACGGCCGTGGTCCTGGGCGGCCACCCGGTGATCGACCTGCTGACCGGGGTCCTTCACCCCGGGGGCGTCACCTCCCTGGCCACCGTGCTGAGCCGCTACCCGGTCGCCCTGCTCATCTCGCACGACGGCCCCGTTCCGGCCACAGCCGCCGCCACTGCCACCACTGCCACTGCCACTGCCAGGGAAGGGGCCGTTCATGCCCGCTGAGTATTTCGAGGTCTGGGCGCCGACCGCCACCACCGTGGCCGTCGCGCTGTCCGACGACACGCAGGCGCTGACCCGTCAGGCCGACGGATGGTGGCGCGCGCCCCGTCCGGCGGGCGACCGGCCGATCGACTACGGCTTCCTGGTCGACGGTGAGGGGCCGTTCCCCGATCCGCGCTCCCGGCACCAGCCGAACGGCGTGCACGGCCCCACCCGCACCTTCGACGCGGGCCAGCACGTCTGGCGCGACCAGCTTTGGACCGGCCGCCAGCTGGCGGGCAGCACGATCTACGAACTGCACCTGGGCACCTTCACCCCGGAGGGCACCCTGGCGGCCGCGGCCGCGCGGCTGCCGCACCTCGCCTCCATCGGTGTGGACTTCGTTGAGCTGCTCCCGGTCAACGCCTTCAACGGCACCCACAACTGGGGCTATGACGGCGTGCTCTGGTATGCTGTTCACGAGGGTTACGGCGGGCCGGCGGCCTACCAGTGCTTCGTCGACGCCTGCCACCAGGCCGGCATCGGCGTCATCCAGGATGTCGTGTACAACCACCTCGGTCCCAGCGGAAACTACCTGCCCCAGTACGGCCCCTACCTGAGCCAGGCGGGCGGCACCAGCTGGGGCTCCTCCCTCAACCTGGACGGGCCGGACTCCGATCCGGTGCGGCAGTACATCATCGACAACGCCCTGATGTGGCTGGGCGATTACCACGTCGACGGCCTCCGGCTCGATGCCGTGCACGCCCTGCACGACGAACGCGCCACCCATCTGCTCGAGGAACTCGGCGCCGAGGTGGACGCGCTCAGCGCATCCGCCGGTCGCCCCCTCAGCCTGATCGCCGAGTCCGACCTCAACGACCCCCGGCTGATCACGCCGCGGGAAGCCGGCGGCTACGGGCTCACGGCCCAATGGAGCGACGACTTCCACCATGCGGTGCACGTCGCGCTCACCGGGGAGACAACGGGCTACTACGCCGACTTCGCGCCGCTCGGAGCCCTCGCCAAGGTGCTGACCCGCGGCTTCTTCCACGACGGCACCTTCTCCAGCTTCCGCGCCCGCACGCACGGGCGGCCGATCGACACGCGGCAGATGCCCGCCTGGCGCCTCGTCGTCGCCAGCCAGAACCACGACCAGATCGGCAACCGGGCCACCGGCGACCGGCTGCCCGCGACGCTGGATGCCGGTCAGCTCGCCATCGCCGCGACGCTGACCCTGCTCGGACCGTTCACGCCCATGCTGTTCATGGGCGAGGAATGGGGTGCCGGCACGCCCTGGCAGTTCTTCACGTCCCATCCGGAACCGGAGCTGGGCGAGGCCACCCGGAAAGGCCGCATCGGTGAGTTCGCCCGGATGGGCTGGGACCCCGCCGCCGTCCCCGACCCGCAGGACCCGGCCACCTTCACCCGGTCCAAGCTCGACTGGGACGAGACGGCCCTGCCCGAGCACGCGCGTCTGCTCGCCTTCTACCGGGCCCTGGCCGGCCTGCGGCGTTCCCGGGCTGCGTTCACCGACCCTCGTCTCGACCGGGTCGTGGTGGACTTCGACGAGCACGAGCGGTGGCTGCGGATATCCCGGGGCGACACCGAGATCCTGATCAACCTGGCGGCGGGCGCCCGTCGGGTCCCGGTGCGGGCCGCCTCCGTGCTCGAGTCCTTCGCGGCCGTGGGGGAGCCCGTCCAGGGCCGCGACGCGAGCGCCGTGCTCCTGGCCCCGCACGCCGTCGTGATCCTCGGCGCCCCCTGACCCGGTGCCCGCCTCCTAACGAGAGCCTGGCCGACCACCCTTGATGTGGGAACCCGCGGAGCCGGCAGGACCCTGCGCCATGGGGGTTCTCAAGACCGGGGACTGCGTTTCGGACTGGGGCATCTCCGGGCGGTCGCCTTCGCGCAGCCAGTCGTCGAAGAAGGTGTGAAGTTGCTGGCCGGAGCTTTTTTCCATCACGGCTTCGAAGTCCTCGGTGGTCGCATTCGAGTCGTTGTACCGGGTCAGCCACGAGCGGGCGCCGGCGAAGAACGCGGCGTCGCCGATCTTCGCGCGCAACGCGTACAGGGCAGCCGCTCCCCGCAGGTAGACCGGGTTCGCGAACAGACTGTCGCGACCCGGGTCTGCGATGTTGAGCGCCCAGCCGTCGTTGGCGTCCAGGTAGGCCACCGTTTCGGCGAACTGGTCGGGAACTGTTGCGGTGCCTTGATGCTCGGCCCACAGCCACTCGATATAACTCGCCCAGCCTTCGTTCAGCCAGATGTCCTTCCAATCCGCCGGGGTCACGGAGTTGCCGAACCACTGGTGCCCCAGTTCGTGGACCACCGTATACTCGTCCGCGACCTCTGAGTAGACCGGACGTGTCTGGGTCTCCAGGGCGTAGTCGACCGAGTCGTCGTCGACAATCGCGCCGAACGACTCGAACGGGTACCGCCCAAACGTGGACTCCAGGAATATGATCATCTCGGGCTGCAGCGCGAGTGCCGCAGTCGTCTCTGCCAGGGACGCATCCGTTACGCCATCGTCGATGGCGTTGACGATCGGCAGACCGCCCGGGCCCACGTCGCGGGACAAGGCAAAGTCACCGACCGTTGCCGTTGACAAATAACTGGACATCGGATCCGAAGCCCGCCACGTCCAGGTCGTCCACCCGGCCTTGGTCTCGGGCGCCCTGGCGGGCAGCCCGTTCGCCACGGCAGTCTTGCCGGCCGGCACCGTGATGCGGAACGTGTACGTTGCCTTGTCCTGCGGGTCGTCGTTCACGGGGTACCAGGTCGCCGCGCCGTCGGGCTCGTTGACCACCATCGCGCCATCAGCGGTGGTGACCCACCCGTAGAGGGCCCCCGTGGTATCGAGCGGCTGGCCGGTGATCCCGCCATATTCAATGACGATGGTCGTCGTCTGTCCTGTTTTGAGCTTTGGCAGCAGCCCGACGGTGAGCTCCCAGAATCGGTTCGCATCGTCCTGCTTCTGTGACCATTCGGCTTTGTCCGTGCGTTGGGGATTCCCGTGTGCCGCGGCCTTGCCGTCCACCCGGACCGATGTGACGTCGAGGCCGCGCAAGTCGAAGTTGAGCGACTGCAGATCCTGCTTCGCGCGGAGTGTGATGGTTGCGACGCCGCTGAGGCGACCTGCGAGGACCGTGGGGTCCGACGGTGGCGCGTAGCGGAGGGCGAGGTCGTAGTGCCGGACGTCGTACCCGCCGTTGCCGGAGTAGGGGAAGTACGGGTCGCCGCTTCCGGCAGCGCCGGCCGTGTAGCGCGCCCCGTCCTTCCCGGGGGAGACCTGCGCCGTCCCACCGAACGCGCCAAACCCGACTGTTGCCGGCGCGACCGCGACCGCTGGGGTTATCCGCGCCGTGCCGGCGGAAGAGTCGGGGGTCGCCGTTGCTGCGGTCCCGCAGGCAGCCAGAGCGAACACGGTCAACCCCGCGAGTGCGACGGTGTGGAGCTTTTTGAATGACTGCAAGGGACATCCCCTTTGTTTGGGAGTGACAGCGAGTAGGGACCGGTGGGACTGGAGACCAGGGAATCCACAATCTAGTGCTTCTCCCCGGCAACAGCAACGGGACCCTATGAGTGGTGGCAGCTCCAGAGGAGCGGAGAAGATTCTCGTCTCACGATCCAGCCGTACCCGTCACTCACGACCTCGGAGAAACTCAACAAATGCGCGCCGATTCTGCGCATCGAGGTTGGTGAGCGCGGGGCTCGTGGCCAGCACGCGGTCGGTGAGCGCTCGCCGCATCTGCTCTCCCTTGTCGGTAAGGACGAGCTGGCGAACTCGCCGGTCGTACTCGTCGGGGATGCGCTGCACGAGCCCGAGTGCATCGAGACGATCGGACAGGATAGTGACATACGACGCGTCACAGCCGATCGCGTCAGCAAATGCTCGCATCGAGTATGGCTTATCCAGTCGGCGTAGCGCGCCGGCCTCCGCCGCTGACAATTCGAACTCCGCTGCGACCCGCTCGAACTCCTGATGCATGCGCCGATGGAGGTCGAGGAGCCTCCACACGATCTCGTCTCCGTGAGCATCCTCAGCCATGAACCCCAGACTACATTAATGCTTGATGCGCTCAAGGAGTTCTGAATAGTCTCACTTCCATGAGTAATTCAACTATCTATCCATTCAAGGAAATCCGATGAGTGCCGCGGTGAGCTCGCCCGTCATCACCGCCCGCCCGCGACCGCTCCTCGGCGCAATAGCGGGGGCCGTAGTCGCGCTCGTGGCAAACACAGTCGTGTTTCTCGTGGCGAACGCGATCCATGGCGGACCGATTCAGGTATCGACAGACGGGACGAATCCGAGCGACCTGCAATACGTCTTTGTGATCGTTGCGAGCTTGCTTCCCCTCATGCACATCGCGGCAGCCTCGGCGGCGATCTTCGGGCAGCAGTGGGCGGCTCGTCGTCCTTCGCGGAAGGCGTAGACCCCGTGGAGAACAGTCCTGCCCAGAAGGCTCCCGTGCCTCGGGTCGGGCGGGCGGTCCGCTTCGACCAGCACGGTGACGTCGACGTCCTCTACGTTGCCGAGGTTCCGCTGGCCGAGCTCGGGCCGGGAGAAGTCCTCGTCCAGGTGCGCGCGGCGGGGGTCAATCCCGGCGAAATCGCCATCCGCGCGGGAGCAATGGTGAACATATCGCGCGCCACGTGCATGATCACGGAGTTCTCCCGCCAGATGATCGGCAGGAAAGTCGCCTGCGGGATTCCGTCCTCGTCGGCAGTGACGAACCATGCGGTGCGGACGGCGGCGACCATGTCGCGGATGGTGGCCTCGTCCTTGATGAGGTTGTGTCGCGGGGTATACATAGCGTTCTCCTGCTCAGGCTAGCCCGGTCTCGGCGACGGGGTCATGGTGGATGGTGTTGCCGCGGCGCCCGCCGCGTTGTGAGGCGGTTCCGGCAAGGACGACGAGGGGAATGCCGATGATCTGCACGATTGAGGGCAGCTGGCCCAGCACGAGCAGGCCGAGAAGCAGGCCGAGGGCCGACTCGACCGCCATCAGGGTACCGAAAGCGGTCGCCGTCATGCGGCGAAGCGCGAGCATCTCCAATTCGATTGGGAGAACGGGCAGCAGCAGGGCAAGACCAGCGGCCGCGGCGATGATGCCGAGGCTGAGATGGCCGACCTCCAATGGATGCACGCCAATTCGCCGAGGTTCCAAAGTCTCGGGGAGTGGCAGTTTGGAACCCACGACGAGATTGCTTTCGGGTCAGGTTTCTGTAGCGACTGCAGTCCTTGCCATCCATTTTTGAGGCTGAGCAAGAGGCTCAAAGCCGAACTTCTCGTATAGACCGTGGGCATCCCCGGTCGACAGCACGACACGCTTCAAATGCAGATCGTCGAGCAGTAAGCAGACGTTCTCCATGAGTGCAGCTCCCACGCCGTGCCCGCGGACCTTCTGATCCACGAAGACATCACAGAGCCACGCGAATGTTACCGAGTCGGTCACGACTCGGGCATAGGCTACCTGCCGTCCGCTCACTGAGTCGAACATGCCGAAGTTGATGGATGCGTCGATTGCGGCATCCTGAAGAGCGCGGGGGCGCCCCTGTGCCCAGTATGCCTCGCGGCTCAACCACGCGTGGATCTGCTCCCGGTCCATGTCGCCAGCGCGTGCAGAGAACCGTTAGGGAGCATTCGTCATTCCTCCACTGAACCGGAACTGAAGTCGAGACGCAAGCCGAGTCATCGATCGACCGGTGACGACCAAGATTCAGGAGGGACCGTCTACCGGGCCGTGAATAGTTCAATCTCGGGTGCGGGATCGCTTCTGAGGCGTGAGTGGGTTTCGACGTCGTAGCGCTGGTGTTCGTACTTGAGCTTCTGGCGTTCGATTCCCTCGGGTGCGAATCCCGCTTTCAGGGCGACGATGCGGGATGCAGGGTTGTTGACCCTGTGGCCGAGCTCGAGCCGAAACAAGTCCCGCTGTTCAAATGCCCAGCGGGCAGCCGAGGCGAGGGAGCGTGTGGCGAGGCCTTGGCCTCGGGCCTCGGCGGATACCCAGTAGTAGACCCAGGCGGTGTCGTGGCGCTCGAGCGTTGACAGGTCGGCGTCGCCGACCTGGGGTGCGAGATCATCGCTGGCCCCGAACGCGCGAAGCAGGTGCCCGGCATCAGATTCGCCCCAGGGGCGCAACTCAGTAGTCATCGGCCTCATTCTGGATCATCCGCGAGCTATTGCGCGCGTTTGGAACCTTCGCCGGGACGTGGTGGCCTGGGGACGGTTCAGCTGGTGGGCTGTTCTGCTCGCCACGTGCGTGCGTGGGTCAGTATCTGCTGGATGACTGCACTTTTGGCGTCGGCACAGTGGTTCATGTCGCTCCATGTGTTGGCCGCGAGCGTCCGCTTTCGGATTCGTAGAGTGCGCGGTCTGCGGCGGCGCTGACCCGAATGACTGAAGGGTCGATGCCGTTACAAGACGTGTCCTCAAGCCAGGGTTCTGACGTCTTGGTTTGCTATTCACCGACCGTGCCGTCGATTGCTTCGCGCAGCAAGTCGGCGTGGCCGGCGTGTCGGGCGGTCTCCTCGATAAGGTGCAGCAGTACCCATCGGAGCGAGAACTTGCGTCCATCGCTCAGCGTCGTGACCGACAGCTGATCCGAGCCTGTCGATGTGGACACGACTGCCCGGCTCCGATTGCAGGCTTCGCGGTAGCGACTCCGCAGCTGCATCGGCTCGAGAAGAGCAGCGTTGCGGAATTCCCAGTCCGGGTCGTCGTCCCAGTCGACGCTGGCCCATGGCTCTCGATCAGGGAGGCCAGCAAAGCGGACCTCCATCCAGCCTTCTTCCACCAGCGCCAGATGGTACAGCAGGCCCGCGAGGGTGAGTGTGGACGGGGAGTGCTTTTGCGCCAGCTGCTCACGGGTCAGGCCGTCGGTCTTCGAAAGCAACGTCTCGCGCTGATAGTCGAGGTACTGCGAGAGCATGCCGGATTCCGCAGAGTTGGGTTCAGGATCGATTCGCATTCGCTCATCCTGTCAGTGGGCGGAGACGTGTCGCCAGGCGAACCTCTTTCGAGGTGCATACCAGCGGTCGGCCTTGAGGAACATTTGTCCAATCGGGTCGTTCGTGTTGGTTGACGTCCAGTGGGTTGGTGGCTCAAGGACGGCCGACTGAACGCCGTCTTTGACCGTGCGCTTGCGAACTCCGACGTGAGCCGGCGGGGATGGCAGGTGCTTAGCTTGCTGTCCAAGCAGCCGGCAGGTTCAGAATGCTCTCCCGCCTGACGACTACATCAACCTCATCCGGCTGGGCCGCATCGGTCACGGCGGTGATCTGGTATTCAGTTGCCTGTCCAGGAGGCGCGCACGGCACTGATGGTTTCCTCCAGACTCAGTCCGTGGCCGGCGGCGAGCTCAGATAAAGTTCGGGCTGCCTGCAAGACCGGTGCCGGCGGGGCGGGCACTGGGCTGTTGACGCGGGTGCCGCCGCCAGCTCGAGACGCCACGAGACCTTCGCGTTCGAGCAGCTTGTAGGCCTTGGCGACCGTCCCCGTCGCCACTCCGAGGTCTCGTGCCAGTTGCCGCACGGGCGGCAGTTTCTCCCCGGCAGCCAGGGCGCCGGATTGGATGATGGTGCGGAGCCGCTGATGAATCTGGTCCGAGGGCAGTCCGAGTCCGTCCAACGTGATGACGGGCACGGTTACACCTGCGGTTCTGTGACCGGGATGTTGCTCTGCTCAGCCGGAGAGTCAGACCCCTGGCGTTCGGCCGGGTGCGGGCGTCTCGTGAAGAGCGGAAGCAAGAGCAGCGCGACTCCGGGGCCTTCGAGGAGCAACCCGGCGACGTTGAGCGGTACCGCGAGAGCGGCAAGGGGAGTCCCCACTGTGACGGGGCCGAGGTCGCTGGTTGGAAACTGGAGAACCAGTGACGCGCCGGCACCGATGCAGAGCAGTGACGAGCTCAGTGTCAGGATCACGGCGCCACCGCTGAGGGCAAGAACCGTGCGGGTTCTGAGGCGTCGAAGCCATAGGTCAGCAATGCGTGGTTCCGTGTTCGCGGCCAAGGGCGGCCTGGCAATGACCCATAGGGCAGTGAGCGTGACCACAGTGAGGGCAACGAGAGTGATCAGGATAGGGACGCCGTAGTACCAGCCCAGGAATGTGCTGGCGCCCGAGGCGTTGCCGACCCGGACAAACAGCACCGCATATCGTCCTTGGTCGTTACGGCTGGAGGCGAGCCCCCCGAGAATGACGGTTGTGACGAGCGCCGCGGCCACTGCTATCCAGGACGCGAACCACCATCTTCGACCGAAGGACCACACTGAGCGCGGAGCGAGGTCGATCCTGTGCGCCGGATTGGAGACGCGGCGCCGCGCCGTGACTGGGGTCGCCAGGAGCGACCCGATGCACACCGTCACGGTCATCATCGGGACAAGAAAGGAAGCCCAGTTGTCTGAGCTTCGGTTGGGGAGCCACAGACCCGCGATGCTCAGAATCGTCACGACAAGCGCAATTCCGCCCGCAAGGCGCCCACGTCGAATCTGGCGCCGAAAGGCCAGCAACCTGAGAACGCTCCCGTCACTCTCCGATCTGGGTACGCGGAGTTCGAATGAATCTGATCGGCGCCAATAGTGCAAGAGAATTCCGAACGGGACCAGGATCGAGGTGGTCAATGTGAGGTAAGGAATCACGCTGAAAAGCAGGAAGTCCAAGAAGCCTCCCAATGTCTTGCTGCAAACAGCGAACCGGCCGCTTGTCTTGTATCAATTTGAAGATACATTCACGCCAAGGATTTGTCGACGGCCCCTTCTGAGGGCCAGGGTGACGGGCATCCATCGCGTAGATGATGATTCAGGAGGAGCGCATCATTCGACGCGCGGGTAGTCTCCTGGTCCCGAGGCGGGTCAGCTACTCGTCTTCAGAAACCTCATCGTTGGCGGCCATCTCTATCCAGTCGATTGCCTCATCCGATAGCGAGAATCCCTCTGGAACATTGTTCCCGACCCAGGAAGCGTCTGCAGTGGGTTCGCCCGCCGCAGCCGTGATCTGATCCAGAACGTCTGGCGGCACGACGTCACCGTTATTGTTGATCAACCATTGTTGGGTTGACCAGTCCAGCAGTGGCCACCAGTCCTCGATGCGCATGGCCTCATTCTGACACTTCCGCTCAATTCGGGGCCACTAGGTAGATGCAATCGTCGAACCCTTTCCGGGCAATCAGCCTCTCGTCGCCGCCGATCTGGACGGCTGCTCGAGGAACGCGTCGATCGCTCCCCGGAAGGCAGCCGGCTGTTCGACCCACGGGTAGTGCCCGCTCCCTTCGATGACCACGCATTCACCTGTGGGAAAGAGGCGTGCCAACGCGGTCACCGGCGCTAATCCGGTGAGGCAGTCCTCGGCTCCGGCAATCACCAACACGGGCGCCTTCACCTGCCCCAGCCGCGCAGCGAGGTCGCGCGGTGGGGCGACACTGAAATACGCCTTCGTGGCTGGCTGACTCCATCGCCCGGTTGTCGCATGGGATCGCTCTGTTGCGCCCCAGTTTGAGTATCCGGCCGGCGCCGTTTGCTGTTGCCAGGCGTTGAACCCGTCATCGTCAACAGTCTGGGGCCCCGCTTCCAAAGCTGCGAAAGCGGCCTCGAAAACCGCATCCCCGCGCCGCTTCTCAGTGAGCGTGTGGGCATCGGATGGCTCATCGACGAGATAAGCCGCCGGAGGCGTGATCAGCACCAACCTGGCAACGTGGAGCGCGAACTGCGCCGCGTAGGCAACGGCCAATCTCGTTCCCGCTGAGTGAGCCACCAGCGTGACGCGATCGAGGCCGAGATGGACACGCAGGTGCTCGATGTCGTCGGCTTGAGCCCAGAACGAACCCAGCTCTTCCTGGTCGGGCGCGGCCGTGAGTCCGACTGAGTATTTGCGTTCTTGGGGGCCAGCGATATTGACGTTCGGGGCCACTGCATGTTGCAGTCAATAGCGCGATCTGGGGCCACTCAATATTCTCCCTCGGGTCCACTTGGCTAGGCTCATTCCGCTCCGCCGCGCGCATCGGGCCCGTGGCAGAAGGAGTAACCAGCCGTGGTACGTATGAAGAAGCCTGGCAGCTAGCCCGCGACAAGCCCGCCGGGCAGACAAAGTTCTTGAACAAGTACACCGTGTGCACGCTGCTCGTGATTGATGAGCAGCCTCTTCGACCAGCCGGACGAGCACACCACGAGCATGCTCCTTGAGCTTCTCGAGCGCCGCTACGACTCCACCTCCCCGGTGTTCTGCACCCAGTACGCGCAGATGAGCATTTGAGGCGGTGATCACCAGCGCCTCGGCTCCGGGATCTACGCAGGCGCGATCATGGGCCGCATCGTGTGCGACACCATCTGGGTCGAGACCGGCGGCCACACCATGCGAGAACACACCGCCGTTCAGGTCAAGGCGAAAATTCCCCGCGCGGTCGGGCGGGGGTGGCCTCCGACCGCGCAACAGCCTGGCACCAGAAGGCAATATCGCTGGCCCCGAAGGGCAATATTGAGTGGCCCCCAACCCCTCAAATACTCACGACGCCTCGCAGGTGGGGCACGATGAGGCGGTGCCGATCGCTGAGCCCGGCCAGATCGCCAAGGTAGCTGGGGTGGCGGGCCGCTCCTCCGGCAAGGAGAATAACCGGGCATTTGTCGCCGTCGCTGCCCTTGCGGCGCA
>JACMQV010000237.1 GCA_014376815.1 Cryobacterium sp.
AGCAGTGACGCCGACCGGAACGCCTCCAGGGTCTCGTAGTGCGTCACGGAGTCTTTGCCGCCGGCGATCACCGCGAACTTCCAGTCCGAGCGCGGGTGGCGGCCGATGGGCGCGTCGATCGTGCCCGCGAGCGGGTCGGGGTGGCCCTGCACGACGGCGTGGTAGATCTTCTCGACCTCGCGGTCGTGGAACGCCTTCTTCAGCCAGGTGTAGGCGGCTTCCGATTTGGCGACGACCATCAGCCCGCTCGTGCCCACGTCGAGGCGGTGCACGACTCCGGCCCGCTCGCTGGCGCCCGAGGTCGCGATTCGGTAGCCAGCCGCGGAGAGGGCGCCGAGCACGGTCGGCCCGGTCCAGCCCACGCTGGGATGCGCGGCCACGCCGGACGGCTTGTTGACGACGACGATGCTCTCGTCGTCGTGAACGATGGTGAGGTCCGGCACAGCGATGGGAACGATGGTGAGGGCCTCCCGGGGCTGCCAGGTGACCTCCAGCCAGGCTCCCCCGTGCAGTCGATCGGATTTTCCGACCACCGCTCCGTTGAGCGTGACGCCACCGGCCTCGCACACCTCGGCCGCGAAACTGCGTGAGAAGCCGAGGAGCTTGGCGATGCCGGCATCGACGCGGACTCCGGCGAGTCCGTCCGGAAGGGGAAGGGAACGAGTTTCCATAGGGGGGATCAGGGCGCTAACTGGGTGGGAGCCGAGTCTGACAGGTCCGACTCGCTGGTGCGGCGGCCGTCGAGGCCGATACCGCGGATGGTCAGGTACATGAAGACGATCATGCTCGACACGATCGCCATGTCCGCGACGTTGTAAATGGCGGGGATCAGCCAGGGCGTCGCGATGAAGTCGATGACGTGTCCCTGGCCGAACGACGGCTCCCGCAGGAGCCGGTCGGTGAGGTTGCCGAGCACGCCGCCGAGCAGGAGCCCGAAGACGAGCGACCAGGCGAGCGAGCGGATGCGTCCGGCGAACCAGACGATCAGGAACACGACGACGACGGCGATGATGGAGAAAACCCAGGTCATCCCCGTGGCCAGGGAAAAGGCCGCGCCCGGGTTCCGGACGAACTGCAGTTGCAGCACATTTCCCAGAACCCGGACGATGTCCCCCTCGCTCAGTTTCGTGACAACGAGGTACTTGCTGATCTGATCCAGTGCGTAGATGCCCAGTGCCATCACGGCGAGGACGATCAGCGCAGTGGAGCGTTTCTTCGCTCCGACCTTAGGCGCCAAAGCTCTGGAAGCTCGGCTTCGATGCGCCGGCCGAGTCGCCCGCACCGACCGGTGACGTGGCGTCGAGGTCGTGCAGCTGGCTCTCGATGTAGCTCTTCAGCTTCTGGCGGTATTCGCGCTCGAAGGTGCGCAGGTCGTCGATCTTGGTTTCGAGGACCGAGCGCTCCTGGTCGAGGACGTTGAGCTGGGCACGCTGTTTGGCTTCGGCCTCGGCGACGAGACGGGCCGCGGTGGCGTGGCCTTCCGCGATGAGTGCATCGCGCTTCTCGGCACCCTCCTTGACGTGCTCCTCGTGCAGGCGGCGGGCCAGCTGGAGGAGATTGGTGGTGCCGGCGGTCTCGTCGACGGGCTCGGCGGCGACCGGAGCCGCGACGGGCACTGCTGCGACGACAACGGGCTCGGCAACGACTTCGGGGGCCGGCGCGGACTCAACGACGGGCTCCGACGCGCCGCCGCCGGAGGAAACGCGAGCCTTCAGCTCTTCGTTCTCCGCAGTCAGCCGACGAAGCTCGACAACGACCTCGTCGAGGAAGTCATCGACCTCGTCCTGATCGTATCCTTCGCGAAACTTAGTCGACTGGAATCGCTTGTTGACTACATCTTCCGGAGTTAGCGCCATGGCTTTCCACCCTTAAAACTTGAGTTGTGAACATTTGTGTACTGTCGACCAACGCTACCAAGGTCCGACGCAATAACGAACCGCGCCGGTCCGGCACGTCGTCGGTCAAGAATACATGCCCCGACCGGCACGAGGGCTAGAGGGTCCGTGCGAACGACATCACGGACATTCCGATGATGACGCCGAGCATGGTCAGGCTCCAGCCGAAATCGAAGGCGATCGGCCCGAGCCGGAGCGGCGGCAGCAGCCGCCGGAAGAACTTGATCGGCGGGTCGGTCAGTGTGTACACGACCTCGATCAGGACGAGCGTGAACCCTTGGGGCCGCCACGCCCGATTGACGCTCCGCACCAGGTCGACGATGAACCGTCCCCACATGACGAAGAAGTAGAGCAGCAGGGCGTAGTAGCCGATGGCCGCGATGATACCGATGAGGCTGAACACAGTGCGGGCTACGACTGGGCGAAGAAGGACGCCTCGGCGTCGGATTCCTCAGCCGCGTTATCGCCGGACACGACGACGTGGGACGGGGACAGGAGGAAGACCTTGGCCGTGACGCGCTCGATCTTGCCGTACAGGCCCTGGGACAGTCCGCTGGCGAAGTCGATCAGGCGCCGGGCATCCGCGTCGCTCATCTGGGACAGGTTGATGATGACCGGGATCCCGTCGCGGAAGGACTCGGCGATCACCTGGGCGTCCTTGTACTGGCGGGGGTGGACGGTGAGGATTTCATTCATTTCTGAGGTAGCCACATTCTTGGGGGTGGAAGTCTTGCGCAACGGCGTCACCGGTGCACGTCCGGCCGAGCCGGCGGAGTGGGACGAGGCCGAGGCGGAGGTGTGGGGAGCGGCGGCCCTGGGCGCGCCCGACTGCGACGACGCGGAACTCGACGCAGCGGAGTGCGGGGCCGTCGACGCGGGCGCAGCAGCGGGCGCCTCGTATTCGAGTTCCTCGTCTGCCAGGCCCAGGTAAACCATGGTTTTCTTGAGCGGGTTGGACATCTCGACCTCCGTGTTGGTGACTCTACTAATCCAGATTAACCGGCTACCGGGCGATTCCCGGTGATTGCTGTGCCAATTCGAAGGTGTGTCGCCCCTTCGGCAATCGCCTCAGGGTAGTCCTGGGACATGCCCATCGACAGGAATCGCGCCTCCGGCGCGAGCAGCCGGGTGCGCTCGCCCAGTTCGCGAACCCGGGCGAATGCCCGCCTGGGTTCCGCTCCGAGCGGGGCCACCGCCATCAGTCCGAGCAGGCGAAGTCCGGCTGTGGCCAGGACCCGCTCCACCAGTGCATCCAGTTCGACCGTGCTGACGCCGCCTCGGGCCGGGTCATCGGTGAGGTTGACCTGCACGAAGCAGTCGACGGCGCCGGACTCGGAGCCGAGTGCGTCGATCAGGGACACCCGGTCGACCGAATGGATGACGTTCGCGTAGGCCCTGACCTGTTTGGCTTTCTTGCCCTGAACCTGTCCGACGAAATGCCAGGTCAGGTTCAGCCCGGCCAGAGCCTGGGCCTTCGCCTGGGCTTCCTGGTGGCGACTTTCGCCCACGTCCTGCACGCCGAGTGCGGCGAGTTGCTCGATCAGGGTGACCGGATGGAACTTGGTCACGACAATGGTCGTGATCTCCCGCTCGTCCCGCCCGGCCGCGGCCGCCGCGGCAGCGATTCCGCTGCGCACGGCGCCCAACCGTTCCCCGAGTTCTGCCGTCTCGGGCAGAACGGGTTCACTCATCTCGGCCGCCCTCCCGGCTACTTCAGGAAGTCCGGGATGTCCAGGTCGTCCGGGTCCTCTTCAAAGGCGGGGTCGGCCACGGCCGCACCCGGTTCGACCCCGGACCAGACGGAGGATCCGGCGGCGTCACCGACGGAGTACGCACCGGAATCTGCCGAATCTGCCGCGGCGCCGGTCGAGCCGCCTCCGTTCGAGCCGCCTGCGTTAGAGCCGCCTGCGTTAGAACCGCCTGCGTTAGAACCGACACCAGCCGCGACGCCTGCGGCGACGAGGTCGGCCCGGCGAACCTCGACGGCCTTGGCGCCGGGTTCTCCGCCGTCGAAGCCGGCCGCGATCACGGTGACCCGCACCTCGTCGCCGAGGGTGTCGTCGATGACGGCACCGAAGATGATGTTGGCTTCGGGGTGCACGGCTTCCTGCACCAGGCGCGCGGCGTCGTTGATCTCGAAGATGCCGAGGTTCGAGCCGCCCTGGATGGAGAGGAGGACGCCGTGCGCCCCGTCGATGGACGCTTCAAGCAGCGGCGAGGCCACGGCCAGCTCGGCGGCCTTGATGGCACGGTCGGCGCCGCGGGAGGAGCCGATGCCCATCAGGGCGGAGCCGGCGCCCTGCATGACCGACTTGACGTCGGCGAAGTCGAGGTTGATCAGGCCGGGGGTGGTGATCAGGTCGGTGATGCCCTGCACGCCGGCGAGGAGCACCTGGTCTGCCGTGGCGAACGCCTCGAGCATGCTGATCCCGCGGTCGCTGATTTCCAGCAGGCGGTCGTTCGGCACGACGATGAGGGTGTCGACCTCGTTCTTGAGAGAAGCGACCCCGGCCTCGGCCTGGGCCTGGCGGCGCTTCCCCTCGAAGCCGAACGGCTTGGTCACGACACCGATGGTGAGCGCACCGATGGACTTGGCGATCCGCGCGACGACGGGGGCGCCTCCGGTGCCCGTTCCGCCGCCCTCGCCGGCCGTGACGAAGACCATGTCCGCGCCGGCCAGGGCCTCTTCGATCTCCTCGGCGTGGTCCTCGGCGGCACGGCGGCCGACCTCGGGGTCCGCGCCAGCACCAAGGCCGCGAGTGAGGTCGCGGCCGACGTCGAGCTTGACGTCGGCGTCGCTCATCAGGAGGGCCTGGGCATCCGTATTGATGGCGATGAACTCGACCCCGCGGAGGCCAAGCTCGATCATGCGGTTGACGGCGTTGACACCGCCGCCACCGATTCCAACAACCTTGATGACTGCGAGGTAGTTCTGATTTGTTGTTGACACGTCCGGCCTCCGGTGGAAC
>JACMQV010000238.1 GCA_014376815.1 Cryobacterium sp.
GAGGGCCAGGTTCCGTACCGCGGGCCGGTGTCCGCGGTGGCGTACCAGCTGATCGGCGGCCTGCGCCAGTCCATGTTCTACGTGGGCGCGCGCACGATCGACGAGCTCAAGCAGAAGGGCAAGTTCGTGCGGATCACGGCTGCCGGGCTGAAGGAGTCCCACCCGCACGACGTGCAGATCGTGGTCGAGGCGCCGAACTACCGGCGCTGACCTTCCTCCTCGCCGAACCGTGAGAAACGCTCCCATTTCTTGATTTTTTGGGAGCGTTGCTCACGGCTCGGCGGGTCTTGCCCGACCGGTCAGACCGCGGCGGCGAGGCGGGACAACGCTTCGCCGAGCACCTCGGGCGAACAGCCGAAGTTGAGACGCGCGTAACCCACACCCGGCAGGCCGAACTTCGGGCCAGGGCTCAGCGCAACCCTGGCCCGGTCCAGGGCCACCCGGGCCGGGTCATCACCCCAGCCCAGGCTGCGCAGGTCGAGCCAGGCCAGGTAACCCGCCCCGGGCGGCCGGTAGCCCACGCCCGGCAGCTGGGCGTCGAGCAGGCCCGTCAGCAGGAGGCGATTGGCCTGCAGGGACGTGACCACCCCGTCCAGCCACGGTTCCCCGTGCTGCCAGGCGGCGATCCCCGCGATCAGCCCGAACTGGCTCGTACGCCAGCCGACCTCCTCCGGCAGGCCGGACACCAGCTCGCGCATCCGTTCCGAACCGGTCACGATGACGGCGCACTTGAGCCCTGCCAGGTTCCAGGCCTTGCTTGCGCTCGTGACACAGATGCCGTGCTCCGCCGCTTCCGCCGACACGGACAGGTACGGGGTGAAGACGGCATCACGGTAGGTGAGGGGGGCGTGCACCTCGTCGCTGATCACCGTGACGCCGTAGCGCGCGGCCAGTTCGGCCAGCGTCGCGAGGTCTTCCACCGTGTGCGGATGCCCGACCGGGTTGTGCGGGTTGCAGAGCAGCACGCACCGCGCGCCCTCGATGAATGCCCGTTCGAGCCCGTCCAGATCGAGGTTCCAGCCGGACTGGCCCGCGAGGAGCGGCACGGCGACGACCCGTCCGCCGGCCTCGGGGACGAGGTCGAAGAACGGCGGGTAGACCGGGGGAGTGATCACGACCGGGTCACCCGGCCTGATCCGGAGCCGCAGGGTCTCGACGATGGCGACGCTGACATCCGTGGTGCTGGTCACCTGCTCCGGGTCGACCCGCCAGCCCCAGCGGCGGCCGGCGAACCCGGAGAAGGTCGCGCCGAGTGCGTTGGACGGCGCCACGTAGCCGGTATCGCTGCGCCGCACCGCCGCCACCAGGGCGTCCTGGATCGGGTCGGCGAGCGGGAAGTCCATTTCCGCGACGAACATCGGCAGCACGTCGGCGGGGAAACTGCGCCATTTCATGCTCGTGCGTTCGCGGAGGAGGGACAGCGGATCGGCGGCGACATCCATGACCTCAGGATGCCCCATCTCCCCTTCGACGTCGAGGTCGCGCCCGCCTCGCCACCCGTCCGGCTCCCGGCCCCGCCACCTCGCCGCAGGCCCGGAGTTCGCCCCGACGCGCGCGGCGGCACCTAAACTGGGAACATGGAAATCGAGATCGGCCGTTCCAAGCGCGCTCGCCGCGTGTATGCCTTCGACGACATCGCGATTGTGCCCAGTCGGCGCACCCGCGACCCCGAGGACGTGTCGGTCGGCTGGACCATCGACGCCTACCAGTTCGCGATCCCGTTCCTCGCGGCACCGATGGACTCCGTGGTGTCGCCGAAGACGGCCATCATGATGGGCCAGCTCGGCGGAGTGGGCGTGCTCGACCTCGAGGGCCTCTGGACCCGCTACGACGACCCGGAACCCCTCCTCGCCGAGATCCGCGACCTTCCCGCCGACCGGGCCACCGCGCGCATGCAGGAGATGTACTCCGAGCCGATCAAGCCGAGCCTGGTCACCGAGCGCCTGGCCGAGATCCGCGCGGCCGGTGTCACCGTGGCCGGCGCCCTGTCGCCCCAGCGCACCCAGGAGCTGTACGAGACGGTCGTGGCCGCCGGCGTCGACCTGTTCGTCATCCGGGGCACCACCGTTTCCGCGGAACACGTGTCGCAGAAACAGGAACCCCTCAACCTCAAGAAGTTCATCTACGAGCTTGACGTGCCCGTGATCGTGGGCGGCGCGGCCACCTACACGGCCGCCCTGCACCTCATGCGCACCGGTGCGGCCGGAGTGCTCGTCGGTTTCGGCGGCGGCGCGGCCTCGACCACGCGAGCCTCCCTCGGCATCCACGCCCCCATGGCCACGGCCGTCGCTGACGTCGCCGGCGCCCGCCGGGACTACATGGACGAGTCCGGCGGACGCTACGTGCACGTCATCGCCGACGGCGGCCTCAACACCTCCGGTGACATCGTCAAGGCCATCGCCTGCGGCGCCGACGCCGTCATGCTCGGCACCGCTCTGGCCCGGGCGACGGATGCCCCCGGCGGCGGTTTCCACTGGGGCCCCGAGGTGCACCACTCGAAGCTGCCCCGCGGCAAGCGCGTCGAGGTGGGTGCCCTGGCCCCGCTCGAGACCATCCTCTACGGCCCGACGCCGATCGCGGACGGCACCGCCAACCTGGTCGGCGCCCTGCGCCGTTCGATGGCCACGACCGGTTACTCCGACCTGAAGGAATTCCAGCGGGTCGAGGTCGTCGTCGCGCCGTACCGGACGAACTAGCCAGCAGCAGTTGTCGCGCCGTACCGAGTGAACTAGCGTCAGTGTAAGCACCACACCATCCGATGGGAGTGAGCACATGGCCACAGGAAACTCGGTGTCCCGGTCCAGCAAACTGGGCCCGGACGAACGCGCGGCGGCACTGGAACGGCTGAAGGGGAAAGAGCTCGACATCCTCGTCGTCGGCGGGGGCATCGTCGGATCCGGCGCGGCCCTGGACGCCGTGACCCGGGGGCTGAGCGTCGGCATCCTCGAGGCCAGGGACTGGGCGTCGGGAACGTCCAGCCGGTCGTCGAAGCTGGTGCACGGCGGCATCCGTTACCTGGAACAGCTGGACTTCCGACTCGTGCGAGAGGCCCTGACCGAGCGCGGCCTGCTGCTGCAGCGCATCGCGCCGCACCTGGTGAAGCCGGTGCGGTTCCTGTACCCGCTCAAGAAGCGGGTCACCGAGCGGTTCTATGTGGGCGCCGGCATGCTCCTCTACGACGTGTTCTCCTACACCGGCGGGCGCGCCCCCGGCGTGCCGCACCACCGCCACCTGTCCAAACGGCAGGTCAAGGGGCTCCTGCCGAGCCTCAACACCGACACGATCGTCGGCGGAATCACGTACTACGACGCCCAGGTCGACGACGCGCTCTACGTGGCCTCGCTGGTTCGCACGGCCTCGTTCTACGGCGCGCACGCGGCCAGCCGGGTGCGCGTGGAGGGGTTCATCAAGGTCGGCGAGCGGGTGGTCGGCGTGCACGCGCACGACCTGCAGACGGGCGAGCGGTTCGAGGTGCGGGCCAAGCAGGTCGTCAACGCGACCGGCGTCTGGACCGACGACACCCAGCGCATGGTCGGCGAACGCGGCACTTTCAAGGTGCGTGCCTCGAAGGGCATCCACCTGGTCGTGCCCAAGGACCGGTTCCAGTCGGCTATGGGGCTGCTGCTCCGGACCGAGAAGAGTGTGCTCTTCGTGATCCCGTGGGGCCGGCACTGGCTGATCGGCACCACACACACCGATTGGCACCTGGACAAGGCGCACCCGGCGGCGCCCGCCGCCGACATCGACTACCTGCTCGAACACGTCAACGCCGTCGTGCGGGTTCCGCTCACCCGGGAAGACGTGGAGGGCGTCTACGCCGGTCTCCGTCCCTTGCTCGCCGGGGAATCCGAGAGCACCTCGAAGCTCTCGCGGGAGCATCTGGTCGGTCATTCGGTGCC
>JACMQV010000239.1 GCA_014376815.1 Cryobacterium sp.
CCCCCACAAGCCCGCGAGGGGGGAGGGAGGCGGGCCGCCCCCGCCGGGGGGGGGGGACGCCCCCCCTTCGATTCCGCAGGGCGGATTACGCCAGGCGTGTGTGCAGGTTCTCGGCGACGGCCGCGAGGAATTCCTCGGTCGTCTGGAAGCCCTGTTCGGGTCCTACGAGGAGGGCGAGGTCCTTGGTCATCTTGCCGCTCTCGACGGTCTTGATGACCACGTCTTCGAGCGTGTTCGCGAACTCGGCGAGCGCCGGGTTGCCATCGAGCTTTGCCCGGTGGGCGAGGCCGCGGGTCCAGGCGTAGATCGAGGCGATCGGGTTGGTCGAGGTGGGCTTGCCCTGCTGGTGCTGACGGTAGTGGCGCGTCACGGTGCCGTGCGCGGCCTCAGCCTCGACGACCTTGCCGTCGGGGGTGGCGAGCACGCTGGTCATCAGGCCGAGTGAGCCGAAGCCCTGCGCCACGGTGTCGGACTGCACGTCGCCGTCGTAGTTCTTGGAGGCCCAGACGTTGCCGGCCTCCCACTTCATCACCGAGGCGACCATGTCGTCGATCAGGCGGTGCTCGTAGGTCAGGCCGGCCGCGTCGTAGCGGGCCTTGAACTCGGCGTCGAAGATCTCCTGGAAGATGTCCTTGAAGCGGCCGTCGTACGCCTTGAGAATCGTGTTCTTGGTCGACAGGTAGACCGGGTATTTGCGCTCGAGGCCGTAGTTGAGCGAGGCCCGAGCGAAGTCGCGGATGGAGGCGTCGAGGTTGTACATTCCCATGGCGACACCGCTGCCGGGCGCCTGGAAGACCTCGAACGACTGGGGTTCGCCGCCGTCCTTCGGGGTGAAGGTCATGCTGAGGGTGCCTTCGCCTTCGAACCGGAAGTTCGTCGCCTTGTACTGGTCGCCGAATGCGTGACGGCCGATGATGATGGGCTTGTTCCACCCCGGGACGAGGCGCGGGATGTTGGAGATGATGATCGGCTCACGGAAGATCGTGCCGCCGAGAATGTTCCGGATGGTGCCGTTGGGCGATGCCCACATCTTCTTCAGGCCGAATTCCTCGACCCGGGCCTCATCGGGGGTGATGGTCGCGCACTTGACGCCGACGCCGTGCTTCTGGATGGCGAGCGCCGAGTCGATCGTGATCTGGTCGTCGGTCTCGTCGCGCTTCTGGATGGACAGGTCGTAATATTCGAGGTCGATGTCGAGGTAGGGGTGAATCAAGGTTTCCTTGATCGCGTGCCAGATGATGCGGGTCATCTCGTCCCCGTCGAGCTCGACGACAGTGCCTTCAACCTTGATCTTCGCCAATGAATTCTCCTCAGAATAGTGCGGGGCCCTAATGGCCACGTCAATCCTAGTCGAGGGTGGCAATTATCTTGACATCGAGATAGTTTCCGGTCTTGCCCTGCCCGGAGCGTTTTCACGCCGGTCGGCCGAAAACCCGACTACCCCGGCAGGTGCGCCGCGGACTAGCCTGTTCACATGGGTGAGCTACGACTGGAAGAACTGTCCGCACGCAACATTGTTGCGGCCAACAACCTGAGCCTGAAGCCGGGCCAGGAGCAATTCATCGCCCCGGTGTCCTACGCGGTCGCGGCATCCGTGATCAATCCGGCCACCGCCTGGCAACGCGTCGTGCTCCTGGACGGAGAGGTCGCCGGGTTCATCCACGGCAACTTCGACCCCGATTCCGAGCACGAGGAATTCCGGGCCTGCATCTGGCGCATCAACGTCGACGCGAGCGCCCAGGGCCGCGGAGTGGGCAAGTTCGCCGCCGACGCGCTGGCCGACGAGGCCCGCAAGCGCGGCTTCACCCGCATCACCGTGATCTGGGAGCCGGGCGAGGAAGGCCCTCAGTCGTTCTTCCACCGGATCGGGTTCACGGATGTCGGCGAGACGGCCTACGGCGAGGTCATCGGCGCGATGCAGCTCTAGCCCGGGGCCGGAATGCCTGCTTCATCGAGCGGGGAGTTCATTGAGCATGTGTGCGCCATCGTCGATTCGATCCCGCCCGGCCGGGTGATGACCTACGGCGACGTCGCCGCGGTCCTCGGCTCGCGCGGGGCCCGCGCCGTCGGGCAGATCATGGCGCGGTACGGGGCCGACCTGCCGTGGTGGCGGGTCATCCGGGCCGGCGGCCACCCTCCGGCCGGGCACGAGGACCGCGCGCTCGCGCAGTACCGGGCCGAGGAGACGCCCCTGCGCGACCGGCCGGGGGGCTACCGGATCGACTATCCGGCGGCGCGGTGGAGCCCGGGCTGAGCATTGGGTGCCGGTCGACCGTGACCCCTTGTTCGGGGTGTCCGAACGGTGTTACCGTTCCACATGCCCAGCGAACCGACATCCATCGACGCCCTCTCCTCCGACCCGGGCCTCTACCGGGTCCTGCTCGACAACGACCGCGTGCGCGTGCTCGAGTTCCTCGACGCCCCCGGCGACCAGACCAATCCCCACGCGCATCCCGACAGCGTGATGATCACGCTCAGCGCCTACGCGCGCCGGCTGTCGTCGGAGGGCCGCGAGATCGACGTCGAACTGCCCGCCGGCGAGACCCGGTGGCTCCCGGCCCAGGAACACGCCGGCCTGAACATCGGTTCCACGCCGACGCACGCGATCTTCGTCGAGCTCAAGGAGGCGCCGGTCACCGCGCCCAACCCCGGCCTCCACCCGCTCGGCCCGGTGACCGCCCGTCCCCTGACCGGCACGCCGCTCTCCGACGCCTCGAGCGACGAGGAGAAGGCCTGGGGATTCGCCTAGGCGCCCGGTTCGCCCGGTGCCCGCGGATTCGCTGACGCCCTGAGAGCTCGCATCCCGCCTGGCGGTACTACCCTGCCGCTATGACGAACGATCCGGTGGCCACCAACCCCAGTCTCTATCGTGTGATTCTGGAGAACGAGCGCGTGCGCGTGCTCGAGTACCTCGACGCGCCCGGCGACCAGACGACTCCGCACCGGCACCCTGACTCCGTGATGATCACCCTGAGCGCATTCTCCCGTCACCTGGAATCGAACGGCCGCGAGGTCGATGTCACCCTGCCGTCCGGAGTCGCCCGCTGGCTCCCGGCCCAGGAACACTCCGGCCGGAACACGGGCGAGAGCGAGACCCACACGATCTTCGTGGAACTGAAGGAACCGCCGGCAGCGCAGCCGCCCGCCGGCTCCGAGCAGCCGCTCGGCCCCGAGCCGGGCTAGCCGTCCCGGCGACCCGCACCGCGCATCCGTCGTGGCGCACCCTGTGGACGCGGGCGCAGGTTCTACCCTGCGCCCGCGTCTCGAACCTGCGCCGCGACCGGGCGCCGCTGCCCGTCCCTAGACCAGCGACTCCCGCCATGCGGCGTGCAGCTGCGCGAACCGCCCCGTGCCGGAGATCAGGTCGGCGGGTATGCCGTCCTCCACGATGCGCCCGTGCTCCATCACGAGCACCCGGTCAGCGATCGCCACCGTCGACAGACGGTGGGCGATGATCACGGCCGTGCGGTCGGACAGGAGCGTCTGCAGTGCCCGCTGCACCAGGCGCTCGCTCGGGATGTCCAGGCTCGAGGTCGCCTCGTCGAGGATCAGCACGGCCGGGTCCGCCAGGAACGCCCGCGCGAAGGAGATCAGCTGACGCTGCCCCGCGGACACGCGTCCGCCGCGCTTGTTCACGTCGGTGTCGTACCCGCCCGGCAGCCCCTCGATGAACTCGTGCGCCCCGACCGCCCGCGCCGCCGCCACGATCTCGGCCGGCGTGGCATCCGGTTTGCCGATCGAGATATTGTCGGCGACCGACCCGCTGAACAGGTAGGCCTCCTGGGTGACCATGACGATCGCCCGGCGCAGGTCCTTGGGGTGCAGGTCGCGCAGGTCCACGCCGTCGAGGGTGACCCTGCCCTCCGACGGGTCGTAGAAGCGCGCCATCAGCTTGGCCAGGGTCGACTTGCCGGCCCCGGTCGAGCCCACCAGGGCGATGGTCTCCCCCGCCGGGATGGCCAGGTCGAAGCGGGGCAGGATGACGCGGTCGCTCTGGTACTCGAACTGCACGTCATCGAACGAGACCGCACCCTTCGCCGCCCAGAGGTCGACCGGCGTGGCCGGGTCGGGCACGCCGGGGTGTTCCTCGAGCACCCCCGAGATCTTCTCCAGCGCCGCCGCGGCCGACTGGTAGGAGTTGTAGAACATCGCCATCTCCTCCATCGGGTCGAAGAACCGTCGGGTGTACAGCAGTGCCGCGAGCAGCGCGCCGATGGCGAGCTGCCCGTCGACGACGCGGAACCCGCCGACCAGGAGCACGACCGCGACGGCCACGTTGCCGATCAGGACCAGACCCGGGTCGAAGATGCCGAACAGCTGGATGACCCGCCCGTTGACCTTGCGGTAGTCCTCGACCAGCTCGCCGAACACCCTTTCGTTGCGCTTCTCCGCCCGGAAGGCCTTGACCGCACGGATGCCGGTCATGGTCTCCACGAACTGCACGATCAGGCTCGCCGAGGCGGTCCGTGACTGGCGGAACAGCGTCTGCGAGCGCACCTGGAACCAGCGCGTGAGCGCGAGCAGGGGCACCAGCGAGCCGAGCAGCACGAGGCCGCTGGTTCCGTCGAGCGCGAACAGGGCGATCGCGGTGAACACCATGTAGAGCAGGCCCTGCACGAGCTGGTTGATGCCGGAGTCCAGCAGCTCGCGGATCGCGTCGAGGTCGCTGGTTTGGCGGGAGATGATGCGGCCGGACGTGTAGGACTCGTGGAACTCGAGGCTGAGCCGCTGCGTGTGCAGGAACACCCGCTTGCGCAGGTCGATCAGCACGGCCTGGCTGATCCGCGCCGACATGATCGTGTACCAGGCAATCAGCAGGGCGCCGATGACGCCCGTCGCGAGGTAGACCACCCCGGCCGCGGCGAGCGGAACCCAGTCCTGCTCCATCAGCGCGGGCAGGCCCCGGTCGATCCCGAACGCGATCAGAGCCGGCCCGGCCACCTGCGCGGCCGAGGAGACGACAACGATCAGCATCGCCGCGATCACCGGCCAGCGCACTGGGCCGAGCAGCGACCCGAGCAGCCGCAGCGACCGGGCCCGGATCTGCTTGCTCTCCGCGGCGGTGAAGGTGCTGCGGTCTTCCCCTTCGACTCCGGTGACGCTCATCGCGCCACCCCCTCTCGGATGGACTCTCGTCGTTGTTCGTCTTCCAGGCTGGAGATCACGAACTTGTAGTGTTCGCTCTCGCGGAGCAGATCGGAGTGCCGGCCCACCGCCGTGATCCGGCCGTCCTCGAGCAGGGCCACCCGGTCGGCCAGCATGACCGTTGACGGCCGGTGCGCCACGATCAGCGCCGTGGTCGCGGAGAGAACGTCGCGCAGTGCCGCCTCGACGAGGGACTCCGTGTCCACGTCGAGCGCGGACAGGGGGTCGTCGAGCACGAGCACCGCGGGTCTCGCCGCCACGGCCCGGGCGAGCGCGATCCGCTGCCGCTGCCCGCCGGACAGGCTCATTCCCTCCTCACCGACGAGGGTGTCCACGCCCTGCGGGAGGTCGTGGGCGAACCCCGCCTGGGCGACCTGCAGGGCCTCCTCGAGCGCGGCATCCGCTTCGACCGAGCGATCGGCCCACTCGGGGCGGCCGAGCAGCACGTTGTCGCGCACTGAGGCCGAGAAGAGCGTCGCATCCTCGAACGCCATCGACAGGTGGCGCCGCAGTTCCTCGCGGCCGAGGGCGCGCACGTCGACGCCGTCGAGGGTGACCGCGCCCTCGGTGACGTCGTAGAGGCGCGTGGTGAGCGCCGTCAGAGTGGACTTGCCGCAGCCGGTCAGGCCCACCAGCGCCATGGTCTCCCCCGGCTCCAGCACCAGGTTCACGCCGTCGAGCAGGTCGGGGAAGCGCTCCGGCGAGTCCGGGTAGCGGAAATGCACGTTCGTGAACGACAGGCGGCCGCGGGGCCGGTCGATCGTGACCGGGTGCTCCGGGTCGGTGATCGAGTTCGGCGCGTCGAGCACGTCGAAGAAGCGGTCCGTCGCGGTGCGGGTGTCGAAGGTCATCGAGAGCAGGAAACCGATCGACTCGACCGGCCAGCGCAGCACCGTCGCCGTCGCGAAGAAGGCCACCAGCGACCCCACAGTCAGCTCATTCTGGCTGGCCAGCCAGACGCCGGCCACCAGGCAGAGGGCGAACGCGACGTCGGGCACCATCAGCAGCCAGAGCCAGATGCCGGCGATCGCGCGCGCCTTCTCGATCTCGGTGCCGCGCAGGCTCTCGGCCTGCGCGGAGAAGTTCTTCAGCGCGAATTTCCCGCGCCCGAAGGCCTTGAGCACACGGATGCCGTGCACCGACTCCTCGACGGCGGTCGCGAGATCGCCGGCCTGGTCCTGGCTCCGGCGGGCGACGACGGAGTACTTGCCCTCGAACAGGTAGCCGACCACCCAGAGCGGCACGGAGCAGACGAGGAAGATGACCCCGAGGACCCAGTTCATCGAGACCAGGATGACGGCGCCGATCAGGATCGTCACCACGTTGACGACGAGGAGCACCAGGCCGAACGAGATCCACCGGCGGATCAGGTTCAGGTCGCTGACGGCACGGGAGAGCAGCTGCCCGCTCGGCCATTTGTCGTGGAAGGAGACCGGCAGGTCCTGCAGCCGCGCGTAGAGGGCGTTACGCATGCGGGCCTCGATGTGGGTGCCGGGGCCGAGCACGAACCAGCGCCGCAGGGCGATCAGCACGGCCTCGATCACGCCGAGGCCGAGGATGAGGAGTACGGCGGGCCAGATCTGGCTTGAGTCCTGCCGGGACAGGGCGCCGTCGACGAGGCGCTGCAACACCTGCGGGATGGCGAGGGCGACGAGAGCGGCGAGCAGGGCGGCGAGCATGCCGAGGGCGAGCCGCGGCACCGCCTGGCGGGCGAACGGGTAGAGGCGCAGCAGCACCCGGAGGGTGTTCGGGCGCGCGGGGACGGGGTCCGCCCCGGGATCGGGCGGATGGGTGTGGTCTGTGAGCGTGGTCACGAGGAAGTCCTGAACGGTACATGGTGCGAGTGAACGGCGCCAGAGGGCGTCGGAGATCGCCGACGAAGACGGGTGGAGTCGGCGGTGGCGGAAGTCGGGACACTTCCGAAGCGGCAGCGTGGCTGCTTGCTTGCTGCCCGTCGGGCGGCAGGCGGTGTTCGGCGTTCGCGGTGCTCGGCGTTCGCGGTGCTCGGCGTGAAGCGGTGCCGGGTAGTGCGCGCTAAGCGGTGCGACCGAACGGGGCGGATGCGCCAATGTGGGCGCCGTCGTTCGCATACGTTGCGAGCGTGAACGGTGCTGTCTTGGTCATGTCGGCCTCCTGAGCGCGTCGTGTCTGAACTGTGCCCCCCTGATCAGGCAGCCTTTCAGGATACGTTTCCCGGCTGCGCCGCGCAACAGCCAATTTCTCAGCGCACCCGCACGCTCAGGCAGGTGACGCAGCCCTCGAGCTTCTCGAACTCGGAGATGTCTACCGTGACGACACGGTAGCCTCGGCCGGTGAACAGCTCGGCGGAGCGGGGCGCCGAGCTCGACATGAGCACGGTGTGGTCGTCGAGCACGACCACGGCGGTGCCCTCGGCCTCGGGCACCGGCAGGAAGTCCGGGAAGACGCTCGTGTCGTCGACGAGCGGCGGGTAGCCGACCACGGTGCCGTCCGGCAGCGCCGTGACCGCGGTCTTCAGGTGCAGCGCCTTCGTGATCGGCACCCCGACGACCGTGTAGCCGACCGGGGCCAGGATCTCCCGCAGCTGCGCGATCCCCTCGTCATTCGTGCGGAGGCTGCGGCCGACATACACGGTGCTTCCGACCTTGAGCACGTCCCCGCCGTCGAGGGTGCCGGGCAGCTCGACACGGCGCACCGGGAGACCGAGGGCCCGCACGGCCGTCTCGGCGGCCGCCGTCTCCCCGCGGCGGCTCGGAGCGCCCGGGCTGGCCACGACGGCCAGGTTGCCGAAGAGGATGACGGCGTCCTCGATGAAGACGGAGTCCGGCAGGTGGGGCGCCGGCTCGACCTCGATGGTGTCCCAGCCCTCGTCGGCCAGCGCCGCCACATAGCCGCGCCACTGCGCCAGCGCCAGCGCGAGGTCGATCGGCCGGCGCTGGAGGTGCGTCAGCTGCCCCTCGGCCAGGTTGAGTGCGGGCCGGCGCACCAGGGCGCGCCGCGTGGCCGGCACTGCCGCGGCTGCGTCCACGGGCGAAGTCTCGGATTCCATCCCGCCAGTGTAGAGCGAGGCCCGAGCAGAGCGAGCGCGGAGCACCGAGCCCGCTCCTGTGCTCCTGCTCCCGCACCCGCTCCCGCACCCGCTCCCGCTCCCGCCGTTGAAGTGCCCGTTCCGCCGGTCGCTCTCGACCGGAACGGACACTCTCGCGGGGCTCAAGTGGGCGGGCGCGGGTCGTTCGTGGGTGTGGGGGGGGGGGGGTGCCCCCCCGGCCGGGCGGCGGGCCGCGCGGGGGGGGAGGGGGGGGGGGGCGGGGCGCCGAGGGGGACGGGGTCCCCGCGCGGGCCGAGGCGATCGGCGACGTGGTCACGCGGGCCCTCCCGGATGCCCGTGGCCTGGGCAGCACGACCCGCGCCGCCGCGGAACGCCTGGCTGCCGC
>JACMQV010000032.1 GCA_014376815.1 Cryobacterium sp.
CCCCCCCCCCCGCGCCCTCCCCCGAGGCCCCCAGGTCCCCCGAGGCCACCAGGCCCGCCGAGGCCACCAGGCCCGCCGAGGTCGCCAGTTCCGGTCGAATTCGTCCGGCACACCGGGCGATCTCGACCGGAAGTGTCGACCTCGGCACCGTCCCGCGCCCGATTACCCCGGTGACCGCCGCAGCGACTCGACCGACTCGACCGACTCGACCGACTCGACCCTCGGCCGCCGCCGCCGCCGCCGCAGCAGCAGCCGCAACGGCAACCGCAGCCGGCGCTGCGTCAGCAGGATCCCGAGCAGCACCAGCCCCGCGCCGACCGGCTCATGCCAGGAGAACGTCTCACTCAGCACCAGCACCCCGAGCACGACCCCGACGACCGGGGTGACATAGGTCACCGTGGACGCGTTCGTGGGTCCCCAGGCGCGCAGCACGTTGATGTTCCAGATGTAGGCGACTCCGGTGCCGAGCGCCCCGAGGGCGAGCAGGCCCGCAACGATCGGCAGGGTCAGCGCCACCGGATGCCAGGCCACCAGCGGGGTGGCCACGAGCATGATCGCCCCGGCGAGCCCGATGTTGAGGAACGCGAAGGTGGCGCCCGCGATCGGCCTCCCGCTAAGGAACCGGCGGGTGTACCCGAAGGTGAACCCGTAGCAGACGGCCGCGCCGAGGCACGCCAGCTGGCCCCAGAGGTCGCCGGTCAGGGCTTCGTAGCGCCACGGCCCGATGATCACGACCACGCCCGCGATGCCCACAAGGATGCCCGCCACCTGGCCGCGCCCGAGCCGCTCCACCCGGAACGCGAGCGTCGCCATCACGGCCGTCATGATCGGGGTGACGGCGTTGTAGATGCTGGCCAGGCTCGAGGACACGTACTGCTCGGCCCACGCGAACAGAAGGTGCGGCACGACGCATCCGGTGATCGCGATCACCAGGAAATGCAGCCAGACGATCTTCTCGCGCGGCAGCACCGGCCCGTTGGCGACCCGGGGCCGGGTGATCAGCACGATCAGGCCCAGGGTGAGCCCGCCCAGCACCAGCCGGGACCAGGCGATCTGACCGAAGGTGACGCCGTCCAGCGCGATCTTCATGAACAGGAAACTGGATCCCCAGACCACACCCATGCCCAGGAACTGGAGGGTGACGATGGTCTTGCCTGCGGCCGGAGCGTCTCTCACCAGCCGACTGTACCGTGCCCTCGGGCCGAGCGGCGTCGGCCCGGGCCACGCCGAACGAATTCGACGGAGATCTTCACGAAAACGGATGCCGCAGGCCGCTTTTCGGCCCCGGGCACCAGAATCTCCGTCGAATTCGTCAGGGCAGCTCGGGGGGGGTGACCGTCGGGCAGCGCTCGGCGCTCAGGCCGCGTCACTCGTCTCGAAAGACCGCCTCCGGTACTCGACCGACTGCGCGCCGTGCGCGTCGAGCCTCGCCCGCAGCCCGGCGCGCACCCGGGGCCATTCGCTCTCGAGGATCGAGTAGATCACGGTGTCGCGCCAGCTGCCGTCGGCCCGGCGACGCTCCCGCCGGATGACCCCCTCGTACGCGGCGCCAAGGCCCACGATGGCCGCGCAGGACCGCACGTTCATCACGTCAGCCTGGATCTTCACCCGCCCGAAACCGTGGTCGAACGCCAGCCCGAGCAGCAACAGCTTCGTTTCCGCGTTGACGGCGGTGCCCCAGACCCGCGGGTCGTAGGCGGTCCAGCCCACGTGGGCCGATTCGTTCGCGAGGTGCAGGTCGCCGAGGGTGGACATGCCCACGAGGTCCCCGTCGTGCGCCCCGCCCAGCAGGCGCACCGCGTAGGGCAGCCCCGACCACTGCACGTAGGCATCCGCCCAGTCGGTGAATTCGCCGAGGTCGCCCGGGAATCCCCCCGGGCCGCCGCCGAATCCTCCCGCGAAGACGAGCGGATGCGCGATCGCGCCGTGCAGTTCGGGCAACAGCGCGCGGGAGAGGGGTTCGAGCCGCACGAAGTGGCCCACGATGTCGATGCCCTGAGGTCGTTCGGCGTTCATCCCGACACTGTGGCAGCGCCAGGTTGCCGCCGAGTGAACAGCAGCGGTCAGATCGCACCGAACGAATTCGACGGAGATTCTCACGAAAACGGATGCCGCGGGCCGGTTCTCGGCCCCCGGCAGCAAAATCTCCGTCGAATTCGTCAGGGCACCGGGCGGAGGTCGGAACCCCGCGTCGGACCTGTGCGGGCAGCCTCAGTCCACGAGGTCGTGGCGCGAGATGATCGCGTCGCGACCCGGGCCGACGCCGATCGCCGAGATGCGGGCGCCGCTCATCTCCTCGAGGGCCAGCACGTAGGCCTGGGCGTTCCGCGGCAGGTCCTCGAAGGTGCGGGCGCCGGTGATGTTCTCGGTCCAGCCGGGGAAGTCCTCGAAGATGGGCTTCGCATGGTGGAAGTCCGACTGCGACACCGGCACCTCGTCGAAACGCACGCCGTCGACGCTGTACGCGACGCAGACCGGGATCGTGGCCAGGCCGGTGAGCACGTCGAGCTTGGTCAGCACGAAGTCGGTCACCCCGTTGATCCGGGCGGTGTAGCGCGCGACCGGGGCGTCGTACCAGCCGCAGCGGCGCGGACGGCCGGTGGTGGTGCCGAATTCGAAGCCGTTGGCGCGCAGGAAGTCGCCGGACTCGTCGAACAGCTCGGTCGGGAACGGGCCGGCGCCGACGCGGGTCGTGTAGGCCTTGACGACGGCGATGATCCGGTCGATCCGGTTCGGGCCGATGCCCGATCCGGTGACCGCGCCGCCGGACGTCGCGTTCGAAGAGGTGACGAACGGGTAGGTGCCGTGGTCGACATCCAGCATCGTGGCCTGGCCGCCCTCGAACAGGACCGTCTTGCCCGCGGTGAGGGCCTCGTGCAGCAGCAGCGCCGTGTCGGCGACCATCGGACGGAGGCGCTCGGCGTAGCTGAGCAGGTCGTCCACGATCTCGTCGACCGAGATCGCGCGGCGGTTGTAGACCTTGACCAGCAGGTGGTTCTTCTGGGCCAGGGCCCCCTCGACCTTCTGGCGCAGGATGTTCTCGTCGAAGAGGTCCTGCACGCGGATGCCGACGCGGTTGATCTTGTCGGCGTAGGTCGGGCCGATGCCACGGCCGGTGGTGCCGATCTGCCGCTTGCCGAGGAAACGCTCGGTGACCTTGTCGACCGTGCGGTGGTACTGGGTGATGACGTGCGCGTTGGCGCTGACCTTGAGCCGGGACACGTCGACACCGCGGGAGATCAGCGCATCGAGCTCCTCGAAGAGCACCTCGATGTCCACGACGACACCGTTGGCGATGATGGGGGTGACTCCGGCGGTCAGGATGCCGGAGGGCAGCAGGTGCAGCGCGTACTTCTCGGTGCCGATGACGACGGTGTGGCCGGCGTTGTTGCCGCCGTTGAACTTGACCACGTAGTCGACCCGGCTGCCGAGGAGGTCGGTTGCCTTGCCTTTGCCCTCGTCGCCCCACTGGGCGCCGATCAGAACGATCGCTGGCATTTAGTTTTCTCCTCGGATAAAGAACGCCTCGGTCGGCGGGGCCGGGTCGGTGGCCCGGTAGCCGTCCGGCGTGATGGTCTGCTGGTCGATGCGGCTGATCACGGTCGGATCGGCGTCGGCCAGGAACGCGGTGAGGCGGTCGAACTCGTCCTGCTCACCGATTTCGCCGGCGGCGCGGCGCAACGCGTAGAGCGCGCGCAGGACTCCGCGGTTGGGTTCGTGCGTCCAGCGCACCGGGCCGTGCCCGTGCCAGCCGGCCTTGCGCAGGGCGTCGAGTCCGCGGTGGTAGCCGACGCGGGCGTAGGCATACGCCTCCAGCGTGCGGCCTTCCCCATGCGTGACGTCCGCCAGGACGGCCCAGGCCAGGGAGGACTTCGGATGCTGCGCCACGACGCTTGCCAGCTCGTCGCCGGTGGTTAGTCGCAGAGCCTCGATCACCTCCGGTTCCGCGGGAAGAAGGGTCTCGGGCTGCTCGATCAAGTTGTCGCCGGTCACACTCGATCCTAACGTGGTGCGGGCAGCTCTCGGCCGAGGAGTCCGCCGGAGAGGGAATCGAGGATCGCGGCGGCCACCTCGCCCTGGGGCCGTGCGGGCTCGAAGACCAGCCATTCCAGGCCGGCCATCAGCACGGCGCCGAACACGCTCGACGCCATCAGACCGCAGGTGCCGCGGCCCAGAGACTCCGGTTTCGCCTCGGCGATCGCCTCGGCGAAGACGGCGAGAGCCTCGTGTCGCAGCGCGAACAGCGTCTTCTGCCAGGTGCGGTCGGTGCGGAAGATCTCCGAGGCCATCAGCTTCGCCAGCGCCGGGTTCGAGGCGATCCGGTCGAGCAGCGCCCCGACGAGGGCCTCGATGGCCGCCCGCCCACGTAGGTCCCCGCGGGCCGCCCGGAGGGTCTCGGCGAGCGCGCCGACCCCCTCCTGCAGCAGTTCCTCGAACAGGCGGTCCTTCGAGCTGAAGTTGTAGTACAGGCTGCCCTTGGCCACCCCGGCCCGCTCGGCGACCTCGTCCATCGTGGTGCCGCTGATGCCCTTGGTCGCCGCCAGTTCCAGCGTGGCGTCCAGGATGGCGCGTTTTGTTCCGGTGGCTCGTGCCATGGGAGTTCCTTTCCCGGGTTCGCCGGCTAGATGGTCAGTTCGGGGTGCAGCCGGCCCACGGTCCAGATCCGCTGGCGGCCGGCGCTCCAGGCGCTGATCGCGATCGATCCGACCAGTATCACGGCGAGAACGGCGACCGAGACCCACAGTCTAGAGTCGATGCCTCCGGTGATCAGCTCGCGCAGACCGGTCACGACGTACGAGGCCGGCATGAACGGATGCATCACCTGGAAGAACATGGGCGTGGTCTCCACCGGGTAGGTTCCGCCCGACGAGCTCAGCTGGAGCATGAGCAGCACGAGGCTGACCACGCGGCCCGCCGCGGTCCCGAGCAGGATGATGAACATCTGCTGCAGGGCCAGGAAGGCCAGCGTCGTCAGGTAGAGGAAGGCGGTCATGCCGAGCCAGTACTCGGGCTGGAGCCCGATCCCGTAGACCAGGACGAGCACCATGATCACGACCTGGGCGAGTCCGATGGCCATCGCCGGCAGGAAGCCGGTCATGGTCGCCCGCAGCCCGGAGGCGGCGCTGGCGAGGGCACGGGTGGGAAGCGCCCGCAGGATCAGCCAGGTGATCAGCCCGCCCACGAAGGTGGCCAGGGCCAGGAAGAAGGGCGCGAACCCCTCGCCGAAGCTGTCGGAGGCGTTCTCCCACTTCTGCACCAGGGTGACCGGGCTGGCAATGACGGCCGTCTTCTGCTTGACCTGGGCGGCGGAGAGGTTCGGGGCCGTCTGCCCGCCCGTGGTGAGGGCGTCGGCGAGGGTGCCGCTGCCGTCCTGGAGCTCGGAGGTCCCGGCGTCCAGGGCTGTGCCGCCGGCGGCGAGCTTCTCGGTGCCCTCGACCAGCGATCCCGTGCCCTCGCCGAGTTTCGTGCTCCCCGCCACAAGGGCGTCGGCCCCGGATGCCGCGGTGCCGGCCCCGTCGGCCAGTGCTGCCGCGCCGGCCGAGAGCTGCCCGGCCCCGTCGGCCACCTGCGCCGCCCCGGGTGCCCCGGCGGTCAGCTTGGTCGAGAGCTCGCCCATCCCGGCGGAGAACTGCTCGCTGAAACCGGCATAGGTCTGCGTCTGGGTGACCGCGCCCTGGGCTCCCGTGTTGACGCTGTCGGCGCCCGCGCCGAGCTGCTCCACGGCCGGCACGAACGCCGACGCGGGGGTCCCGGCCGGTGCGGCCTGCATCTTCGCGAGGAGGTCGCGCAGTCCGGTCGACACCGAATCGGTACCCCCGGCGAGCGTGCCGGTTCCGGCGGCGATCTGGTCGGCGCCGTCGGCCAGCTGGACCGACTTCTCGGACAGGGTCGCCGCGCCCGTGGCAGCGGCCTGCAGTCCGTCGGACACCTGAGTGGTGCCGTCGGCGAGCTGCACGGACGAATCCGCGAGGGTCGACGTTCCGGCTGACAACGTACCCAGCCCGGTCGAGAGCTGACCGGCGCCCTCGGTGAGTCGCGCGGCCCCGTCATCGAGGGTGACGGCGCCCTCGGCGAGGTCGTCGAGGCCCACGAGCAGGGTGCCGGCCCCGTCCGAGGCGGTGGTGAGGCCGTCGAAGAGGCGGGTGGCACCATCCGCTGCGGTACGGATGCCGTCACCGGCTCCGTCCACCCCCACCAGGAGGGCGTTGACGGTCTGATCGCCGATCTCGGTGGCGACCGCGTCCCGCAGCTGCACCATGGCCTGCTTGCCCATGGTGGTGGCGAGGAAGCTGTTGCTGTCGTTGTAGTCGACCTGCACTCTGGCCGACAGCGGTGAATCGGTGCCGGCGGATACGGCGCTGGCCGAGAAGTCACTCGGGATGGTGACCGAGAAGTAGTAGTCGCCGTCCTTGACGCCCGCTGCGGCATCCTTCGCGTTCGTCACGGTCCAGCCGAGCTCGTGGCCGTCGACCAGCTTGTCGACCAGGTCCTTGCCGGCCGTGACGGGTTCGCCATCCCGGCTGGCGCCGGCGTCGACGTTCACGAGCGCCACGGGGAGGTGGTCGAGTTCGTGGTCCGGTGCCCAGAAGGCCCAGAGGTACAGCGCCCCATAGATGAGGGGGATGAACATGAGCACGACGAGAGCGATCTTGGGCATCTTGCCTTTGCCGAAGCGGTGCAGCTCGGTGCCGGAGGAGAGGAAGGCGAACATTAACGGGACTCCTGGTTCATCGGAACGGCTTTGCGCATCACTACGACGGTCGGGTCGATGCCGAGCTCGGCCCAGATTTCGGTTTCGGGCGCGGTCGCGGAGGCGATCACGCTGGTTCCGGCGGCGGCGACCGCGGCGAGGCGGTGCCAGAGGATGCGCCGGGACTCCGGCTCGTGCACCTGCTCGACCTGGTCGAAGAAGAGGATGCTCGGCTCGTTCATGAGCGCGAGCGCGGCCCGCAGCAGCACGGTCTGCACCTCGTCGAGGTCCCAGATCACGGTGCCGGCGGCCGGGATCGGCACCTCGCCGAAGACGGCTGCGCAGACGCGGCGCACCTCGGTGTCGTCGACCGCGTGGATAAACGACCACCAGGGCGAGATCCAGGCCGTGCGCTCGCGGATGGCGGCGCCGACGGTGACCGACTCCTCGAGGACGTCGATGTCGTGGAAGCCGGAGATGCCGGTGCGCTTCTGCACCCGGCGGGCCCGGCGGGGCAGCTCGTGGCCGAGCACCTCGAGGGTTCCCTCGCTCGGCTTCATCCGCCCGGCCAGGGTCAGCATGAGGCTGGTGCGCCCGCTGCCGGTGGGGCCACAGAGCACGGTGAGCCCGGTGCCGGCCTCAAAGCTCAGGGGCCCGTAGACCGCGCCCCGGTTGAATCGCAGGGCCAGGTCATGGGCCCTCACTGTCGACTGCACGTCGATCCTCTCGTTTGTACTGACTAGTCAGTATAGAACGAAACGAGCTCCGCGCAAGCCGAGCCTGACCTTTCGCCCCGAGCCCCCCTCGCCTGCTTGTACTTATACTGACCGGTCAGTTAAATTGGAGGCTTCCCATTTCAGACGAAGGCACCAGCAACACGAAGGCATCACCATGCGCGTCACCCTCAGCGAGGTCTCGAAAGGTCCGAACCGGGCCGCCCTCCCCCTCACCTCCCTGGAGTTCCACACCGGCACGGTCACGCTCGCGCGGGCCGAGACGGAACGCCGCCCGACCGTGTTGGGCCTGATCGCCTCCGGCCGGATGCGACCCGACTCCGGCACGGTCACGCTCGACGGCCGCACCGACTTCGGCGCGATCCGCAGCCGGGTCGCCCTCGTCGACGCCCCCGGTGTCTGCGAGCCGGCCGCGGATGTCACCGTGGCCGAGGTCGTGGCCGAGGAACTCATGTTCGCCGGGCGGATCGGCCACCGCCGTGCCGTGGGCCGGATGCTGGCCGCGTTCGACCTGGCCGACGAGGCCCGCTCGAGCATGGCCGATCTGGAACCGGACGCACGCATCCGTCTGCTGACCGAACTCGCCGTGCTGCGCGACGAGGTGGAAGGCCTCGTGATGTGCTCCCCCGACCGGCATGGCGGGGACCCCCTGGGCTGGTGGACGGTCGCCAACGGGCTGAGCGCCCGCGGCTATGCCGTGCTGGTCATCGCCGGGGACGCGTCGGCGCACGCGATCGCGTCCCTGCACCCGGCCCTGGTCGTCACGACCTCCGACAAGGCCGTCTCGATCGCGCCGAGCGCACCCGGCGCTCCCCCCGCACACCCCGAACCCACCCGCGGCCCCGCCCACGCCCACGACCACGACCACGACCACGACGGAGCCGACGCCCGATGAAGATCCTCGCCATGGTCAGGGCCGAACTCGCCCGCCTGACCGCCACCGTGATGTCGCGCATCGCACTGCTCGCCCTCCTGCTCGTGCCCGTGCTGTACGGAGGCCTGTACCTGTGGGCCAATCAGGACCCGTACGCCGGCCTCGACCGGGTGCCCGTCGCCCTCATCGTCTCCGACACGGGCGCGCAGGTCGACGGGGCGGAGCACAACTACGGCCGAGAGGTGGCCACCCAACTCGTCGACGACGGCGCCTTCGGGTGGCACCAGGTCTCCGCCGCCGCCGGCAAGGCGGGCGTCGCCGACGCGACCTACGACTTCAGCGTGACCATCCCGAAGAACTTCTCCGAGTCCATCGCCTCGTCGGCCGGCGAGAGCCCCAGCCAGGCCACCATCACCCTGACCACGAACGACACCAACAGCTATCTGGCATCCACCATCGGCAGCCAGGCCGCCCAGACCATCCGCGAGGCCATCGTCGCCAAGGTGAACAAGGAGGCCGCCGACCGGCTCCTGATCGGCCTCTCCGACGTGCGCTCCAGCCTGGTCACGGCGGCCGACGGGGCCGGGAAGGTGACGGATGGCGCCGTGTCCGCCGGCACCGGGAGCACGAGCCTTGCCGACGGCCCCGCCCAGCTCGCCACCGGAACCGGCCGGCTCGCGACGGGCGCGGGCCAGCTCGCCACCGCCACCGGCCAGGTTTCCGACGGCGCGGCCGCCCTCGCCGCGGGCGCGTCCAGCCTCGCCGCCGGCACCGGCCAGGTGGCCACGGGCGCCGGCCAGGTCTCCGCTGGGGCGGCCGCCCTCGCGACCGGCACCGGCGACCTCGCCACCGGGAGCAGCCAGGTGGCGGCCGGAACCCGGAAACTGGCGGATGGCGCCCCCCAGCTGGCCGCCACGGCCGACAAGGCCGCCTCGACGCTGACGGATGCGGGCACCTCCCTCGCCGCGGCCCGCACCGCGATGGCGGACCAGCTGACCGATGACGGCCTCACCCCGGCCCAGATCGAGGCCGTGCTGGCCCAGCTCGACCCGGTCGACACCGAGGTCGGCGCCGGCCAGGCCCTCACCGGAGGATTGAAGGCCGCACTCGACCCGCTTCCCGCCGACAGCGCGACCCTCGCCGGAGGCGCGGCGGCGGTGGCCGACGGCGCCGCCACGGCCCGGGACGGGGCAGCCCGGCTCTCCGCGGGCGCAGCGCAGACGGCGACCGGAGCCGGCCAGGCCGCTGCCGGGGCCGGCCAGGCCGCCACCGGCGCCGCCGATCTCGCCGACGGCGCGGCCCAGACCCGCGACGGCGCCGTGACCGCGGCCGCCGGCGCCGGCGGCGCAGCCACGGGCGCGTCCGCCCTGGCGTCGGGCGCGACCAGCCTGCGGGACGGCCTCGGCACGTTGCAGAGCGGTGCGGGATCGCTGCGGGACGGCCTGTCCGACGGGGTCACCAGCATCCCGGACTCGACCGCGGCCACGCGCTCCCTGCAGGGGTCGACGATCGCCGACCCGGTCGCCCTGAAGACCGCGGCCGTGACCTCGGCCGGCACCTACGGCGCCGGGCTGGCCCCGTTCTTCGCCAGCCTCGCCGGCTGGATCGGCATCTACGCACTGTTCCTGATCGTGAAGCCGGTCTCCCGCCGCGCCATCACGGCCCTGCACTCGCCCCTGCGGATCACGCTGGCCGGCTGGCTCACGCCCGGGCTACTCGGGATGGCCCAGATGGCGGCCCTGTTCGCCATCCTCGCCGGGGTCCTGAAATTCGAGGTGCACAACCCGGCCGGCACCTACCTGATGATGGGACTGGCCGCCCTGGCGTTCGCGGCGATCATCCTCGCCCTGAATGTCTGGCTCGGCAGCGTCGGCCAGTTCATCGGCCTCGTGCTGATGGTGGTGCAGCTCGTCACGGCCGGGGGAACCTTCCCCTGGCAGACCCTGCCGGCACCGCTGGCCTGGCTGCACCACGTGGTGCCGATGAGCTATGCCGTCGACGGCATCCGTCAGTTGATGTACGGCGGGAACCCGGCCACGGCCTGGGCTGACGCGGGCGTGCTGTTGCTCTGGCTGGCCGGCGCCCTGGTACTCGCCTACATCGGGGTGACCCGGATGACGCACTTCCGCACGCTCCGCGACCTGCGACCCAGCCTGATCGGGTAGGCCGGCCCGCTACTCCGTCGGACGGGATGGCGCTGCGGACGAGGCGCGACGACGAGGGAAGGTCACCGCGTCGCCGCGGACTGGGGGTTTCGCGGGCTCGGCCTCCTCGCCGGGGCCGGCGCCGGCCGCCGCCGGGAGAGTGGACCACCGGAGCAGCGCCGCCGCGCTCGTCTCGACCGGCAGCTCACCGGGCGACACCACCACCACCCGCGCATCCGTGAGCACCGCGGCCCGGATCAGGGCATCGACGGCCGGGACGGACCCCAACTCGGCGGCGCCGAGAGCGTCCGCCGAGGTCGCGGCCACCCACGGCTCCCGGTCGAGGGCGATCAGGCCAGGCACCTGCATGCGGTTCGGAGCGACCAGGAGCACGTCCACCTGGCCCTGCTGCAGGGCGCGGACCACGGCCGCGAAGTCGATTTCGGACAAGCCGTCATCGCGGCCCGTCTCCAGGCGCTGGAGGGCGGCGTATTCGTCCTGGGCCAGGATCGAGGCGATGTGCCGGTGCAGGTCCTCGTCCAGTTCCTCCCGGGTGGCGCCGCCGGGCCGGGTGTTCGTGGCCACGACGTGCAGCACCTCCCGGCTGGCCGGAGACAGCTGGTCGACCAGGAGCTGCCGCGCGCGCACGTCGCCGGTCAGCATCAGCAGCTCGGCCCTGTTGTCGCGCACGACCTCGTCGATCGCCGCGGAGATCTGGGCGCCGTTGCGCTTCCAGATCTCCTCGGTGTGGTGCTGGTAACGCCCGTTGGCGAGGAAGTCGTCTTCGGACCCGACCTTGGTGATGAACTCGGTGTCCCCCTCCACCTCGACCTGGGCCAACGGCTCTGAGCGACTGAGGCGGTACAGCCGGATTTCACCGCCGTCACGGCCGACTTCCGCGACCACGTAGGTGAGGTCCCGGGGGCGCTGGATGAACAGCGGAACCAGGCTGGGAACGGGGCCGTAGGAGACGAGGAGTTCGCCGAGGGGCACGCCGGACAGCAGCTCGTCGAGTTCGACCACGCCCTCCCGCACCACCATGAGGCGGCTGGTCTGGCCGCCCACCCCGGGTGGTTCCTCGATCAGGTCGTTGACGGTGCTCGCGTCGATCTCGGGCGCGCCGGCCGCAGCCAGGGCCTCGCGCAGGGTGCGCTGACGGAGCGTGGATGTGCGGCGGGGGTTGCTCGTGTCCTGGGTCACGTCCACGTAGACGGTCGATACCGAACCGGCGCGGCGGAACAGCTCCGCGAGTCCTTCATTACCGAAATCAGCCATGGCGGGAGTCCCTTCTACCGTGTGTGTTCAGCACGGTAGCCCGCGGCCGGAGGCTTGGCAACCCGACCGCCGACCCGCCGAAGGGCGCGCCGGAAGGCGCGTGAAAACGCGCCCCTGGCGCCTAGATCGCGGTCTGCTGGTGCACCGCGACGCACCAGCCGCCGTCCTTGAAGACGTACGTCGTCGACGCGTTCGCTTCAATCACCTCGTCGCCTCGGTGCGCCACGAGCCGGTAGACCAGAACCCCGGCGTGGTCGTTGAGGCGCACGACGGCCGGGTCGCGCAGCTTGTAGCTCGCGAACGGGGCCAGCCCCTCGAAGAAGGCGGGGGCCTCGGCGCGCGTCACAATCCGGCCCGGCAGGATCAGCAAGCCGTCGCTGGTCATCGTGCTCCGGTAGTAGTCGCCGCCGCGGCCGGCGAGGATCGACTGCCACCCCTCGTGCTCTTCGTGCAGCAGTCGGGCGGGCAGATCGTCAGTGATCGCAGTCATGACCCCACGCTAGCCCCAAACCGTTCAGAACCGGTGCTGCAGCACCCAGTCGTGCATGGTCACGGCGGCCGCTGCGGACGCGTTGAGGGAGCGGGTCGAGCCGAACTGGCTGATCTCCACCACCGCGTCCGCGGCGTCGATCGCCTCCGGGGAGAGCCCGGGGCCCTCCTGCCCGAACAGGAGCACGCAGCGCTGCGGGAAGCGGAAGGTCTCAATGATCACGCTGCCCGGCACGTTGTCGATCGCGATGATCGGAAGCTCCTCGCCGGCGGCCCACGCGACGAAGGCCGCGACATCCGGGTGGTGCAGCACGTGCTGGTAGCGGTCGGTGACCATCGCGCCGCGCTTGTTCCACCGCTTCCGGCCGATGATGTGCACCGTGTCGGCGGCGAACGCGTTCGCGCTCCGCACGATCGAGCCGATGTTCATGTCGTGCTGCCAGTTCTCGATGGCCACGTGGAACGGGTGCCGCTTCTCGTCGAGGTCGGCGACGATCGCCTCCATCGACCAGTACCGGTACCGGTCGATCACGTTGCGGGTGTCGCCCCGCTCGAGCAGTTCCGGGTCGTAGAACGGTTCCTCGGGCAGGGCTCCCTGCCAGGGTCCGACGCCGTGGGTGGACAGTTCGGGCGTGGGGTTCTGCGGCTCTTGCACCGCTCCACCGTATCCTGCCCCGACTCGAGGCGACCTTTCGGTCCGCCTAAATCCGGCGTAAGATTTCGGCATGCCTAAAACGGATGCGGCGGCCGCCCCGATGACCGATCGGCCCACCACCGTCGCGTCCACCCGCCTGCTCTGGCTGCTCGGCCCGGCCCTGGTGGCGGGCGTCGCCTATCTGGACCCGGGCAACGTGGCCAGCAATATGACGGCCGGCGCCCGCTACGGCTACCTGCTCGTGTGGGTGGTCGTGGCCGGTAACGTGATGGCCTGGCTGATCCAGTACCTCTCCGCCAAGCTCGGCATCGTCACGGGCACGAGCCTGCCGGAAATCCTCGGGGAGCGCATCCGTCATCCGCTGGCCCGCCGGCTGTACTGGCTCCAGGCCGAACTGGTGGCGATGGCCACCGACCTGGCCGAGATCATCGGCGGCGCGGTGGCGCTCTACCTGCTCTTCGACCTGCCACTGCTAGCCGGCGGCGTGATCACCGGGGTCATCTCCATGGTCGTGCTGGGCGTGCAGACCCGCCGGGGGCCCCGCGTCTTCGAGCGCGTCATCGTGGCGCTGCTGCTCATCATCACGGTGGGGTTCACCGCCGGGGTGTTCTTCGCCCCGCCGGACCCGGCCGGGGTGATCGCCGGGCTCGTGCCGCGCTTCGAGGGATCCAACTCGGTGCTCCTGGCCGCCTCGATCCTGGGCGCGACGATCATGCCGCACGCCATCTACGCGCACTCCGCCCTCACCAGGGACCGATTCCCCTCCGTGGGCACCGATGCCGCGACGCCGCGCCTGCTCTGGGCCACCAAATGGGACGTCTCCATCGCCATGGTGATCGCCGGCACGGTGAACCTGTCGATCCTGCTGCTGGCGGCATCCGCGCTGCAGGGCGTTCCGGGGACCGACACCCTCGAGGGCGCCTACCTGGCCCTGCGGGACACCCTCGGGCCGATCGTCGCGACCGTGTTCGCGGTCGGGCTGCTCGCCTCCGGGCTGGCGTCGACCTCGGTGGGCGCCTACGCCGGCGCCGAGATCATGCACGGACTGCTCCGGCTGCGGGTGCCGCTGCTGTTGCGGCGCCTGGTCACGCTGATCCCGGCCCTGGTCATCCTGGGCGGCGGTTTCGACCCGACCGAGGCCCTCGTGCTCAGCCAGGTGGTGCTCTCGTTCGGCATCCCCTTCGCCCTGATCCCGCTGGTCTGGCTCACCGCGCAGCGCGGAGTGCTCGGCGAGTACCGCAACCGCTGGTTCACGACCGCCGCCGGCGCCCTGGCCGCGCTGCTGCTGGTGGCGCTGAACGTGGTGCTGCTCGTTCTCGTCTTCGCGGGCACCTGACGCCATGGCGCTGACCACCCCCGCGGCCGAGGACTACCTCAAGACCATCTACGCGCACACCGAATGGCAGCCGGACCCCATCACGCCGTCTGCGCTGGCGGCGCGCCTGGGTGTGGCGCCGTCATCCGTCACCGAGATGGTGAAGAAGCTCGCCGCGGCCGGCCTGATCACGCACGTGCCCTACGGGCCGCTCACTCTGACGAAGGCCGGCTTCCTCGGCGCCACGGCGGTGGTGCGCCGTCATCGCCTGATCGAGACCTGGCTCGTGCGGGAAATGGGGTACGACTGGGACCAGGTGCACGACGAGGCGGAGATCCTCGAACACGCGCTCTCCGACCGGTTGCTGGCAGCGATCGACGCCCGGCTCGGGCACCCCGCCGCGGACCCGCACGGCGATCCGATCCCGGCGGGCGACGGCACTCTGGTGCGGGCCGCCGCGGTGCTGCTGGCGGAGGCGGTCCCCGGGCACGTCGGGGCAGTGCTGCGCATCAGTGACCGCGACCCGGCCATCCTGCGAGACCTGGGCGCCGACGGGATCGGGCCGGGAACCCGCCTGACGGTGGTCGAACCGCTCGCCGTGCGCCTGCCTGCCGGGGGCATCCGTCAGCTGTCGGCCGCCGCGGCCCGGTCGATCTGGCTGACAAAGTAACCGGCCCGAAACCTCGCCCCGATAGTCTGGACCCTGAACTGAGGGAGCACCCAATGACAAGTCGTGACGAGATCGAGTGCTGGCTGACCGACATGGACGGTGTCCTCGTGCATGAGAACAGCCCGCTGCCGGGCGCGGCCGAACTGCTCCAGCAGTGGAGCGACACCGGGACGCCGTTCCTGGTGCTGACCAACAACTCCATCTTCACGCCGCGGGACCTGAGCGCCCGCCTGCGCTCATCGGGTCTGAACGTGCCGGAGGACCGCATCTGGACGTCGGCCCTGGCGACGGCGGACTTCCTGAAGTCCCAGGCGCCGGGCGGCACCGCTTTCGTCATCGGTGAGGTGGGCCTCACCACCGCCCTGCACGAGGCCGGCTTCATCATGACCGAGACGAATCCCGACTACGTCGTGGTCGGCGAGACCCGCAACTACTCGTTCGAGGCCATCACCAAGGCGATCAGACTGCTGCTGGCCGGGGCCCGCTTCATCGCGACGAACCCGGATGCGACCGGTCCGAGCGCCGACGGCCCGATGCCCGCGACGGGCGCGATCGCCGCCCTCATCTCGAAGGCGACCGGGATGGAGCCGTATGTCGTCGGCAAGCCCAACCCGATGATGTTCCGCTCGGCGATGAACAAGATCGGCGCGCACTCGGAGAACACGGCCATGATCGGCGACCGGATGGACACCGACATCGTCGCCGGGATCGAGGCCGGGCTGCACACCATCCTGGTGATGACCGGTATCAGCGACGAGGCCGAGGTGCGCCGCTATCCGTTCCGCCCGGACGAGATCCTCTCCGGTGTGCACGAACTCGTATCCGCCGAACCGGTGGAGTCCGACGAGATCTGAGCCGGCCCGTCCCGGTCGAATTCGACGGAGATTCTGCTCTAAAGACCCTGTTTCGTTCCAGGATGGGCGTTTTTCGGCAATATCTCCGTCGAATTCGTTAGCCGGCGGGGTTCGGGCCGGGACCCGCGACGCTCACGGGGAGCGGATCACCGGATGACCGGTTCACGAAGCAGTAGTAGTAGCGGGGGCCGCCGGTCCACTGTTCTTCGGTGATGGGGTACCTGCCCTGCACCTGCAGGTCGGGGAAGTCCCCGGCCGCGGCCAGGTCGATGACGCCCGGGGCGCTGCAGAGCAGGCCGAGCTGGCCGGCGAGCTCGGCCTCACCGGGGAACACCGTCGTGTCGTCACCGGCGAACACCCCTCGGTAGACGAGCTGGGCGGCGTGGGGGGCGGCGCAGTCGGCGACCGTGAACTCCTCTTCCCAGGGCGACACGTAGGGCTCCAGACATTCGCCACCGAAGAGCGTGTTCCACTGGTGCACGCCGGCCGGCTGCGGGCCGGTGACCTCGGGCGTGGGAGTCGGGGTCGGCGTCGGGGTGCTGCTGGCGCTGGTCGTGGGCACCGCGACGGGTGCCGGGTCGCCGCCCAAACGCTGTCCGAGGAAGAAAAAGGCCGCGAGCACGACCACGAGCACGACGCCGGCAATGATCCACGGGAGCGGCTTCTTCAGGATCCCGGGCGGGCGGCCGGAGCCACCGCGCGAACCGGCGGGAGTGGGAGCCTCGTCAGGCGCGGCAGCAGCGGGAGCGGAGCCGACAGGCGCGGGGCTGTTGGGCGCGGGGCTGTTGGGCACAGCGCTGTTGGGGGCAGCAGCGACCGGCGCGGCGCCTGCCTTGGGGGATGAGGCGGAGGCCACGGTCGCTGACGCAGCCGCAGCCGCGGCGGTGGACCACGCTCGGAAACGGCTGCGGGCCGACACCGGGGCCGGGAGGGCGTCCGGGGCCTCGAACGGCGCGGGCGCCCGGGTCACTCCGGCGAGCAGGTCCGCGGCGGCGGCTTCCTCGGCCGTGGGCACGAGCGGGGACTGGGTCAGGGTGGTCCACCACGGCGCCGGCTCGAGATCCACCTGCGAGCGGATGATGCGGGTCCCGCCGGGCTCGGCGGCGCCGGAATGAGCGTCCGAGTCATCGCCGGAGTACGGCGAGAGCGGCGCGGAAGGCGAGAGCGGCGCGGGCGCGGCCGGAACCGGACCCGAGTCCGGGACGGCGCTCCGGTCAGTCGTCAGATCCGCGTCCGCGGCTGCCGCTGACGTCGCCGCGCGGGGCGGGGCGGGAGTCAGAGGAGCGGGAACGAGCGGCGCGGGAGCAAGGTCCGGCGTCAGCGGCGCCGCGGAGGCGGCATCCGTGGAGGCGGGCGGCCCGGGCCGGAACGGTGACGACCCGGCCGGCGGGTCGGCAGCGGGAACCGCGGCGGGCGGCGCGGCGGCAGGCACGGCGGGGGCCACGGCGCTGACGCTCCTCAGCCGAGGATCGGTCTGGGTGGTGGGCTTCAGGCCCCACAGAAAACCGGCGGTCTTCGGGTGAGCATCGACGGGCGGGGCGGGCGGGGCCGGTTCGGCAGCGTGCCCGGGTTTCGGCCACCGAGGGATCGGGATCGATCGCCGCGGGGTGTATTCGTCGGGCGTGCCTGGCCTGGCCCCACCGCCGAGTTGCGAGGCGAGCCAGTCCATGCCGTCTTCACCGGGCGCCTCGTCGTGCGGCGCCTTGTCCTGCGGCGTCCTGGCCTTCGGGTTCTCGTCGCCCGGAACCTCGTCGCCCGCCACTAATTGAGCCCCAGGTCCTCAAGACCGATCGCGTAGTAGTACGGGTAGCCGGCGGCTTCGATGACTTCGCGCGCACCGGTGTTGCGGTCGACGACGACGGCCACGCCGGCGATGATCGCCCCGACCTTGAGCAGGGCCTCGATGGCCGCGAGCGGAGAACCGCCGGTGGTGGAGGTGTCTTCGAGGACGACGACACGCTTGCCCGCGAGGTCGGGGCCCTCGACCTGTCGGCCGCGGCCGTGGTCCTTGGGCTCCTTGCGTACGACGAAGGCGTCGTACGCGTCCCCGCGTGCCACACCCTGGTGCAGGATGGCTGCGGCGACGGGGTCCGCGCCCATGGTCATGCCGCCGACCGCCGCGACATCGGGGATGTCGGCGATCAGGTCGAGCATGACCTGCCCGATCAGGGGGGCGACGCGGTGGTCGAGGCTGACTTTGCGCAGGTCGACGTAGTACGTCGCCTTCTTGCCGCTGGTGAGGGTGAAGTCACCATGGAAAACGGCGTCGGCTGAGATGTAGTCGATGAGTTGCTGGCGTGTATCCGTCACAGAACCAACTTTAGGCCATCGGCCGGTCGGTTCACTCGAAGGAGGACGGCGGCTCCGACCGGATCGGCTGAGCCGGAGCCGACTCAGAAGATGCGAACGAGCTTGCGCTCGGGCACGCGACGGTAGCCGTCCTTGTGCACGTCGACGACGACGGCAACCAGGGAGGAGATCACAATGAGAACGAGAACGGCGAGAAGAACAAACACGGTCGTACCTTTCGAGAATGGAGGTTGATGTCGGGGAGACGGAGGCACCAGTGCACGAGTTCGACGTATTTATTTCACCACGTATAACTTTGCAGAACAATCGCATTGTTCTGCAGTAAGTGTGTAGCTTAGCTACATGGATGTGCAACGACTCGAACTGCTCAGGGAATTGGCCGAGCGTCACAGCATCACCGAGGTCGCCCGGGCCACGCACCGCACGCCATCGGCGGTCTCCCAGCAGCTCAAAGTACTCGAGCGCGAGGCCGGCCTGCCTCTCACCGAGCGCAGCGGGCGCGGCCTGATTCTGACGGATGCCGGACGCGCCCTGGCCCGCAGCGCCACGGATGTCGCGGTCGCCCTCGCCCGCGCCACGGCGGTCTGGGACGAGTTCCGCAACGACGCCACCGGCGAGGTGAGCCTGGTCACGTTCCCGACCGCGGGCGAAATGCTGCTGCCCGGCGCACTTCGGGAAGTGGCCGCGGTGCCCGGCCTCATCGTGAACTGCACCGACAAGGACCCGGAGCTGAGCGATTTCCCCGCGCTGACCGCGGAGTTCGACATCGTGCTCGCCTACAGCCTGCGCGGCCAGCTGCCCTGGGGCGGCCGCGGCCTGACGGTCGTGCCGCTGATGACGGAGCCCCTCGACGTGGGACTTCCGGCCGACCACCGGCTGGCCTCGCGCGCCTGGATCACACCGGCCGACGTCATCGGCGAGACCTGGATCGGTGCGCCGCCCGGCTACCCGTTCGAGCGCATCCTGCACCAGATCGAGCAGAAGGCCGGCAGCCAGGTCGTCGTCGCGCAGCAGTTCGCCGACCTGAGAGTGATCGAGGCCTTCGTCGTGGCGGGACTCGGCATCGCGCTCGTGCCCCGCTACACCTGGGGCGGCGACCAGCCGGGCCGGCTCGTGCTGGAGCCCCTGCGCGGGGTGGACGCCGAGCGGCAGATCGTGGCTTTGATGCGCCCCGACCGGGCCGAGCGCCTGGCCGTGCGCACCGTGGTCGAGGTGTTGCGCACCGAGGCAGCCCGGGTACAGGCCAAGCACGCTGCTGCCGTCCCCTTGCCCTGACCATCCTTGCCCCGTCCCCCGTATCCGCCGCGAAGGCGGGCCGGGGACGGTCAGGTCGGGTTAGGCGCGGCCGTGGGAGACGCGGGTGCGGCGGGACAGGGAGTCGACGATCACGGCGAGCAGCAGCACGGCCCCGGTGATCATGTAACGGATCGACGAGTCGAGGTTCAGCAGGGTCAGGCCGCTGGAGATCGACTGGATCACGAGGATGCCGAGCAGTGCTGAGTAGGCGCTGCCGCGACCGCCGAAGAGGCTGGCCCCGCCGATCACCGCCGCGGCGATGGCGTTGAGGTTCGTGTCGCCGCCGCCGCTGCCCTGGTTGGCGGCGGCCAGGCGTCCGGCAGCCAGGACGCCGCCGAGCGCCGCGAAGGTTGAGCACAGCATGAAGACCGAGAGATAGACGGCTTTGACCTTGATGCCCGCCCGTCGGGCAGCTTCGACGTTGCCGCCGATGGCGTAGACGGCCCGTCCCCACCGGGTGCGAAGCAGGAAGAAGTTCATCACGACGACGAGCACGAGGAACAGGAGGAACATCAGTCCGACCCCGCGGGCCTGGTTCAGGTACCAGGTCGGCACCCCGAGCACCACGAGGAGTCCGGCGCTGCGAACGACGATGGAGGTCGTCGACGTCGCGGTGAGGTCCGCCTCCGTGCGCCGTCGGGCGGTCACGAGCATCTGGCCGCCGAAGGCCAGGACCGTGAGCACGACGAGCACGTAGGAGAGCCAGTTCGGCAGGAACCACTGCTGGGCGAACTGCACGATCCAGGAGTCGAAGGGGATGTTGATCGACCCGGTCTTGCCGAGGACCCAGAGGGCCAGGCCGAGGAAGCCGAGCAGTCCGGCCAGGGTGATCACGAAGCTCGGCACCCCGAACCGGGGGAAGAGGAAGCCGTAGAGCAGGCCGACCAGCAGGCCGGCGACGAGGGACGACAGGATGGAGAGCGCCAGCGGCCAGCCGAGGTTCACGAACGAGACGGACAGGATGGCGGCCGAGAGGCCACTGACCGAACCGACCGACGGGTCGATCTCGCCGAGCAGGAGCACGAGCACGATGCCGATCGAAATGGTCCCGACGGCCGCGCACTGCAGGGTGAGGTTGACCAGGTTGACGGGGGAAAGAAAATTGGGGTTCAACAGCCAGAAAATGAACCAGATGACGAGGAGCCCGATCACGACGGGGAGTGAGCCCAGGTCGCCGGCGCGTACCCGCGACACGAAGCCGTTTACCGTACCGCGGATTCCGGTGCGTTGGATGAGCCGTTCGTCCTGGCGGTCGGCCGCGACGGCCGTCGGCTCAGAGGTGGGAATCGTTGGGGTGGTCATGATGACGCCTCCTCCGCACTGCGCGCCTGTGCGCGCCTCGTGACCGCGTTGTCCGTCGCCCCGGTGATTGCCGCGATGACGTCCTCGTAGGTGACATCGGCGACCCGGAATTCGCCGTTGTTTCGCCCGAGCCGCAGCACGACGACCCGGTCGGCGACCGCCTGGACATCGGCCATGTTGTGGCTGATCAGAAGGACGGCGAGCCCGCGCTCGCGCAGCCGTTCGATCAGGTTCAGCACCTCGGCGGTCTGGGCAACGCCCAGCGCCGCGGTGGGTTCGTCGAGGATCACAACGGTCGGTTCTCCGATCAGCGACCTGGCGATGGCCACGGTCTGGCGCTGGCCGCCGGAGAGGGACGCCACGGCAATGCGCACGGAGGGAATCCGGGCGGACAACTGTTTCATCAGGCTCCAGGAGCGTTTTTCCATCTCCACTTC
>JACMQV010000240.1 GCA_014376815.1 Cryobacterium sp.
CGGAGCGAAATAGTTCGCGAGCCGGGCACGCAGGTTGTTCGCCTTGCCAACGTAGATCACCCGGCCCCCGGGGTCGCGAAAACGGTAGACCCCAGGGTTGGTCGGAATTTCGCCCGTCTTGGGGCGATAGCTCAGCGCATCGGACATGGCCTCTCCTGGTCTGCGCCTACTGCGCCGCCAGGATCTCCTTGAGGAATGTGCCGGTGTGGCTCTTTTTCACGGTGGCGATGTGCTCGGGGGTGCCGGTGGCGGGCACGAGGCCGCCGCCTGGGCCGCCCTCCGGGCCCAGGTCGATCACCCAGTCGGCGCACTTGATCACGTCGAGGTTGTGCTCGATCACGATCACGGTGTTGCCCTTGTCGACGAGGCTGTTCAGCACAAGCAGCAGCTTGCGCACGTCTTCGAAATGCAGGCCGGTGGTCGGCTCGTCGAGCACGTACACGCTGCGTCCGTTGGATCTCCGCTGCAGCTCGGTGGCGAGCTTGACCCGCTGCGCCTCGCCGCCGGAGAGCGTGGTGGCGCTCTGGCCGAGCCGCACGTAGCCGAGTCCCACCTCGACCAGTGTTTTCAGGAATCGGTGGATCGCGGAGATCGGCTCGAAGAACTCGGCGGCCTCGCTGATCGGCATGTCCAGAACCTCGGCGATGCTCTTGCCCTTGTAGTGCACGGTGAGGGTGTCGCGGTTGTAGCGGGCTCCCCCGCAGACCTCGCAGGCGACGTAGACGTCGGGCAGGAAGTTCATCTCGATCTTGATCGTGCCGTCACCGGAGCAGGCCTCGCAGCGGCCGCCCTTGACGTTGAAGCTGAACCGGCCGGGCAGGTAGCCTCGCGCCTTCGCCTCGATGGTCTCGGAGAACAGGGTGCGGATCTTGTCGAACACGCCCGTGTAGGTGGCCGGGTTCGAGCGGGGGGTGCGCCCGATCGGAGCCTGGTCGACGTGGATGACCTTGTCGAGCTGGTCGAGCCCGGTCACGCGGGTGTGGCGTCCGGGGAGCTTGCGGGCACCGTTGAGCCGGTTGGCCAGCACGCGGTAGAGGATGTCGTTGACCAGCGACGACTTACCCGATCCGCTGACCCCGGTGACGGCGGTGAACGTGCCGAGCGGGAAGCTGACGGACACCTTCTTGAGGTTGTTCGCCTCGGCACCGACGACCGTGATCTCCCGGGCCGGGTCGATCTCCCGGCGGGTTGTGGGCGTCGGAATCGACTTGCGGCCGGCCAGGTAGTCACCGGTCAGGGACCTGGTGTTGCGCAGCAGGTCGGCGTAGGAGCCGGAGTGCACGACGTGACCGCCGTTGACGCCGGCCCCGGGGCCGATATCGACGATCCAGTCGGCCGTCTTGATGGTGTCCTCGTCGTGCTCGACCACGATCAGGGTGTTGCCGAGGTCGCGCAGCGCGATCAGGGTCTCGATCAGGCGCCGGTTGTCGCGCTGGTGAAGCCCGATGCTCGGCTCGTCCAGCACGTAGAGCACCCCGGTGAGACCGGATCCGATCTGGGTGGCCAGACGGATGCGCTGGGCTTCGCCGCCGGAGAGCGTCGCCGCCGCCCGCGCCAGGTTGAGGTAGTTCAGGCCGACTCGAATCAGGAAGTCGAGGCGTGCCTTGATCTCCCGCAGGACCTGGGCCGCGATGACCGCCTCCCGGTCGGTGAGCTCGAGCTTGTTCATGAACACCCGCGCGTCACTGAGGCTGAGGTTGCAGACATCCGCGATGCTCGCACCGTGCACGAGTACCGCAAGGACCTCGGGCTTGAGCCGGGTGCCCTCGCAGACGGGACAGTCGACCTCCCGCAGGTATTCGCCCCAACGCGCCCGCTGCGTGTCGGATTCGGCCTGGAGGTACTGGCGTTCGATGTAGGGGACGACACCTTCGAAACCGGAGGTGTAGCTCATCTCGCGGCCATAGCGGTTCTTCCACTTGACCTTGACCTCGAAGTTGTCTCCGCGGAGGACGGCGTTCTGCACCTCGTCCGGGAGATCGCCCCAGGGGGTGTCGAGGGAGAAATCCAGGTCCCGGGCGAGTCCGTCGAGGAGCTTCTCGTAGTACTGGAACAGGCCCTTGCCCTGGGTGGTCCAGGGCAGGACCACGCCTTCCGCGATGCTGAGCTGCGGGTCCCCGAGGAGGAGTTCGGCATCGACCGACATGCGCGTGCCAAGACCGGAGCACTCGGGACAGGCGCCGAACGGGGCATTGAACGAGAAGGTGCGCGGTTCGATCTCGGTCAGTTGAACGGGGTGGTTGTTGGGACACGAGAGCTTCTCCGAGTAGCTCTGCCAGGCCTGGTCACCCTCGAGGTCGACAAAGTTGACCTGCACGATTCCGTCGGTCAGTTTGAGAGCGGTCTCGAGGGAGTCCGTGAGCCGGCTGAGCAGCTCGGGTGCCGCGACCAGCCGGTCGATCACCACTGAGATGTCGTGCTTGACCTGCTTCTTCAGGGTGGGAGGCTCGCTGAGCTGAATCTGGGTGCCGTCAACGATCGCCCGGGAGTAGCCTCCGGCCGCGAGCTCCTTGAACAGGTCGACGAATTCGCCCTTCTTCTGCGATACCACGGGGCTCAGGACCTGGTAGCGCACCCCCGTCTCCAGCTCCATCAGCTGGTCGGCGATCTGCTGCACCGTCTGCGCCTGGATGACCTCGCCACAGATCGCGCAGTGCGGCACGCCGATGCGGGCCCAGAGCAGCCGCATGTAGTCGTAGACCTCGGTGATGGTTCCCACGGTCGAGCGCGGGTTTCGGTTGGTCGACTTCTGGTCGATCGAGACGGCCGGGCTCAGCCCCTCGATGAAATCGACATCGGGCCGGTCCACCTGCCCCAGGAACTGGCGGGCGTAGGCGGACAGCGACTCGACGTAGCGTCGCTGTCCTTCCGCGAAGATGGTGTCGAACGCGAGCGAGGACTTGCCGGAGCCGGACAACCCGGTGAACACGACCAGGGAATCGCGGGGTATCTCCAGGTCGATGTTGTGCAGGTTGTGCACACGCGCACCGCGGACGTTGAGTTTTGAGCCGGACTCTACCTTGGAAATTGACACTTTTCGAGTCTATGCAGTGCGCCGCCCCCGATGCGCCCAGAACGACGCTCTGAGCGAACACGTGTTCGAATTGTTGTTCGGAAGGCGTTCAGATGTGGCCGGCCTTCTCCATCTGGCGCAGCTCGCGCTTGAGCTCGGACACCTCGTCGCGCAGGCGGGCCGCGAGTTCGAACTTGAGTTCCCCGGCCGCCTCGAGCATCTGGCCGTTCAGGTCGGCGATGATCGATTCAAGGTCGTTCGCACCGTTCGCCGCCAGACCCTGCCGGCGCGGGGTGGCGGCGACGGTCTTTCGGCGCGCGTCGCGGCCGGCCAGAAGTTCGGCCGTGTCTGCTTCCTCCCGCGCCAGGACCTCGGTGATGTCCGCGATGCGCTTGCGCAACGGAGTGGGATCGATGCCGTGCAGCGTGTTGTAGGCCACCTGCTTCTCACGGCGGCGGTCGGTCTCGTCGATCGCGCGCTCCATCGACGCGGTGAGCCGGTCGGCGTACATGTGCACTTCGCCGGAGACGTTGCGGGCCGCGCGGCCGATGGTCTGGATCAGGGACGTCGCTGAACGGAGGAAACCCTCCTTGTCGGCGTCGAGGATGGCGACCAGGGACACCTCGGGAAGGTCGAGCCCTTCCCGGAGCAGGTTGATCCCGACCAGCACGTCGTAGACGCCGGCCCTGAGCTCCGTGAGCAGCTCGACGCGGCGCAGGGTGTCGACGTCGGAGTGCAGGTACCGCACCCGGACGCCGGCCTCGGTCAGGAAGTCGGTGAGTTCCTCCGCCATCTTCTTGGTGAGCGTGGTGACCAGCACGCGTTCGTTGCGCTCGACCCGTTTGTGGATCTCCTCGAGCAGGTCGTCGATCTGGCCCTTGCTCGGCTTCACGATGATCTGCGGGTCGATCAGCCCGGTCGGGCGGATGATCTGCTCCACGATCCCGTCGGCGATGCCCATCTCGTACTTGCCGGGGGTCGCGGACAGGTACACGGTCTGGCCGACCCGCCCCTTGAACTCGGCGAACTTGAGCGGCCGGTTGTCCAGGGCGCTCGGCAGGCGGAATCCGTGTTCGACGAGGGTGCGCTTGCGGGACGAGTCCCCCTCGTACATCGCGCCGATCTGCGGCACGGTGACGTGAGACTCGTCAATGACCATCAGGAAGTCGTCGGGGAAGTAATCGAGGAGGCAGTGCGGGGCCTCCCCCGGTTCCCGGGCGTCGATGTGACGGGAGTAGTTCTCGATGCCGGAGCAGAACCCGATCTGTTCCATCATCTCGAGGTCGAAGGTGGTGCGCATCCGCAGCCGCTGCGCCTCCAGGAGCTTGCCTTCCCGCTCCAGCTGCTCGAGCCGTTCGGCCAGTTCTTCCTGGATGGTCACGATCGCGCGCTGCATGACGTCGGTGCTCGCAACGTAGTGGGAGCCGGGGAACACGGACACCGAGTCGAGCTTCTTCACGATGTCGCCGGTGAGGGGGTGCAGGCTGTAGAGCGCCTCGATTTCGTCGCCGAACATCTCGATCCGGATCGCGAGCTCTTCGTACATCGGGATGATCTCGATCGTGTCGCCGCGTACCCGGAAGTGCCCGCGCGAGAAGTCCACGTCGTTGCGCTGGTACTGCATCGCGACGAACTTGCGGATCAGCCAGTCCCGGTCGATCCTCTGGCCGATCTGCAGGGCGATCATCGCCTCGAGGTAGCCCTCGGGGGTGCCGAGGCCGTAGATGCAGGACACGGTCGACACCACGATCACGTCCCGCCGGCTGAGCAGCGAGTTCGTGGTGGAGTGGCGCAGCCGCTCCACCTCGGCGTTGATCGAGGAGTCCTTCTCGATGAAGGTGTCGGTCTGGGGTACGTACGCCTCCGGCTGGTAGTAGTCGTAGTACGACACGAAGTACTCGACCGCGTTGTTGGGCATCAGCTCGCGGAACTCGTTCACCAGCTGAGCGGCCAGGGTCTTGTTGTGGGCCAGGACCAGGGTCGGCCGCTGCACCTGCTCGATCAGCCAGGCCGTGGTCGCCGACTTGCCGGTTCCGGTGGCGCCGAGCAGCACGATGTCGGTTTCTCCGGCGTTGATCCGGCCGGCCAGCTCGGCGATCGCGGTCGGCTGGTCGCCGCTCGGCGTGTACTCGCTGATGACCTCGAACGGATGCACTGAACGCGTGGGTTCCATGCCCTCCAGTCTACGGAGAGCCTCTGACAGTCCGCTGCACCGTCCCGCCCAGCACCCGCTCCCAGAGCAGATCGACCTGCTCGAGGGTCTGCTGCAGGGTGCCGCCCGTGTCGATGACCACGTCGGCGATCGCGCGCCGGTCGGCGTCGCTGGCCTGGGCGCGGATCCGGCGCTCCGCCTCGTCGGCATCCATCGACCGCAGTTCCACCATCCGGCGAACCCGGGTCTCTTCGTCCGCCTGGGTGACCACGACGAGGTCGAACGGATGGTCCACGGCGGCCTCCACCAACAGGGGCACGTCGTACACGACAACAGCCTCCGGGTCGGCCGCTTCGGCCGCTCGGATGCACTCGTCGGACAGCGCACGCACGGCCGGGTGAACGATCGCGTTGAGGCGTTCGAGAGCGCCCGGATCGGCGAAGACCACAGTGCCCAGCGCGGCCCGGTTGAGGCTGCCGTCGGCGCCCAGAACCCCCGCACCGAAGGAGGCCTTGATCTGTTCGAGGGACGGAGTGCCGGGGGCGACCGCGAGCCGGGCGAGCTGGTCGGCGTCGATGTGCACGGCTCCGTGCCGCACGAGCCGACGCGCCACGGTGCTTTTTCCGGATGCGATCCCGCCGGTCAGTCCAATCAAGTACACGCCTGCCATGCTAGAGCCTCGGCGCCGCGCGCCTGCACAGCGGTGGCCGGTTCGTCGGCGCCTGCCCAGGCAAAGGTTGCCACAGCGGACAACTGTTGCCCGTGGGCCGGCAACAGTTGTCCGCTTGGGCGACAATCGACGGGAGCCGCAAAAAAGGCCGCACCCTGAGGGTGCGGCCTTCATTCGGCTGTGTGCCGGCTCAGGCGAACCTGACCCGGCACACGCCTGGTGTGACTAGTTGGAGCTGGAGAGCTTCTCGCGCAGTGCCGCGAGGGCCTCGTCGTCCGCGAGCGTGCCGGCGCCGGCCGTCTCGCTCGAGAAGGAGGAGCCTGCGGCGGACGGGACATCGCCAACGGCGGTGATCTCGTCGTTCGCGGAGGCGACCTGCTTCTTGTGTGCTTCCCAGCGAGCCTGGGCAGCAGCGTAGTCCTGCTCCCACTTCTCGCGCTGGGTTTCGAAGCCCTCGCGCCACTCGTTGGTTTCCGGGTCGAAGCCCTCGGGGTACTTGTAGTTGCCCTGGTCGTCGTACTCGGTGAGCATTCCGTAGAGCGCCGGGTCGAACTCGGTGCCCTCGGGGTCGACACCCTCGTTGGCCTGCTTGAGGCTCAGCGAGATGCGGCGACGCTCGAGGTCGATGTCGATGACCTTGACGAAGACCTCGTCGCCGACGGAGACGACCTGCTCGGCGAGCTCGACATGCTTGCCCGAGAGCTCCGAGATGTGAACAAGACCCTCGATGCCCTCGGCAACGCGAACGAACGCGCCGAACGGAACGAGCTTGGTGACCTTACCCGGTGCAACCTGGCCGA
>JACMQV010000241.1 GCA_014376815.1 Cryobacterium sp.
CAAGCAGGGTCAGCAGGTACGCGAAGGTCACGCTGTCGTCCAGGTCACGGTGTCGTCCCAGTCACGGTGTCGTCCAGGTCACGGTGTCGTCCAGGCCACGGTGTCGTCCAGGCCACGGTGTCCGGCGCCGCTACTGGGCTTCCGGCAGGGCGCGCCGCACGGAGTCGGGCAGGGGCTCCGGCAGCGGCCCCGTGGAGGTGTCCGAGTTGATGCGCTTCAGCAGGATTTCCGCACTGATCAGGCACATCGGAAGGCCGATGCCGGGAATCGTGGTGCCGCCGGCGTAGAAGAGGCCGTCGACCTTCGCGGAGGCGTTGGAACCGCGCAGGAAGGCGCTCTGCCGCAGGGTGTGCGCCGGGCCGAGGGCCCCGCCGCGCCAGGAGTTCAGGTCGTCGGCGAAGTCGCCGGGTCCCACGGTGCGGCGCACCACGATCCGCTCGGCCAGGTCGGGGATGCCGGCCCAGTCGCTGAGCTGCGCGATGGTGTCGTCCGCGACCTTCTCGATCGCAGCCGAGCCCGCACCGTTGATCCCGCCGTGGCCGAGACCCGGGTCGGCGGGGATCGGCACCAGCAGGAACATGTTCGTGTAGCCCTCGGGCGCGACGCCCGGATCGGTGGCGCTGGGCATGCACGCGTAGAAGGAGGCCGGCGAGGGCACGCTGGTCTTCTTGCCGAAGATGCGGCCGAAGTTTTCGGCCCAGTCCCGGGTGAAGAACAGGCTGTGGTGCTTCAGCTCGGGCAGGTCGCCCTTGATGCCGAGCAGAACGAGTACGGCACCCGGGCCGGAGACCCGTTTCTGCCACCAGCTCTCCGGATAGGTCCGGGAGGCGGCCGGGAGCAGCTCCGTTTCGGTGTGGTGCAGGTCGGCGGCGGAGACGACGGTGTCGGCGTCGAGGGTGACGATGGCGCCGTCCGCCGTGCGGTAGGTCACGCCGGCCACGGCGGTCCCGGCGCCGGGGGTGGTGCGGATGGCGGTGACGGTCGCCTCGGTGATCACGGTCACGCCCTGCGCCGTGGCGATGTCGGCGATGCTGTCGATCAGGCGGGTGAACCCGCCCTGGGGGTAGAGCACGCCGTCCGCCATGTCCAGGTGGCTCATCAGGTGGTACATCGAGGGGGTCTGGTCGGGGGAGGAGCCGAGGAACACGGCCGGGTAGCCGAGGATCTGGCGCAGCCGGTTGTCCTTCACATAGCCGGCGACGAACCTGTCCAGCGGCTGCAGGAGCAGGCGGGCCAGTCGGCCGAGCCGCCGGAGGACATCCGGGACCAGCAGTGGCCGGAAACTCGCGAAGCTCGTGTACAGGAACCGCTTGACGGCCATGTCGTAGGTCTCTTTGGCCGAGTCGAGGTAGCGATCCAGGGCCGCGCCGGCGCCGGGCTCGAGGCTTTCGAACAGGGCGATGTTGTCGGCGCGCTCGGCCGCGATGTCCACCGGCTCCGCGGTGTCCTCGAAGAACACCCGGTAGCCCGGGTCGAGCCGGGTCAGATCGAGCTGCTCCGCGGAGGACGTGCCGAACAGGCGGTAGAAGTGGTCGAACACCTGCGGCATCAGGTACCAGGACGGACCGGTTTCGAACCGGAACCCGTCGACCTCCCAGAAGCCGGCCCGCCCGCCGAGGGTGGCGTGCGCCTCGAGCAGGGTGACCCTGTGGCCGTCGCGGGCCAGCAGCGCGGCGCTGGCCAGCCCGGCGATCCCACCGCCGATGACGACGGTGTGCCCGGCGGTGTGCCCAGCGGTGTGCCCAGTGGTGGGACCAGCGGCGCTGCTCATCGCTTCCACGCTCCCGGACCGAACGATGCGGTGAGTGCGATCATGATTTTCTCCGGATCCGGCACCCGTATCCGGGCGCTCATCAGTGCTCGCGCGGGGGTTACTCGCAGCTTCGCCGACAGTCGGGCGAAGAGGCGGTGTGCGGCGGTGACCGCGCGGCGGCTCCCCACCGGAAGCAGGGGAAGCACACGCGCGGCTGCGGCCAGGTCGGCGTCCATGTCGTCGAGCAGCTCGTTCTTGTGTGTTTCGGTCAGGGAGAGCAGGTTCACGCCGGGAAAGTAGTTGCGTCCGAGCGCGTCCCGGTCGGCCGCGAGGTCACGCAGGAAGTTGACCTTCTGGAACGCGGCGCCGAGGCTGCGGGCGCCGGTCTCGAGCACCTGGAGCTCGTCCGCTGTTCGCGGTGTGTCCTGCACGAAGCAGCGCAGGCACATCAGCCCGATCACCTCCGCCGAACCGTAGATGTACTCGGCCACGCCCGCGGCGTCGAACGGCGTCGGGTCGAGGTCACGGCGCATCGATGCGAAAAAGGGTGCGGTCAGGCTCGTTTCGATTCCGGCCTCCCGCGCGGTGGCGGCGAAGGCGTGCACGACGAGGTTGGTGCTGAAGCCCGTGTCGATGGCCTGGCCGGTCTCGCGTTCGAGAGCGTCCAGAAGCGCCCGCTGGCCGTCGACGCTGACGCCGGCCTGGCTGGCGGCACCGTCCACGATCTCGTCGGCGATCCGCACGAGGGCGTAGATGGTGCGCACCTGGCTGCGCACGCGGGGCTCGAGGAGCCGGGCCGCAAGGCCGAAGGAGGTGGAGTAGTGGCCGATGACCGTGGCGGAACTGGCGCGGGCCGCGGCGTTGTATTTCGCGATGCCGGTGTGGTCGGCGGGGGTGCCCCGGTTCATCGGCTGCGATTCACGGCGGTGCCGGCCAGAGTGGTGAGCAGGTCGCGGAGCGGTACCGGGATGGCGGGCGTGTCCAGCGCCGCGACGGCCCGGTCGGCGTGGTCCGCGGCCAGGGCGGTCGCCGCCTGCAGGGCCCCGCAGTCCCGGAGGCCTGCGCGAACGGCGTCGGCCTCCGTCTCGGTGAGGTCGGCCTTGCCGATGAAGGGGGCGAGGCCTGCCCAGGCCCCGGTGGTACCCGCATGGGCGATCAGGGCCGTCTGCTTGCCTTCGCGCAGATCGGTGAGCACGCTCTTGCCGGTCAGCTCCGGGTCCCCGAACACGCCCAGGATGTCGTCGGTGAGCTGGAAGGCCACCCCGATCAGCCGGCCGAACGCCCCGAGGGCGCCGATCGATTCGGCTGAGGCGCCGGCCAGGATCGCCCCGGCCTGCAGCGGTGCTTCGAAGGAGTACACCGCCGTCTTCTGCTCCAGGGTCTTCACGACCAGGTCAACGGACAGTGGATGCTTCGAGGCGGTGTTGGTCACGTCCGCCAGCTCCCCGGCAGCGGACACGAACACGGCCCGGTCGAGGAGGTCGAGCAGCCGGCCGCGCAGTTTGAGCTCGACGGGGAGCATGGCGAGGGCCCGGTGCGCTTCGCTGAGGGCCAGGTCGCCGGCCAGGATGGCGGCGGTCGCCGCCCACGCATCCGCCTGCGCCCCGGCTCCGTGCGCGAGCGCCCGCTCGGCGAACGTGCCGGCGATGTTGGCCACGCCGCGGCGGGCCAGGTCCTGGTCGATCACGTCGTCATGAATGACGAACGCGGTGTGCAGCAGCTCGAAGCTGACCGCAACGGGGGTGGCCAGTGCGAGGTCGGTGCCGCCCAGGCCCGTGAACGCGGCCAGCACGAGCGCGGGGCGCACCCGCTTTCCACCCGTGCTGGCCTGCTCGAGGCCGTCCCACAGGGCGACGTAGTGCTCGCCGTAGTCGCTGGCGCGCAGGCGTGCCGCCGCGAAGAAGCGTTCCAGTTCCATTCCTACCCCCACGGTCTGGATTTCATGCATCGAAGCTCGTCAGTTCGCGCAGCTGGAGACCGAGCCAGGGGCTGAACGCCCAGGGGGCGTCGCGCACGGCACGCTCGAGGGCGTCCGGGGCGACCCAGGCGAACTCCATCACCTCATCGGGGTTGGGCACCGGGTCTGCCTGCACACGGGCCAGGTAGACCGGGCAGATCTCGTTTTCCACGATGCCGCTGCTGTCGATGGCACGGTAGCGGAAGTCCGGCAGGGTGACGGCAAGATCCGTGACCTCGAGGCCGAGTTCGAAGCGGGCGCGCCGGGTGATGGCCTCCGTCATCGGCTCGCCGGGAAGGGGATGGCCGCAGAAGGAGTTGGTCCACACGCCCGGCCAGGTCTTCTTGGCCAGGGCCCGGCGGGTGATGAGGACCTGGCCGTCCGGATTGAGAACGTGGCAGGAGAACGCGAGGTGCAGCGCGGTATCGGCATCATGCACGCTGAGCTTCGGGGCCGTACCGATTTCCTGCCCCGCGTCATCCAGCAGAACCACGAGTTCCTCTAGCACGTCCACCCCTGCATAGCTGCCCTTTCTGGCGTTCCAGCAAAGATACCCGAAAAAGTACCTAACCTTGTTAGCTAAATCTGAGGCTAGCATGCGGGACTGTGTGCACGTGCCATCCGGGCGGCGGGCTCGGGCGCGTCCGGCGAGGGGTGCGGGGCGTTTAAGCTGAGGTGGTGAAAACCCCCGCAGCAGACCATGTGCACGCTCTCCTCGCCTCGTACCCCGATTTCCCGCAAGCGGGCATCCTGTTCCGCGACCTCAACCCGGTGTTCGCTGACGCCGCGGCGTTCCGGTCGCTGATCGACGAACTCGCCGGCCGGTTCGACGGACAATTCGACGCGGTGGCCGGCATCGAGGCTCGCGGGTTCCTGCTGGCTGCCGCCGTCGGCTACGCGGCGGACGTCGCGGTGCTCGCCGTGCGCAAGGGCGGCAAGCTGCCCGGTTCGGTCCTGAGCGAGGAGTACGACCTGGAATACGGGTCGGCCTGCCTCGAACTCGAGATCGGGCAGTTGGCCGCGGGCTCGCGCGTGCTGGTCCTGGACGACGTCCTGGCCACCGGAGGGACCATCGCCGCGACCTCGCGCCTGGTCGAGCGGGCGGGCTACCGCCTCGCCGGCGTCGGCGTTGTGCTCGAGTTGACCGACCTGCTCGGCCGATCCCTCCTCGGGGACGCCCCCGTGCACGCGATCGTGGCCCTCTGACCTGACGACTCCGGGTGAAACCCGGGGCATACTCTCGGCCGGGTGCCTCATGCTTGGGTCATGATCAGCAACGGTGACAGCTGGGTGTACGGGCCCGACGGCAGCAAGTTCTGGGGCCTGTACGGTGCTGCCGGCCTGCTGGTGCACCACCTCGAGCTCGGGGTCCTGCTCCAGCACCGCGCGCTCTGGAGCCATCAGGGTGACACCTGGGGGCTGCCCGGGGGAGCCCGCCACCAGCACGAGACCGCCCTCGAGGCGGCGCTGCGCGAGGCCGGGGAAGAGGCCGGCGTCCCGGCCTCTCTGGTCACGGTCCAGTTCAGTTCGGTCCTGGACCTCGGCTTCTGGTCGTACACCACCGTGGTGGTCCGGGCCGAGGCGCGCTTCGACCCGGTGATCAGCGACCAGGAGAGCATCGCTCTCCGCTGGGTCCCCACCGACCGGGTCGCTGATCTTCCACTGCACCCCGGTTTCGCCGCCAGCTGGCCCGCCCTCCAGGCGCGCCTCGCGTGACGAAGCGCTAAGGCGCTTCCCTGGCCACGTCCGCCGGCGATTTGTCCGGGCGCCAGCCACGCCAGGACGGATGCCGGAGGCGCCCTGCCGAGGTCCACTCCGCGAATTCGACCTCGCCGACGAGCGCCGGCCGAACCCAGCGGGCGTCCCGGGCCTCGGCGACGGGGACATCCGCGAACGGGTTGTCCGCCGCATCGATGGAGTGCAGGCGGGCGCGGAGGTCGTCCAGGTCCCGGTCCCGGAAGCCCGTGCCCACCCGGCCGACGAAACGGAGCCGGTCACCATCGGGGATCCCCATCAGCAGGGAGCCCACAGTGCCGGCCCGTCGGCCGTTGCCGGGCCGCCACCCGCCGATGACCACCTCCTGGCTGCGGTGGTGCCGGATCTTGATCCACGACCGCGAGCGACGCCCGGGCTGGTAGCTGCCGGTCAGGGTCTTCGCGACGACGCCCTCCAGACCAAGGTCCCGGCTGGACCGCACGGCCTCGGCGGCGTCGCCGTCGAAGACGGGCGGCACCTGCACTGCACCAACTTCGACCAGGATGTCGCCGAGGACGGCCCGGCGTGCGGCGTACGCCAGGTCCAGGAGCGGCTCCCCGTCGCGTTCGAGCAGGTCGAAGACCATGAACCGCACCGGCGTGGCCGTGACGGCGGCGTCGATCCGCCCACGGTCGGTCAGGCCCAACCGGGTCTGGAGCAGGCCGAAATCCGGCCGCCCGGCCCGGTCGAGGGCGACGATCTCCCCATCGAGCACGGCCGAATCGGCCCGGAGGGCAAGCGGCAGTGCCGCCACCAGCTCCGGGTAGGCCGCCGTGACATCGTTGCCGTTGCGGGTGACCAGGCGCACCTCGGCGGGAGGCTCCTCCGCCCGCACGTAGGCGAGGGCGCGGACGCCGTCCCATTTCATCTCGAACGCCCACTCGTCTTCCTCCGGCAGATCGGCCACCGAGCCGAGGGTGGCGAGCATGGGCCGGTATCGGGTGCGCCGGTCGGGCCCGGCGGCGGACGCGCCGCTCGTCGAACCGGTTGGGGGACGCACCGCCCCGGACGACGGGCGGGGCTTCATTAGGTGGATCAGCCAGTTCGCGCCGTCGGTGTGGATCAGGGCGAACCGTTTCGATCCGTGCAATCCTCCCTGGGGCTCGCCGTTCAGGGTGGCGATCACCTCGTCGTCCCGCCATTTCTCCAGGTCGTAAGCCCCTCTGTCCCAGATCTGCACCGTGCCGGCGCCGTACTCGCCCGCCGGGATCTCTCCCTCGAACGCGCCGTATTCGAGGGGGTGGTCCTCCGTCCTGACCGCGAGGTGGTTCTTCGCCGGATCCGTCGGCACCCCGCGCGGCAGCGCCCAGGAGGCCAGCACGCCCTCGTGCTCGAGGCGCAGGTCGTGGTGCAGGTTACGGGCGTGGTGCTCCTGGATCACGAAGGACCGCCCGTCACCCGCTGTCACGGCGCCGGTCGGCATCGGCTCCGGGGTCTTCATAGCGTCCCGTTTTCCGCGGTAGGCGGCCAGGGCATCCGCTCCCAGGGTGTCCGCCCCGCTCCCGGCGCCCCGCGAGTGCGCGGCGAGCAGGGCGGCCAGCGGGTCGCCGCTGCGCTCGACCCGGTGCATCGCCTGCCGGAAATCGACCTGAGCGAGGCCGGGGGAGGCCAGCTCGCGCCAGGTGCGGGGCATGGCGACCATGGGACGCAGGGTTCCGCGCAGGGAATACGGCGTGACGGTCGTCTTCGCACTGCTGTTCTGGCTCCAGTCCACGAACACCCGGCCGGGCCGCCTGGCCTTCTTCATATCGCTGACCACCAGGGCCGGATGGTCGGCCTCGAGAGCCCGCGCCAGTTCGTGCGCGACCTGGGAGACCTGCTCCGAGGTGTGGCTGAGATCCAGGGCCGCATACAGATGGATGCCCTTGCTTCCGCTGGTCACCGGCAGCGGGTCAAGGCCCATGTCCCGCAGGATCGCCCGGGCCAGCCGGGCGACCTCCGCGCACTCGGCAAGCGTGACCCCCTCGCCCGGGTCGAGGTCGAGCACGAGCCGGTCGGGATTCCGGGGACTGCCGTCGCCCCCGAATTGCCACTGCGGCACGTGGATCTCGAGGGCCGAGATCTGGCCCAGCCAGGTGAGCGTCGCCAGGTCGTTCACCAGCGGATACTCGTTCACGTGGTCGGCGTGCTGAATCCGGCCGCGCCGAACCCAGTCCGGAGTGGAACTGTCCAGGTTCTTCTGGAAGAAGACATGCCCGGGTTCATCCGCGGTCCCGACGCCGTGCACCCAGCGCTTGCGGGTGGCGGGGCGGTTGGCGGCGTGAGGAATCAGCACGTCGGCGACGGCGGCGTAGTAACCGAGCACGTCCGCCTTGGTCGTGCCCGTCTCGGGGTACAGCACCTTGTCGAGGTGGGTGAGGGTGATCCGGCGGCCACCGACCGTGACGACCTGGCTTGAAACCCCGTGTTCCGGCCTCTCGCTCATGAGGCCAGCATGCTCTCGGGGCCCCGGTGGCGCTAGGCCGTCAGCCTAGCCCCGGGCCCATGAACGGTGTGTACTGGGGGTATGAGATCGTTTTGGAAGGGCGCGATCACCTTCGGGCTCGTCAACGTTCCCGTCAAGGTCTACAGCGCGACCGAGGACCATGATGTGTCGCTGCACCAGGTGCACGACGCGGACGGCGGGCGAATCCGCTATCAGCGCCGGTGTGAGCGTTGCGGCCGCGTGGTCGACTACGCCCACATCGGCAAGGCCTGGGACAACGGAGACAAGACGGTGGTCATCACCGATGAGGACCTGAGCCGGCTGCCGGCGGAGCGGAGCCACGAGATCCAGGTGGTTGAATTCGTTCCCACCGAGCAACTCGACCCGATCATGTTCGAGCGCAGTTACTTCCTCGAACCGGATGGTGCCTCCGCCAAGGCGTATGTCCTCCTCCGGCGGGCACTCGAGGCCACGGATCGAACCGCGATCACGCGTTTCGCGCTGCGACAGAAGACCCGTCTCGGGGCGCTCCGGGTGCGCGATGACGTGCTGCTCCTCCAGTCACTGCTGTGGAGCGACGAGGTGAGGGTCGCCCACTTTCCCGGCCTGGACGAGCCGGTCCGCATCTCGGCCCAGGAACTCGAGCTTTCGGCGGCCCTCGTGGATTCGTTCGCCTCCGACTTCTCACCGGAAGATTTCCGGGATGACTACCAGGACCAGTTGCGGGAGCTCATCGACGCGAAACTCGCGGCCGGCGACGCCGTGGACACGGAGGTCACGTTCGGCCGGCCGACGGGCGAGGAAGGCGGGGGAGAGGTCCTCGACCTAATGGAGGCCCTGCGCCGCAGCGTGGAGCGGAGCCGCAGCGTGGAGCGGAGCCGGGCTGCCGCGGACCGGGCCGAGGAGGACTCGGGCCGAGCCCGAGAACGCGGGTCTTCCGGCTGACGGGATGCCGCCGCCCCGTTCCGGCGGCGCGTCGATAGACTCGGGATCGTGACAGGGGCAGAGGGAACCGGCGTCAGCGCGAAGATCATCACCCTGCCCAATCTGCTCAGCATGCTCCGACTGGCCCTGGTGCCCGTGTTCCTGGTGTTGCTCGTGCGGGGCGAGGACGCCTGGGCTCTGCTCGTGCTGGCCGTGGCCAGCTTCACCGATTTTCTCGACGGCTTCCTGGCGCGGAGATTCGGTCAGATCACCCGACTGGGCCAATTGCTCGACCCCGCGGCGGACCGCCTGTACATCTTCGCAGCCCTGATCGCACTGGCCTGGCGAGACCTGGTGCCGTGGTGGATCGTTCTGGTCGTGGTGGGACGGGACGTCTTCCTGCTCGGCCTCGGCGTGATCCTGGCAAATTTCGGATTCGGGCCCCTCCCGGTGCACCTTCTCGGCAAAGTGGCCACCTTCTGCCTCTTCTACGCACTGCCGATGATCATGCTCGGCCAGGCCTTCCCCGCAGCCGCCTGGTGGTCGATGCCCGTAGGCTGGGCCTTCGGCCTATGGGGAACTTTTCTTTACTGGTGGGCGGGCATTATTTACGCAATCGAGACGGCCAGGGTGATTCGCATTCCGCGGGTGGAACCGGCCGTCCGATCCGATACGCTTGATGAGTAGGAGGTGTACGGTGATCGATTCCAAAAAGACGCATGACCCCGAGCGCAGGGCTGCGCCACAGAATTTTGCCAACACCGACACAACCATGACTTTCAGCCAGGAGTTCGCGGCGCAGTTGGCCGCGATCGACGGCGTGGTGACGGCCGAGGAACAGGAAGCCATCGCGGCTCTCCCCCCGGGGTCTGCTCTGCTCGTGGTGCGTCGGGGGCCCAACGCCGGAGCGCGGTTTCTGCTGGACGCGGACGTGACGACGGTTGGTCGCCATCCTAATGCGGACATCTTCCTCGACGACGTCACCGTCTCGCGGCGGCACGCGGAATTCCTGCGGCACGGCACCGCCTTCGAGGTGAAAGACCTCGTTTCCTTGAACGGAACCTACTTCGACGGCGTTCGGATCGACTCCGCGCTGCTCCATGACGGCGCCGAAGTCCAGGTCGGCAAATTCCGTCTCACGTTCTACGCCTCGCGGCACGACCTCAAGCCCCAGGCGAGCGACTAGTGCCGGCGTCCTCCGCCCAGGCCAGAGCGCCGGGCGCGACGTCACTCTTGAGCATCGGACAGGTGCTGGCCCGGTTAACGCCGGAATTCCCTGACCTGACCCCGTCGAAGCTGCGGTTCCTGGAGGAGCAGCGGCTGGTTTCCCCTGCCCGGACGGAGTCCGGGTATCGCAAGTTCTGCGCCGGGGACCTGGATCGCCTCCGCCTGATCCTCTCCATGCAGCGGGACCATTACCTCCCGCTGAAGGTCATCCGCTCCTACCTCGACGATCTTGACGCCGGGCTGTCGCCGGTTCTGCCCGGTGGAGTGACCCCGGGTCCGTCGATGCTGACCCTGGCGCGCCGGCTCAACCGGGACGAACTCGCCCGCGAGGCGGGCGCCTCGATCTCTTTGCTCCACGACGCCGTGTCGGCGTCGATCATCCTGCCGGCGGACTTCTACGGTGACGATGCCCTGAGTGTCCTCCGCGCCCTGGTGGAGCTGCAGCGCAGCGGCATCGAGCCTCGCCACCTCCGCGGCTTCCGCGGTGCGGCCGAACGTGAGCTGGGCCTGATCGAGAGCGCCCTCGTGCCGCTGTCCCGCCGCAAGGACGCGTCCAGCCGGGCCAAGGCCGCCGAAATGGCGGTGGAAATCGCCGGACAGCTCGAGGTGATTCGCGGCAGCCTGATCCGTTCCGCCTTGGGCCGACTGACCAAGTAGGTCGTACACTGGGCAGGGCGTCTCCTTTTCGGCCCGACACGCCAACGTGTTCGACCGGATGTCGCTGGTCAGCGCCGTCCACCTCGGTAGCGTTGGTCCAGCGATGATCCATCGCAGTCCCACCCCGAGAGGCAAACGTATGAGCGAGCTCCATCAGCGTGACGAGGGCTCTCGCTACAGCGAGGGCCTGCTCTTCACTGACGGGATGCCGGAGCTCGACGATCACTCGGGCTATCGCGGCGCCGTGGCGGCGCGGGCAGCGGGTATCAGCTACCGCCAACTCGACTACTGGGCAAGGACCGAGCTGGTTCAGCCCACCGTGCGCGGTGCTGCCGGGTCCGGCACGCAGCGTCTCTACGGGTTCCGCGACATCCTGGTCCTGAAACTGGTCAAACGCCTGCTCGACACCGGCATCTCCCTCCAGCAGATCCGCACCGCCGTGAACCAGCTGCGCGAATCAGGGATCAGCGACCTGGCTCAGACGACGCTGATGAGCGACGGAGCCAGCGTCTACCTCTGCACCTCCAACGACGAGGTCATCGACCTGGTCAGCCGCGGGCAGGGCGTCTTCGGCATTGCCGTGGGCAAGGTGCTTCGAGAGGTCGAGACGACCCTGGTGGAGCTGGACACCCAAACGGTCGACCCCTCGGACGAACTCGCCGTTCGCCGCGGCAGCCGCAAGGTCTCCTGAGCTCAGCCCTGTCCCCGGGCCAGTGCGGTCTGGGCCCGTGCTGTGCGGGTCAGTGCTGTTCGGCGTACTCGCCGATTCGTGCCGTGCGCAGGATGCGCTCGAGCAGCTGGTCGAAGTAGCGTGCCATCTCCTGGGCGCTGTCGCCGGGCCAGGTGTGCAGGGGCTTGGCGGCGCCCTGCGCCTGCTGCAGCGAGGTGCGCTCGGGAAGCTGGGGGCTGAGCACGAGCGGACCGAACATGTCGCGCAGTTCCTTGATCCGGAACTGGTGCTCGAGGGAGGCGACCCGGGCCCGGTTGACGATGATGCCGAGCGGCTGGAGCCTCGGGCTGAGTCCCCGCCTGATCTCCTCGATCGCGCGCAGCGCGCGGTCGGCTGCGGCAACGGAGAACAGGCCGGGCTCGGTGACCACGGCCACGCGGTCGCTGGCCGCCCACGCCGTGCGGGTCAGCGCGTTCAGCGACGGGGCGCAGTCGATCAGCACCAGGTCGTAGTCCTTCTCGACGGTGGAGAGAGCCTCTTCGAGCTTCCAGATGTCCCGGATGCTGGGGTGCGGGCCGTCGAAATTGATGGCGGACGGGCTGCCGATCATGACGTCGATGGTGCCGGGCCGGCCGCGCGTCCACCCGCTGGGGACGATCGCGGCACGAACCACTTTCTCCTTGGGAGAGGCGAGCACATCGGCGATATTCAGGTGGCCGGAGACCTCGATGTCCATCCCGGTCGACACATCCGATTGCGGATCAATGTCCACAACCAGGGTTCGCACGCCGCGGGCGAAGGCAGCAGACGCCAGACCCAGAGTCACTGTGGTCTTGCCTACTCCTCCCTTGAGGGAGCTAACGCTTAGTACGTGCACAAGTAGATACGTTACCTTCACTAGTCTGGGAGAACCTAACCGTTGGCTGCGTGCGGCTCCACGCTTGAGAGGTCTTGATGTTCACGAAAATCCTTGTTGCCAACCGCGGTGAAATCGCGATCCGGGCCTTCCGGGCCGCCTATGAACTCGGGGCGAAGACGGTGGCGGTGTTCCCGTTCGAGGATCGGAATTCCCTGCACCGGCTGAAGGCGGACGAGGCCTACCAGATCGGCGAACCGGGTCATCCCGTGCGCGCCTACCTCACGGTGAGTGAGATCATCCGGGTGGCCCGGGAGAGCGGTGCCGACGCGATCTACCCCGGTTACGGCTTCCTGTCCGAGAACCCGGAGCTGGCCCTGGCCGCCCGGCAGGCCGGCATCACGTTCATCGGTCCCGGCGCGCACGTGCTCGAGATGGCCGGCAACAAGGTCACCGCGAAGGAGCACGCCATCGCAGCCGGCGTGCCGGTGCTGAAATCCAGTGCGCCCTCGAAGGATGTCGACGAGCTGATCGCCGCGGCCGAGGAAATCGGCTTCCCGATCTTCGCCAAGGCCGTCGCGGGCGGCGGCGGGCGCGGGATGCGCCGGGTCGCCCAGATGAGCCAGCTGCGCGGTTCCCTCGAGGAGGCCATGCGCGAAGCGAACAGTGCGTTCGGGGACTCGACGATGTTCCTGGAGCAGGCCGTCCTCCGGCCCCGTCACATCGAGGTGCAGATCCTGGCCGACAGCACCGGCGAGACCGTGCACCTGTTCGAGCGGGACTGCTCCGTGCAGCGCCGCCACCAGAAGGTGATCGAGATCGCTCCGGCGCCGAACCTCTCCGACGAGATCCGCCAGCGGCTCTACGCCGACGCGGTCGCCTTCGCGAAGTCGATCGGCTACGTCAACGCGGGCACCGTCGAGTTCCTGCTCGACACGGTCGGCGAACGCGAGGGCCAGCACGTGTTCATCGAGATGAACCCGCGCATCCAGGTCGAGCACACCGTCACCGAAGAGGTGACGGATGTCGACCTCGTCCAGTCCCAGATCCGCATCGCGGCGGGCGAGAGCCTCCGCGATCTCGAGCTGACCCAGGACAAGATCCACCTCCGCGGCGCGGCCCTGCAATGCCGGATCACGACGGAAGACCCGACGATGGGATTCCGTCCGGACACCGGCAAGATCACCACCTACCGGTCGCCCGGCGGCGCCGGAATCCGGCTCGACGGCGGCACGATCAACCCCGGCGCCCACATCAGCCCCCACTTCGATTCGATGCTCGCCAAGCTCACCTGCCGTGGCCGGGACTTCCCGTCGGCGGTCACCCGGTCCAAGCGCGCCCTGGCCGAATTCCGCATCCGCGGCGTGTCCACGAACGTCTCGTTCCTGCAGGCCGTCCTCGACGACCCGGACTTCGTGGCCGGCAACCTCAGCACCTCCTTCATCGACGAGCGGCCCGAGCTGCTGCGCGGACGCGCCTCGAAGGACCGCGGCACCAAGATCCTCAACTGGCTCGCCGACGTCACGGTGAACAAGCCCAACGGTGTGCCGCTCACCCTGCTCAACCCAGCCGAGAAGCTGCCGAAGCTCGACCTGGCCGAGCCCGCACCCTCCGGCTCCCGCCAGCGGCTCCAGCTGCTGGGCCCGGCCGGGTTCGCCGCCGAGCTGCGCGCCCAGACCGCCCTCGCCGTCACCGACACCACCTTCCGTGACGCCCACCAGTCGCTGCTGGCGACCAGGGTGCGCACCCGCGACCTCGTGGCGGTGGCCCCGTATGTGGCCCGGATGACCCCGCAGCTCCTCTCGATCGAGGCCTGGGGCGGCGCCACCTACGACGTGGCCCTGCGGTTCCTCGGCGAAGACCCGTGGGAGCGGCTCGCGTCGCTGCGGGAGGCCCTGCCCAACATCAACGTGCAGATGCTGCTCCGCGGCCGCAACACGGTCGGCTACACGCCGTACCCGACCGAGGTTACCGACGCGTTCGTGCGGGAGGCAGCCGTGACCGGTGTCGACATCTTCCGCATCTTCGACGCCCTCAACGATGTCTCCCAGATGCGACCGGCCATCGACGCCGTGCTCGCCACCGGATCCTCCGTCGCCGAGGTCGCCCTCTGCTACACCGGCGATCTGCTCGACCCGGCGGAGAACCTCTACACCCTCGACTACTACCTGCGGCTCGCCGAACAGATCGTCCTGTCCGGGGCGCACATCCTCGCGATCAAGGACATGGCGGGTCTGCTCCGGCCCGCCGCCGCGGAGAAGCTCGTCACCGCCCTCCGGGACCGGTTCGACCTGCCGGTCCACGTGCACACCCACGACACCCCGGGCGGCCAGCTCGCCACCCTGCTGGCGGCGGCCCCGGGCGGCGCCGACCCCCTGGGTGGGGCCAGCCCCCCGATGGGCGGGACCACCCACCCGCCCTCGGGGGTGGGTTCTCTCTGCCCG
>JACMQV010000242.1 GCA_014376815.1 Cryobacterium sp.
CTGGATGCGCCGGGCCAGCCGGATCGCCGGCAGGAGCTGTCCCAGCTGCAGTGCGATCAGTGAAAGTGCGAAGGCCGGGATGATCTCACGGAGGAGCGCTCGCTGTTCGGAGCGCACGACCTCATCGTCGAAGTAGGCTTCGACGATGAGCGGCCGGCCAGATTCGTCGACCGCGCGCACATTAACCTCCACGAGCTTGCCAAGGGCGGAATCCTGCTCGTTGTCGAGCCGGTTTTCGGTACCGAACGACGCCCGGTCGGTGCCCCCAGCGAGCAGGTCCGTGCTCCAGTTGGGGAGCGGGAAAGTTCGGCCGATCAGCGATGGAAGGTCGGAATAGACGACCAGCCCGTTGGGATCCCAGACCTTCACCCGCATGACGGAGGCGCCGGCCATCCAGCGTTCGAGCCGGTCGTCGAGCACGCGCAGGGAGGCCGGGTTACCGGCCAGGAGTTCATCGGTGATGAGTGGGGCGACCGTGTGGTTGGCGAGGTCGTGGGTTCGCTGGATAGCGGCAGCCAGTGTGTGCTCCTCAGCCTGGCCCCGGATCCACAGAACGACCGGCATGGAGATCGCCAAGAGGGTGACCAGCCCGATCAGGAGGAACCGGGTGACGGCCGCGCGCACCTCCGAGCGTTCGACGGACCTGTCCTCGTCGTGGAGTGATGCGTGCGCCCGGCGGGGCGGCAGCCTCGACGTGCCCGGGATGCGCGGGCTGGCCATCTCAGCGTTCGCCGACCAGCCCGAGCCGGGTGGCGCTGACAACCGCCTCGAGCTGTGAGTGCACCTCGAGCTTCGCGAGGATGGATTTCACATAGCCGCGGCAGGTGTTCTCGGAAATTTCCAGAACGATGGCGTTGGCGCGTACATCGTTCCCTGCGGCCATCAATCGCAGGACCTCGAGCTCGCGCCGGGTCAGGGCCTGGACCGAGGGTCGGCCCTCGTTCCGCCGCCACTTTGCGCTCAAGTGGGCGGCCAGGGCCGGGTGCACCAGGAATCCGCCGGGCCTGGCGTTGCGGATCGTGTCCAGCAGGCTTGCAAGTGACCCGTCCTTTGGAAGGAAGGCGCAGATCCCGACGGAGGCGGCCTGTTCGAGGGCCTCGATGGTGGGATCGCCGGTCAGCATGACGATCCGGAGTGCCGGATCCTCGGCCAGGATCATAGCGGCAACGCTCAGCCCGCTCACGTCGGGCAGGTGGTAGTCCAATACGACCAGGTCGGGGTTCAACTTTCGGCAGAGCTCGACCGCGCGTCGGCCGCTGTCGGACGATCCGACCGTGCAGAGGTCCGGTTCGCGGTCGAGGGCCTCCGTCAGAAGCTCGGTGAAGGTCGTATGGTCGTCGACGATGAGGATCCGGATCATCTCACTCCGTGGGCTGGGGAGTCGTCGGCACGGGCCGAATGGCTGCTGTTCTGTTGTGCGCACCCCACGTGCGGTCGAGGTGATGAACCTCACTGTGTCCAGATCCGTCCGCGCTGTCAATCGTGAAGCCCGCCCCCCGTTCGGGTTACAGCGGGTGGGGCATTTTGGTGACCCGGCAAGACAATTCCCGGATTGGCAGCATCCGGCCGGGCCACCCGTCAGCGAAGCGGTCCCGCAACGCCCGCCGCGGCATCCCGCACCGCGCCCGTCGCGACCAGGCCGACGACGGCCTCGATCTCGGGGGAGAGGAACCGGTCGTGGCCCGGCCCGTCGGCCACGGTGCGCACCAGGCCCAGCACCGCGGCGGTGGCCAGCCCGGGAACGAGGGGCGAGCGCAGGTCGAGCGAGCGCGCGGCGGTCATGATCTCGATCGCCAGCACCCGGCCGAGGCCGTCGATCGAATGCCGCAGCTTGCGGGCCGCCGCCCAGCCCATCGACACGTGGTCCTCCTGCATCGCCGACGAGGGAATCGAGTCGACGGATGCCGGCACCGCCAGCCGTTTGAGCTCCGACACGATCCCGGCGGCCGTGTACTGCGCGATCATCAGCCCGGAGTCGACGCCGACCTCGTGGGCCAGGAACGGCGGCAGCCCTTTGTTGCGGGAGGCGTCGAGGTGGCGGTCGGTTCGCCGCTCGCTCATGCTCGCGACATCCGCTGCTGCGATGGCGAGAAAGTCGAGCACGTAGCCGACGGGGGCGCCGTGGAAGTTGCCGTTGGACTGCACCCGGCCGTCCAGGGTGACGACGGGGTTGTCCACGGCGCTGGCCAGCTCGCGGCCGGCGATCAGGGCGGCGTGGTTCATCGTGTCCCGGGCGGCGCCGTGCACCTGCGGGGCGCAACGCAGCGAGTACGCGTCCTGCACGGTGGGGTCGTCCGGGCCGGCGTGGCTTTGCAGCAGCGGGGAGCCGGCCAGCAGCGCACGCAGGTTGGCCGCGCTGACCGCCTGGCCGAGCTGGGGCCGGAGGGCCTGCAGGTCGGCGGCGAAGGTGGCATCCGTGCCGAGGAGGGCCTCGACGCTCATCGCCGCGGCGATGTCGGCGGTCGTGAGCAGTCGGGAGAGATCGGCGAGGGCGAGCACGAGCATCCCGAGCATGCCGTCGGTGCCGTTGATCAGGGCGAGGCCCTCCTTCTCGGCCAGCACGACCGGGGCAATCCCGGATTCAGCCAGTGCCTCGGCGCCGCCCAGCAGGGTGCCGCCCGCGTCCCGTACCCGGCCCTCGCCCATCAGGGCGAGCGCGCAGTGGGCGAGCGGAGCGAGGTCGCCCGAGCAGCCGAGCGAGCCGTATTCGTGCACGACCGGGGTGATCCCGGCGTTGAGCAGCGCAGCGTAGGTCTCGGCGACGACGGGCCGCACGCCGGTGCGCCCGGTCATCAGGGTCGAGAGCCGCAGCAGCATCAGTGCGCGCACCACCTCGCGCTCGACCTCGGGGCCGCTGCCGGCGGCGTGCGAACGCACGAGGCTGGCCTGCAGCTGGGCGCGGCGGTCGCTCTCGATGTAGGTCGTCGCGAGCGCGCCGAAACCGGTGGAGATCCCGTAGTGCGGGTTCGTATCGCTGGCGAGGCCCTCGATGATGCGGCGGGTCGCCGCGACCCCGTCGAGCGCGGCCGGCGCCAGCACGACGCGGGCGTCGTGGCGGGCCACGGCGATGACATCGGCGAAGTCGATCGGGCCGGTGCCCACGGTGACGGATGCGGTGACGGATACGGTGACGGATGCGGTGACGAGGTTCATACTCCGATTCGACACCTGTGCGGTGGCCGGCACCACGGGTTTACACTCGGATGTGTCCGGTATCCCGGACAGTAGTCGAGGGTGGACGAGATGGCCAGGGCGAAGGTTCCGGCGGCGGATGGCGCGCTGCGCATCCTCTCGCACCTGGCGATGCAGCGCGGGCCGGTGCCGGCCTCCGCGATCGCCACGGCCCTGGGCCTGCCGCGGTCGACGGTCTACGATCTGCTGGCGGCGCTCGCCGAGCACGGTTTCGTCGTGCACCTGCCCGAGGAACGGCGCTACGGCCTCGGTGTGGCCGCCTTCGAACTGAGCTCGGGCTTCGCGCGCCAGCAGCCCCTGTCGCGTCTCGGCCGCCCCCTGATCGCGCAGCTCGTCGACCGGCTCGGCGAGAGCGCCCACCTCGTCGTGCTGCACGGCCGCGACGTGATCTACCTGATAGAGGAGCGCGCGCCGCGACGCCCGTCCCTGGTGACGGATGTCGGCGTGCGCCTGCCCAGCCACCTCACCGCGAGCGGGCGCGCCCTCCTCGCCGCGCTGCCGGCCGCGCAACTGCGGGCCCTGTACCCCAATGCGGCCGCGTTCGCGTCCCGTGACGGGCAGGGGCCGCGCACCACGGGCGAGTTGCGGCGGCTCCTCGAGCGGGTCCGCGGCGACGGGTTCGCCCAGGAGGACGGCGAGATCACGGCGGGGATGGCATCCGTCGCCGTGGCCGTGCGGGACCACGCCGGCTGGCCGGCGGCGGGCATCGCGCTCACGTTCCCGCGGGAGCGCATCGCCCAATCCGACTGGCCCGCGCTCGCCGCAGAACTGGCCGGCACGGCGGCGGAACTCTCCCGGCGCATCCGCGGCCGGCAGCCCGGCGTCTGAGCAGCGCGGCCGATCGGGCCCCGACCTGCGCGCGACCGGCGCGCGACCGGCGTCCCCTCGGCCCGCGGGCCAATAGCATTGAGCGGTGCCGACCACTCTCCGCCATTCCCCCGGGGCCCGGGTCGGCCTGTCGATCGCGGTGGCGACTGGACTCTACGGGATCTCGTTCGGCGCCCTGTCGGTGGCCTCGGGCCTCACGCTCTGGCAGACGTCGGCGCTGAGCCTGCTGCTCTTCTCCGGGGGATCCCAGTTCGCGTTCATCGGCGTGATCGCGGGCGCGGGCAGCCCCATGGCCGCGGCCGGGGCGGCAGCGCTCCTCGGCATCCGTAACGCGGTCTACGGCATGCAGCTGAACGCGCTGCTCCACCCCCGGGGCTGGCGCCGCCTGGCGGCCGCCCATGTGACCATCGACGAATCCCTCGCCACGAGCACCGGGCAGTCCGACCCGGTCGAGCAGAAGCGCGGGTTCTGGGTGGCCGGGCTCGGCATTTTCGTGCTCTGGAACGCGTTCACTCTGGTCGGGGCGCTCGCCGGTGACGCCCTGGGCGATCCGAAGCAGTGGGGCCTGGACGGGGCCGCGGTGGCGGCGTTCCTGGGCCTGCTCTGGCCACGGCTCCGGTCACGGGAGGCCGGGTCGATCGCCGTGGTGTGCGCGCTGGCCACCGTCCTGGCCGTGCCGTTCGTGCCGCCGGGCGTTCCCATCCTGGTCGCGGCCGTCGTCGCCGGCCTGATCGGCTGGTTCGGCCACGGGCGTGGGCCGGAGGGTGAGGGCCTGGAGCCGGACATCGATCCGTATCCGGGCCACCGGCCGCCCGATCCGACGCCGGACGAGACCGGGACCGGGGCCGTCTCGTGACCCTCTGGCTCTGGATCCTGGTGGCCTGCGCCGTCGGGTTCCTCACCAAACTGCTCGGTTACCTCGTGCCGCGCCGGTGGCTGACTAACCCCCGCGTCGCCCGCGTGGCCGGCACCCTGACGATCGGGCTGCTGGCCTCCCTGACCGTCGCGAACACGGTGGCGACCGGCCAGCAGCTGGTCCTCGACGCCCGGATCGGTGCGCTCGCCGCGGCCGCCGTCGCCCTCTGGTTGAGGGCGCCGTTCCTGGTCGTCGTCATCGCGGGGGCGGCGGCGGCCGCCGGGCTGCGTCTGCTCGGCTGGAGCTAGGCGGGCGGTCTTCCGCAGCACGGGGGCGGCGGCACGCGGACGACGGCACGCGAGTGACGGATGCCTCTAGTCGCCCAGGGCCCCGTGCAAGAACGCCGCGACCTTCACCCGCAGGGGCGCGTCGAGGGTGCCGATCGAGTGCGCGCTTCCCGCGACCGTGACGAGTTCATGCGGGATGCCGAGGCGGTCCAGGCCTGCCGCAAACCGCGTCGCCTGCCCGAGAGGGACGAACTCCTGCTCGGAGTTGACGATGAACACCGGCGGGTCGCTCCGGTCGAGTTGGAGGGTCGGCGAGGCCGCCGCCGCCTGCGGGCAATCGGTCAGCGTGGCGCAACCGAGGTAGTGCCGCACGAGCTTCTGCAGCCGCTCCGACGCGCCGTCGGCCGTCAGCGCCGGTCCGGTCAGGTCGCTCGGCCCGGACAGCTCGGCCACCGCGGCCACCCGGGATCCGGAGCTCGTCGGCCCGGAGCCGCGGGTGCCGAGCAATGCGGCGAGGTTGGCGCCCGCGGATCCGCCGAACGCGCCGATCCGGGCCGGGTCGATGCCGAACTCCCGCGCGTGATCGGGTTGCCGGATCCACTCCACCGCCGTGGCCAGGTCGTCGACCCCGGCTGGGAACGGGTGGTCGGGGGCGAGGCGGTAGTCCACCGAATAGACGACGAACCCCTCCGAGGCCAGCCACTGGCACACCGTCCTCCAATCGTCGTTCGCCTTGTCGCCGCGGGTCCAGCTGCCGGCGTGCACGGAGACGATAGCCGGCAATGCGTGCCCGTCGGTGGCGCCGGCCGGTGAGCAGACGTCCAGCCGGAGCGGCGTGCCGTCGGGTTGCGTGCCGTAGGCGACGTCGGAGGTGACCGTGATGTCGTCCGGAGGGACGAAGGTGCGGATGCCGATGATCGCCCGCCCCGCCGAGCCGCCCGGCGCGGTGGCCGTCGCGGAGGCTGGCGGTCTGCCCTGTTCGGTCTGCCCGGCGCGGAAGCCGGCCGCCACGATGATGCCGGCGATGACGGCGCCGATGAGGATGATGACGCCCACGATCGCCGGCAGGCGGCTGGGGCGTGACCCGAGACGGGCGGGGTGACGGCCGGTTTTCACGGGGGCTCCGGGGATGAGAAGGATGAGAGTGGCGAAGCGATCGCGCGCCGGGGGCCACGGTAGCGGGCGAACCGTGAGATCTCCCGGTAGTCACCATCCTCGAGGCGTGCGCTGCGCCGTTGCTAGTTCCCGAGGTTCCGGTGCAGGAACGCCGCGACTTTCGCCCGCATGGGCTCATCGAGGATGCCGATCGAGTGCAGGGTTCCCGGCACGGTCACCAACTCGTGCCTGATGCCCTGGCTCTTGAGCTCGGCGGCGTACCCGGTGGCCTGTGCCAGCGGGATGAACTCATCGGTCGACGCCCCGAGGAACACGGGCGGGTCGCTGCGGTCGAGCGTGTTGGCCGGCGACGCGGCCGCGGCCTTGGCGCAGCCGCGCAGGGTCTCGCAGCCGACGTAGTCCAGCACGATGTTCTGCAGCCCCGTCGGGGCCTTGCCGGTGACGAGCGCCTGGTAGCTGAGGTCGAGGGGCGCGGAGAGCTGGGCGACGGCGGCCACCCGAGCCCCCTTGGTGAGCGACCCGGAGCCGCGGGTGCCGAGCAGGGCGGCGAGGTTGCCGCCGGCGGAGCCGCCGAACACGCCGATCCGGTCGGGGTCGATGCCGTGGGTCTGGGCGTTGACGGGGTCGCGGGCCCACTCCACGGCCAAGGCGACGTCGTCGAGCGCGGCGGGGAACACGGCATCCGGAACCATCCGGTAGTTCACTGAGTAGGCGACGAATCCCTCGGAGGCGAGCCAGGTGCAGACCAGTCGCCAGTCGCTGTTGCCCTTGTCGCGGCGGGCCCAGCTGCCGCCGTGGATGGA
>JACMQV010000033.1 GCA_014376815.1 Cryobacterium sp.
CAGCACATCGCCGATCCAGACCGTGCGGGCGTCTTGGCCCTGCAGCGCACCCTTGTAGTTGACGCGGCTGCGGCTTTTCGGTGCATCGTGGAAGACGTACACCTGCTGTTCCAAGTGCTGGCCGGCATCCGCGAAGTAGAGGCCGAGGAGCAGAGTGTCCGAGCCCGGTCCGGCGAGGCGCACCGACGGGTTGACCCGCACGATGCTGCCGCCGAGGGAGACGACGACGTGCTTGGGACGCGCGTCACGACCGATGGATGCGAAATGGTTAGCCAGGTGCACCGCCGAGTCGTCCCATTCCTGCAGGGAAACGACCGTGAGGTTCGCGGACTCGCCGAGGATGATCTCAACGTTTTCGCTGAGCCGGGCGTCACCCGTGTTCGCCAGGATGACCGTGGCCTGGCTGAACGGCTTGGCCTCGATGATCGTGTGGGCGCCGCGGGCAGTGTTACCGAGGGCCGATCGGGTGACCGTGATCTCCTTGGCTTCCTCGCCGCTGACCGTGATGGCGAGGGCGTCATCGAAGACGCCCCAGGCGTTGGCTGCGGCGCGTTCTTCCGGCAGACCGGCAGTCCCGATGCGGGCATCCGTTCTGGGCACCCACTCAACCGAGATATCGGCCGACGGGGTTGACTCGATGAGGTAACGCGAGCCGTCGAGATCGCCGGCGGTGAGGTCGGTGAATTTGGCGACGGGCGAGTGCTTCCAGACGGCTTCGCGGCCGGTGACGGCCTGGAAGTCGGTAACGTTGACGCTTTTGAAACGGTCAGAACGGGTTTGCACCGGCACGTAGCCGAAACGTCCGTCGGAGTGTTCTTTGATTCCGTGCTGGCCGACCGGAAGAGTCGACGCGCTGGAAGCGGGTGTGGATGGTTCGGGCACAGTTTTTGAAGCGCTCTTCGAAAGCGCTGAAGCGGCGGACATTTAGCCGACGGATCCTTCCATGCCCATTTCAATGAGCTTGTTGAGTTCGAGGGCGTACTCCATCGGGAGCTCCCGGGCGATCGGTTCGATAAATCCGCGAACGATCATGGCCATGGCCTCGTCTTCGGGCATACCACGGCTCATCAGGTAGAACAGCTGCTCTTCGCTGACGCGGGAGACGGTGGCCTCGTGGCCGAGCTGCACGTCATCTACACGGATGTCGATGGACGGGTAGGTGTCGGAACGCGACTGGGTGTCGACCAAGAGAGCGTCGCAGCGCACGGTGTTGGCGGAGTGGTGCGCGGAGGCATCCACTCGAACCTCACCGCGGTACCCGCTGCGCCCGCCGCCACGGGCGATGGACTTGGAGACGATCGACGACTGCGTGTACGGAGCCATGTGGATCATCTTCGCGCCGGCATCCTGGTGCTGGCCGGGGCCGGCGAAGGCCACGGAGAGCGTCTCACCCTTGGCATGCTCGCCCATCAGATAGATGGAGGGGTACTTCATGGTGACCTTGGAGCCGATGTTGCCGTCGATCCATTCCATCGTGGCGCCTTCGCCGGCCGTGGCCCGCTTACTGACGAGGTTGTAGACGTTGTTCGACCAGTTCTGGATGGTCGTGTAGCGAA
>JACMQV010000243.1 GCA_014376815.1 Cryobacterium sp.
CTCGCCGAAGCGGATGTCGTCATCGCCGACCGGCTCGGCCCGCGCCAGCTCCTCGGCGACCTCGACGCCGGAGTGCTCGTGATCGACGTCGGCAAGTTGCCCGGCCACCACCCCCGCCCGGCCGGCCCCGGCCCCGTGCACCTGGTGGGCGGCGGCCCGGGCGACCCGGGACTGATCACCGTGCTCGGACGCCGCCTGCTCGCCGAAGCGGATGTCGTCATCGCCGACCGGCTCGGCCCGCGCCAGCTCCTCGGCGAACTCGACGCCGGAGTGCTCGTGATCGACGTCGGCAAGTTGCCCGGCCACCACCCGGTCCCCCAGGACGAGATCAACGCGCTCCTGGTCGAGCACGCCCTGGCCGGCCGCCGGGTCGTGCGCCTCAAGGGCGGCGACCCGTACGTGCTCGGCCGCGGCGGCGAGGAAGCGGCGTTCTGCCGCAGCCACAACGTGCCGGTCGAGGTCGTCCCCGGGGTGACCAGCGCCATCTCCGTGCCGGCGGCGGCCGGCATCCCGGTCACCCATCGCGGCGTCGCCGGCGCTTTCACGGTCGTCACCGGGCATGAGCAGATCGCCGCCCTGCCCGGCGGGGCCGACCACACGGTCATCCTGCTGATGGGCATCAGCGCCCTGGCCGGCTCGGCCCAGGTGCTGTCCGGCGGCAGCCGCGGCGCGGCCTGCCCGGTCGCGATCATCGAGGATGGCTACGGCCCGAACCAGCGCGTCACCATCGGCACCCTCGCCACCATCGCCGCCCAGGCCGGCGAGCGCGGCGTGCGATCCCCGGCGGTCGTGGTCGTCGGCGCGGTCGTCGGCCTCAGCCCGCACTCCAGCCCGTCCCGGCGGCTCGCCGCGCCGGCATCCGCCCTGCGCCCATCTGACTCTCCCGCACCAATCTCCCCCGCACCCCGAAAGGCCCTCTCATGACCCGGACGCCCCCGTTGTTGCCCCTGCCCCTGCGGCCGCCCGGGCCGGCGCGCGCCACCCCGCTGCGGGTCGCCATCATCGGCGCCGGCCCGGCCGGCATCTACGCCGGCAACATCCTCAGCACGGCCGTTCGCGCGGCCGGCGGCGAGGTCGGCATCGACCTGTTCGACTCCCTGCCTGCCCCCTACGGCCTGATCCGGTACGGCGTCGCCCCCGACCACCCGCGCATCAAGGGCACCGTGAACTCCCTGCACGAGATGCTCGACGCCGGCACCATCCGTTTCCTCGGCAACGTGGGCTACGGCACCGACCTCGACCTCGCCGACCTGCGGGCGCACTATTCCGCCGTCATCTTCGCGACCGGCGCGATCCGCGACGCGGACCTGTCCATTCCCGGCATCGACCTGCCCGGGTCCTACGGCGCGGCCGATTTCGTCTCCTGGTTCGACGGGCATCCGGATGCCCCGCGCGACTGGCCGCTCGACGCGACCGACATCGCCGTGATCGGCAACGGCAACGTGGCCCTCGACGTGGCCCGGATGCTGGCCAAGCACCCGGTCGACCTGCTCGGCACCGACATCCCCGCCACCGTGCACGCCGGACTGCTCGGCTCGCCGGTCACCGACGTGCACGTCTTCGGCCGCCGCGGCCCGGGCCAGGTGAAGTTCACCCCGATCGAGCTGCGCGAGCTCGGCGACGTGCCGGACGTGGACGTGATCGTCTACGAGCGGGACTTCCCCCGGGACGAGGCGTCCGAGGCGCGGCTGGCCGCGTCCAACAACCAGGTCAGGGTCATGAGCCGCACCCTCAACGGCTGGCTCACCCGCCAGCCGACCGGTGCCTCGCGCCGCCTGCACCTGCATTTCCTGCACAGCCCCGCCGAGGTCTACGGCACCGACCGGGTCGAGGGGATGCGCTTCGAACGTACCGAGCCGACCGACGACGGCGGCGTCCGGGGCACCGGGGAGTTCCTCGACTACCCGGTGCAGGCCGTCTACCGCGCGGTCGGCTACCGCGGCAGCGCCCTGCCGGGGGTGCCCTTCGACGACGCGCGGGGCGTGTTGCCGAGCGACGGCGGACGCATCCTGGCGGCGGACGGCACGCCCCTGCCCGGGCTCTACGCCACCGGCTGGATCAAGCGCGGCCCGGTCGGCCTGATCGGCCACACCAAGGGCGACGCCCTGGAGACCGTCACCCGGCTGGTCGGCGACCTCGCCCTGCTGCCGGAACCGGTCGCCCCGCACCCGGACGCGATTCTGTCCCTGCTCGGCGAGCGCGGCATCCGCTTCACCACCTGGCCGGGCTGGCTCGCCCTCGACGCCCACGAACGGGCCCTCGGCGACGCCGACCCGTCGCCCGTGCTGCGGGAACGCGTCAAGGTCGTGCCCCGCGACGAGCAGGTGGCCATCGCCGCCGAGCACGCTCTGGTGACGAGGTGACGGGCTTCGACCACCCGCTGATCGAGGCCCTGCCACCGCAGGTCGTACCCGGTGGGTGACCCTCCCGGACCCTACGACTGCGTGGTCATCGGGGCCGGACCGGCCGGGTTGTCGGCGGCGCTCAACCTGATCCGGGCGCGTCTCACGGTGCTCGTCGTCGACAGCGACCGGCCGCGACATGCGGCCACCATGGTGTCGCACGGCTTCCTCACCCGGGACGGCGTGCCGCCGCACGAGCTGCGCCGCCTCGCCCGGGAGGAGGTCGAGTCCTACCCGGGTGCCGTGATCCTGCGACGCCGGTCGGTGCAGACGGTCGTGCAGACGGTCGGGCAGACGGAGGGCCGGCCCGGAGCGGAATCGGAGCCGGACTCGGTGTCTCATCCGTTCACCGTGGTGATCGCCGGTCGCTCCCCGTCGGCCGCGCATTCGGTGCGCGCGCGCACGGTGCTCGTGGCCACCGGCCTGCGCGAGACCCTGCCGGCGGTGCCCGGCATCCGCGGCTTCTACGGGATGAGCCTGTTCAGCTGCGCGGCCTGCGACGGGTACGAGTTGACCGATCGGCCCCTGGCCCTGATCGGGGAGACCGACGACCTGGTCTCGCGGGCCCTGCTGGTGGCGCAGTGGAGCCGGCCGCTCACGGTGTTAACAAACGGGACCGCGGCCCTGGGCGCGGGCGAGGAGGCGAGGCTCGCCGGTCGCGGGATCACGGTCGAACGGCGCCGCATCGACGCGCTCGAGGGTGACCGCGGCGCGCTCACCGCCGTGCGCCTCGTCGGCGGGGACCGGATTCCGGTGACCCGCGGCTTCGTGCGGCCCCTCTGGCATCCTGTCGTCGATTTCCTGGCCGGGCTGCTCATCGAGACGGACCCCGGCGGACATCTGGTGACCGATCGGGCCGGGCGCACGAGCGTCCCCGGCCTGTACGCGGCCGGGGAGGTGGCGGCGCCCGGACCGCAGCAGCTGATCGTCGCGGCGGGGGCCGGGGCCCGCACCGCGGCCATCATCACGCACGACCTCCTCGGGGTGCGAATCCCCCACTAGATTCCGTGTGCAAGCCCCCCGACAAGCGCGGGGGCCGGGTCTACTGTGTCGGCATGGTAACGAGCATCTGGCCGGAGGAGTCGGTGCGCACCGGGATCAACCGGTGCGTGGAGGCCTGTGCCGCGCTCGTGCAGGTGAGCGAGGACTGCGCCGCCGCCTGCCTCGCCCTCGAGGGCGACGGAGAGATCACTCGCTGCTTCCTGGCCGACCTGGACTGCATCGAGGTGTGCTCCGCGACCAGCCGTTTGCTGTCCTGGCACGTGCACAGCGACGGAGCGACCGCGATCGCCATGCTGGAGACGTGCCGCGAAGCCTGTACCGCCTCAATCGAGGCGTGTGAGCGGATGGCGGAGCTGTACCCGTCGTGGCACACCTGCACCATGGCCTGTCGGCGCGTGGTCGACGCCTGCGGGCGGCTGCTCGCCGCGCTGTAGCCCGGCGGCGCCTCCGGTCAGACGAGCTGCGGCTCGTCCTTCACGACGCGCTGGCCGACGACGGCCGACACCCCGTCCTGCCGCATCGACACGCCGTAGAGGGCATCCGCGATCTCCATCGTGCGCTTCTGGTGCGTGATGATGATGAGCTGGCTGGCGGCGCGCAGGTCCTCGAAGATGGTCAGGAGCCGGCCAAGGTTGGCGTCGTCGAGGGCCGCCTCGACCTCGTCCATGATGTAGAACGGGCTCGGGCGGGCCTTGAAGATCGCGATCAGCAGGGCCACCGCCGCCAGCGAACGCTCCCCACCGGACAACAGGGAGAGACGTTCGATCTTCTTGCCGGCCGGTTTGACGGAGACCTCGATGCCGGTCGTGAGCAGGTTCTCCGGGTCGGTGAGACGGATGCTGCCGCTCCCGCCCGGGAACAACACCGGGAAGACCTCGGCGAACGCCGCCTGGGTGTCCTCGAAGGCGGCGCCGAAGATGGCCCCCATCTTCTCGTCGATCTCCTCGATGATGCTCAGGAGGTCCCGGCGGGTGTTGGTGAGGTCGGTCAGCTGTTCGGTGAGGAACCGGTGCCGCTGTTCGAGCGCCGCGAACTCCTCCAGGGCGAGCGGGTTGATGCGGCCCAGCTGGGCGAACTTGCGTTCGGCCACGGCCAGGCGCCGCTGCTGCTGCTCGCGATCGAAGAGCGTGGCCTCTTCGTTCGGGTCGTCCGCCGGGATGGGCTGGTCGGGCCCGTACTCGGCAATGAGCACCTGTTCCACCAGACCGAGCTCGCTGCCGGCGCGTTCAAGCAGCCCGGAGAGGTGCAGTTTCTTCTCGTAGATCTGCAGTTCGAGGCCGTGCACCGTCTCGGTGACCGACTGCAGCCGGCTGCGCAGGGCGGTGTCCTCCCGGCGCAGCGCCGCAAGTTCTTCGTTCTGGCTGGTGCGCTCGTGTTCCGCGCTCGTCAGGCGCACCCGGGCCTCGGCCACGGAGGCATCGAGACCGGCGAGCACGCGGGGCAGCGCCTGGGCGACATCCGTGGCGGCCTGGGCCTGCCGGCGGCGGATGACGGCGCGCCGCGCAGCCTCCTCGGCCGCGGAACGCTCGGCCTCGCGCCGGCGGGCAAGGGCGTCCGCCAGCGTCTGGGCGGCCCGCACGCGTTCGCGGGCCGTCTCGACCTGGAGCCGGGCCTCGACCTCGTTCTCGCGGGCGGCCTCGAGAGCGGCGGAGAGCCCGTCGCGGGAGCCGGCGTCGAGGACCGGGCGCGGCCGGGACCGCATCAGATCGAGTTCGGACCTGGCCGCCTCGCTCGCCGCCTCGGCGCCGGCCACGGCCTCGCCGGCGAGCCGGAGGGCCGCGGAGAGCCGGTTCAGTTCGGCGCTGGCCGCCTCGATCTGCACGGTGGCCCGGTTGGTCTTGTCGGACTGGGCCGCGAGGCGGGACTCGTGGGCACGCACCCGGGCGAGGGCGGCCTGGGCCTGCTCCTTGCCGGTGCGGAGCAGGGCCCTCTGTTCGGCGAGGTCGTGGCCGACCACCTCGATGCGGGACTCCACCTCGCCGAGGCCCGCCGCTGCGGCATCGCGGTCGGCGACCAGTTCGAGCTTGCTGCGCCTGGCCCCGGATCCGCCGCGCAGCACGTATTCGCTGAGCACGTCTCCCGTGCGGGTGATGATGGTGAGCGGCACGCCCGCGGCGGTGCGGCCCGGCAGGCGGCCGGCAGCCCCGGCGGCACGGGCAGCCTCGAGGTCCTCGGCGATCACGGTGTGCCGGAGCAGGCCGAGCACACCGGCGGGCCCGTCCACGACCGAGCAGGCCCAGACCAGGCCGGGAAGGTCAGGCGGCTCCGGCCGTTCGCCGGCGGCGGCCGGGTCGGCGCCCGGGTCGGCGCCCGGGTCGGCGACGACGAGTTCCACCCGGCCGAGATCGTCGGCCCGGGCGCGCGCCACGGCGTCGAAGGCCGCGTCAGGGTTCTCTGCGAGCACGGCGTCGGCGAGCGACCCGAGGGCGGCGGCGATCGCGGCCTCGTAGCCCGGGTGCACCCGCACGTGGTCGGCCACGAGCCCGCGGATGCCCGTCAGCGCCGCGGCGACCAGTGCCGACGAGCCGTCCTTCTGGTCCAGGGCGAGGGACAGCGCCCCCGCGCGGGCCGCGAGCGCGTCCCGTTCGCGTTCGAGCAGGTGCAGCTCGTCGCGGCCGCGTTCGACCTCGCCCTCCGCCTCGGCGACGGCGGTGCGGGTGAGCTCGAGGGTGTCGGCGGGGGTGGCCTCGCCCGGGTCGATGTCTTCGGCTGCCGCCCGCAGCGCGGCAAGCTGCGCCTCGGCGGCAGCGAGCCGGCCCGTGGCGGCGTCGAGGGAGTTCTGCTGCCGCAGCACCTCACCGCGCACGGACGCCAGCCGGGACGCCGCGGTCTCCGCCTGCCCGGTCAGCTGGGAGATCCGGAGGTCGTGCCGGGAGACCAGCACCGCCTGCGCGGAGATCTCCTCGTCGAGGGCGTCGAGCTCGCCGCGCGCGGCGGCGGTCAGCGCGCGCGCCGCCGCCCAGGCGGCCTCTGCCTCCGTGATGCGCTCGCGCAAGACCGCGACCTCGGCGGCGGCATCCGTCAGCATGGCCGCGGACACGCCCGGGCCGGTGGCGGCGGGTTCGGCCTGGGATCCCAGCAGGGCGAGGCGCTGGTTGGCGAGCGTGTACAGGCCGCGCAGTCGCTCCTGAACGGATTCGAGCCCGAAACTGGTGCGCCTGGCCTGGTCGACGGCGTCGCCGATCTGGGCCTGTTCGAGCCGGTCCAGGCGCAGTTGTTTCTGCTCGAGCTGCTCGGTCAGCACCAGGCGTTCGGCGTGCCGCTCACTTTCGGTGCGGCCGTGAGCGTCGAGGGCCGTGCGCAGGGCGACGACGTCGTCGGCGAGCAGCCGGGCCCGCGCATCGCGGGCGACGGCCGCGATGGTCTGCGCCTCCCGGGCGATCTCGGCCTGCCGTCCGAGGGGTTTGAGCTGCCGGCGGATCTCCCCGGCGAGGTCGCTCAGCCGGGTGAGGTTGGCCTGCATGGCGTCGAGCTTGCGGAGGGTCTTCTCCTTGCGCCGGCGGTGCTTGAGGATGCCGGCGGCCTCCTCGATGAACCCGCGTCGGTCCTCGGGGCTGGCGCGGAGGACCGCGTCCAGCTGGCCCTGCCCGACGATCACGTGCATCTCGCGGCCGAGGCCCGAGTCGCTGAGCAGCTCCTGCACGTCGAGCAGCCGGCAGGTCTGCCCGTTGATCGCGTATTCGCTGGCCCCGTTGCGGAACAGGGTGCGGGAGATGGTGACTTCCGAGTAGTCGATGGGGAGGGCGCCGTCGGTGTTGTCGATCGTGAGCGTCACCTGGGCCCGGCCGAGCGGGCCCTTGGTCGCTGTGCCGGC
>JACMQV010000244.1 GCA_014376815.1 Cryobacterium sp.
CAACAATGAGGGCCGCATCATGCGGCTCGGGGTCCCCGACCGGTGCTTCACCGCGGGGCAGCGGCGGGCGATCCAGCTCCGGGACGGCGGCTGCATCATCCCGGGCTGCCAGATCCCGGCGAGCATGACCGAGATCCACCACGTGAACCCCGACGCCCGGGGCGGCCCGACCCACACGGACAACGGGGTCTGCCTCTGCTGGTGGCATCACCGGACGATCGATTCCTCGGGCTGGGGCATCCGGATGCTCCGCGGTTGCGTGCAGATCATGGCCCCGCCCTGGCGCGAAACCGGGAAACGACACTGGCGCTACATGACCAAGTCCCGCACCCTCATGACCGACGCCATCACCCGCAACAACGTCACCCGCCACGAGCAGTGAGTCTGCGTGCCAGTGAGTACGCGTGCCAGTGAGTACGCATGCTCGCGCCTGCTCGAGACCCGGCTCAGGTGGCTTCGGTGTCGAACGGGGCCGGCTGCAGCGCGGCGGCGGCTTCACGGGCGCGCTTGCGCTGCAGATAGGCCCCGTCCGGGTTGACGGCGGCCCGGGGGACGGCGGCGGACTGTTCCTTCACCGGCTCGTCATCGCTGAGCGCTTCCCGGATGATGCGGCGCGGGTCATACTGACGCGGGTCGAGCTTCTTCCAGTCGACGTCGTCGAAGTCGGGACCCATCTCGTCCCGCATCCGTTCTTTGGCGCCGTTCGCCATGTTCCGGAGCTGCTTCACCAGGCGCGCAAGTTGCGCCGCGTAGTGCGGCAGCTTCTCCGGTCCGAGCAGGAAGACGGCGACAATCCCGATCAGGAGGATCTTCTCGAACGTCAATCCAAACATTCACTCAGAATAACCCCCGGCGAGGCCTCCCCCGACCAGGCCCGGCCCGCCCCTAGGCTTGACCCATTCACCTACTGGAGTTGCGCTGTGTCTGACAAAGATCTGAACTGGAAGTTCTCCGACGATTCCGTCGTGGAATCCGACGCTGTGGCCAGGGCCAGGCAGCAATCCCTCGAGCTCGGGATCGACGCGATCTCCCCCGCTGTCGGCGCGCAATCGGCCGTGATCGCCGCCGCGACCGGGGCACGGAGCATCCTCGAGGTCGGTACCGGGGCGGGAGTCTCCGGCATCTGGCTGCTCACCGGCGCTCCGGGCGCCACGCTCACCTCGATCGACACCGAGGTCGACCATCAGCTGCACGCCAGGGCCAGCTACATCGAGGCCGGTATCCCGGCGAACCGGGTTCGCCTGATCACGGGCCGCGCGGCTGATGTGCTGCCGCGCATGAACGAGAACTCCTACGACATCGTCTTCGTCGACGCGGACCCCCAGTCCGTGATCGAGTACGTCGAGCACGCCCTGCGGCTGGCCCGCCCGGGCGGAACCGTCCTCGTCGCCCACGCACTCTGGCGCGGCCGGGTCGCCAATCCGGCCCAGCGCGACGACGTGGCCACCGGTTTCCGCACCCTGCTGACCGAGATCGCGTCCTCGACCGCCGTGATCAGCGCCCTCTCCCCCGTGGGCGACGGACTGCTGCAGATCACGAAGATCCGCGCCTGAGCCACTGAGTCACCCCGAAACGGGAAAAAAAAATCGGCCACGCAGCCTGAGCTGCGCAGCCGATTCTGTGAAGATTGGGACTACACGGTCGACTGAACTACGCCGGCGAGTGCATCGTGAAGCTCCTTGGCTTCGGCGTCGTTCACAGAGACGACGAGTCGGCCTCCACCTTCGAGCGGGACACGCACGATGATGAGGCGCCCCTCTTTTACAGCCTCCATTGGCCCGTCTCCGGTCCGTGGCTTCATGGCCGCCATGAACTCCCCTTCCATTCATTCGTCTGAACTTCCATTATCGACCATTGCGGCCCGAGACAGTAATTGCCGGCTTAATCAGCCGTTAGGGCGGCGTCCAGTCGGCGCCGTCAACACCCCAGCAGAGCAGCAGCCAGCCCCACTGGCCGAGGATTCCCGCCAGCACGAGGGCCACCCGATACCAGGTGTTCCGCGGCTGCGCGAGCGCACCAAGCAGTGGGAACATCGGCATCAGGAGCCGGAACGTGCTCGATTGTGGGAAGAAGACGGCGAGCAGGTAGAGGGCGTAGCTGGCCAGCCAGAGTCGCAGGTCCACGCCCAGGCGGCGCACCGGGGGCAGGAACAGCACCAGTCCGACCAGGAGGATCAGCGCGATGACGGCGACGATGCCGAGCGGATTCCCCAGCCACCAGACGCCGCCCTGGAACCACGCGGTGAACGGGATGAGTTCCTGATAGCCGATGTAGGGAGCCCGCCAGGCCAGCTCGGTGTCGGTGTACGCGCTGATCGACCCGGTCCCGATCCAGGCGATGGCCGGCCATGCCAGCCCCGCCAGCAGGCTGTACCCGGTCACGGATGCCGCCAGCACCCGCTCCGCCACCGGGAACGGGTCCTGCCGGCGCGTGACAACGCGGTACACGGTGTGCAGCCCCAGGGCGAGCGCGAAGGCGAGGCCGCTCGGACGGGTCAGGGCCATCACGGTGATCACCGGGAACAGCAGGGCGTAGCGCCGCCGCAGCAGGAGGAGGAGGGCCAGGGTCAGCAGGAACAGGTACATCGACTCGGCGTAGCCGAACTGCAGGAGGGGTGACAGTGGGGCCACGCAGAACAGCACCACCGAGAACAGGGCCGTCGACGGGTCCAGCACGCGCCGCATCAGCCGGTAGAACAGCAGGGCCGTGCCCAGGCTGAAGGTCAGGGACACGAGGACGGCCATGGGCGCCCACGGCTGGCCGCCCACCACCATCAGCAGGCGCACCACGACCGGGTACCCGGGCATGAACGCCCAGGCGTTCTCCGCCACGTGCCCGTCGACTGTGAAGGGCAGGGCGGAGGGGTAGCCGGCGACGGCGACGATGTTGTACCAGCGGCCGTCCCACATGTTCGCGAAGTCCGCGTAGCGCGGGGATGCGGCCGTCCATGGGTTCTGCCCCTGCACGTTGGCCAGAATCAGCACCAGTGCGGTAGTGACGACCCGGGAGGCAGCCCAGATCAGGATGACCCGGGCCCACCACGGGGTGGCCCGGTAGCGGGCCCGCCAGAGGACGGGGGCCACGGCTACCGGGCGGGGGCGCTCAGCCATGAGCGGAGGCCGTCCTCGCACTCCGTGATCTGGTGCAGGGCGACGCGCTCGTCGTCCGCGTGGGCCTTGAGCGGGTCACCCGGGCCGTAGTTGACTGCCGGGATGCCGAGCGCGGAGAAGCGGGCGACATCCGTCCAGCCGTACTTGGGCCGGGCCTCGCCGCCGACCGCGGCCAGGAATTCCTGGGCCAGCACCGCGTCGAGCCCGGGGCGGGCACCCTCGGCCTGGTCGACGATCGTGATCTCGTAGCCCTCGAAGAGCTCCTCCAGGTGCAGGACGGCCTCCGCCGACGAGCGGCTCGGTGCGAAACGGTAGTTGACGTGCACCATGCACTCGTCGGGGATCACGTTTCCGGCGATGCCGCCGCTGATCCCGACCGCGTTCAGACCCTCCCGGTAGACGAGCCCCTCGACCTCGACCTCACGCGGCTGATACGCGGCGAGGATGTCGATGATGGGCCCGACCTTGTGGATGGCGTTGTCGCCGACCCAGCTGCGCGCGGAGTGCGCGCGCAACCCGAAGGTGCGGATCTCGATGCGCACGTTGCCGTTGCAACCGCCTTCAATCCGGCTGTTCGTCGGTTCGCCGAGAATGGCGAAGTCGCCCTCGAACAGGTCGGGCCGGTTGCGGGCCAGTCGGCCGAGGCCGTTGAGGTCGTCGGAGACCTCCTCATGGTCGTACCACATCCAGGTCACGTCGACGCCGGGCGCGGTGAGTTCGGCGGCCAGCTTCAACTGCACCGCCACGCCGGCCTTCATGTCGACGGTGCCGCGACCCCAGAGGTAGTCGACGCCGTCGATGGTCTCGAAACGGGTCGGCAGGTTGCGGTTCAGCGGGACCGTGTCGATGTGGCCGGCGATGACCACGCGCTGGGCCCGACCGAGGTGTGTGCGGGCGACCACGGTGTCGCCGTCGCGGATGATCTCGAGGTGATCGAATCCGGCGAGAGCCCGCTCGATGGCGTCGGCCAGGGCCGTCTCGTTGCCCGAGACCGACTCGATGTCGCAGATCATCCGGGTGAGGTCGAGCGAGGATGCGGTCAGGTCTAGAGTCACGGGGTTCTGGGGCACTCTACTAATCTAGAGCCATGACCACCGCAGTGTCCCCGCAGCCCGCCGCCCCTTCACACGCCTGGGGCTACGGCCTGGCCACGGTCGCCGCCGACGACACGGTGCTGGACACCTGGTTCCCCTCTCCCCGGCTCGGCCACCTGCCCGCAGGCCGCGACCGCTGGATCGTGCCGTCCGAGCTGGAGGAGTTCGCCGGCGAGGACCCGCGCCGTTCCGTGCGGGTGGAGGCCGTGACGGTGGAGATCGACCTCGCCGCCGGGCCGGCCGGCACCTCCGACGCCTACCTGCGCCTGCACCTGCTCTCCCACCTCCTGGTACGCCCGAACAGCATCAACCTCGACGGCATCTTCGGCCACCTCCCCGCCGTGGCCTGGACCAACGCGGGCCCCATGCTGCCCGCCGACTTCACCCGGCTCCGTCCCTCGCTGCAGCGTCACGGCATCCAGACGACCGGGATCGACAAGTTCCCGCCGCTGCTCAACTACGTCACGCCCGACCGGGTCAGGATCGCGGATGCGTCGCGGGTGCGACTCGGCGCCCACCTCTCCCCCGGCACCACGGTCATGCACGAGGGGTTCGTCAATTTCAACGCCGGGACGCTCGGCACGTCGATGGTGGAGGGCCGGATCTCCCAGGGCGTCGTCGTCGGCGACGGCGCCGACATCGGGGGCGGGGCGTCGATCATGGGCACCCTGTCCGGCGGCGGCACCGAACGTGTCTCCATCGGCGAACGAGCCCTGCTCGGCGCGAACTCGGGCGTCGGCATCTCGATCGGCGACGACTCGGTGGTCGAGGCCGGCCTCTACGTGACGGCGGGCACCAAGGTGCTGCTGCCCGATTCGCCACGCACGGCGGATGGCCGGATGCGCACCCTGAAGGCTGTCGAACTCTCCGGGGTGCCCAACCTGCTGTTTCGCCGCAACTCGGTGTCCGGCGCGGTCGAGGTTCTGCAGCGCAACGGAACCGGGATCGTCCTGAACGACCAATTGCACGCATAACCTCGGTCGCGGCATCCTCTCGCGGTACGCTGCGATTCGAGAAGGAGTGACGTGGGAACCGACGCACCGCGCAGTAGACGCCACCGCAGGTTCGGGCTGGCCATCACCGTCATGGCCGTGGGCCTGAGCCTGGTCCTGGTGGCCTCCGGGGTGGGCGTGTGGACCGTCACCCGGTCGTTCCCGACCCTGTCCGGCGAGATCGCCCTGCGCGGCCTCAAAGCGGACGTCACGGTCTACCGTGACGACGCGGGCATCCCCCAGATCGTCGCGAATACCGCGACGGACCTGTTCCGGGCCGAGGGCTACGTACACGCCCAGGACCGGTTCTGGGAAATGGACTTCCGCCGGCACGTGACCAGCGGGCGGCTCTCCGAGCTGTTCGGGCAGAGCCAGGTCGGCACGGACACCTTCATCCGAACGCTCGGCTGGCGGGCGGTCGCCGAGCAGGAGGTCGCCCTGCTCGACCCCGTCACCCTGGGCTACTACCAGGCCTATGCGGACGGCGTGAACTCCTACCTGGCCACGCACGAGGGGGCCGACATCTCCCTCGAGTATGTGGCGCTCGCCCTCCAGAATCCGGAGTACAAACCCGAGCCGTGGACTCCGGCCGACTCGGTCGCCTGGCTGAAGGCCATGGCCTGGGACCTGCGCTCCAACCTCGACGACGAGGTGGACCGGGCTCTCCTCGCCGGCAGTTTCAGCCCGGAGGAAGTGGCGCAGCTGCATCCGTCGTACTCGTACGCGGCCCACCCGACGATCCTCGACGGGGCCCCTCCCGCGCAGGCGGAGGCCTCGGCCGGCGCCGACAGCGCGAGCGCCGGCGACGGCGACGGTGAGGCCGCGCCATCCGCCGCCGCGATGACCGGGGAGCCGGTGCAGGCCGGTCTCGCCTCCGCGCTGACCGGATTGCGCGGCTCGCTGGCCGGCGTACCGGAACTGCTGGGCCCGGCCGGCGCGGACGCCGAGCTCGGCTCGAACTCCTGGGTGGTGTCCGGCGAGCACACGGAGACGGGCAAACCGATCCTCGCGAACGATCCGCACCTGGGCGCGGTGATGCCCTCGGTCTGGTACCAGGTGGGCCTGCGCTGCCGCGCCCTCACCGCGGACTGCCCGTTCGACCTCGCCGGGTACGGTTTCTCGGGGCTGCCGGGCATCATCATCGGCCACAACAGCCGGATCGCGTGGGGCTTCACGAACCTGGGGCCGGATGTCGCGGACCTCTACCTCGAGAAGGTGACCGGCAGCACCTACGAGTACGACGGGGCGCAGAAGCCGCTGCTGGTGCGCAACGAGATGATCACCGTGGCCGGCGGTGACCCGGTGAAGATCGAGATCCGGGCGACGGAGCACGGTCCGATCGTGAGCGGCCTCGACGGCACCGCCTTCCCGGGGATCGCGACCGATTACCCGTCGGCGATCGACCTGCCCGACCTCGCTGTGCCGGCCGACCCGGCGCAACCTGCCGCGGAGCCGGCTGCGGGACCGGCTCCGGAGCCCGCCAGCTACCAGCTCTCCCTGCAATGGACGGCGCTCACGCCGGGCCGCACGGCATCCGCGATCTTCGCGCTCGGCGCCGCCACCGATTGGGCGAGCTTCCGTGCGGCGGCGCAACAGTTCGACGTGCCGTCGCAGAACCTCGTCTACGCGGACGTCGACGGCAACATCGGCTATCAGGCGCCCGGCCTGATCCCGATCCGCCGGTCGGGCGACGGTACCGTCCCCGCCCCGGGCTGGACCAGCCTGTACGGGTGGACCGGCTTCATCCCGTTCGAGGAGCTGCCGCAGTCATTCAACCCGCCGAGCGGATTCATCGTGACCGCGAACAACGCCCCGGTCGGCCCGGACTACCCGTATCTCATCACAAAGGACTGGGACCTGGGCTATCGCGCGACCGAGATCACGAAACGCCTGCAGGCGAGCATCGACGCCTCCACCCCCATCACCACGGACATGATGAGCGAGATCCAGGCCGACACCTACAGCCCCCTGGCGGCCGCTCTGGTCCCCGTGCTGAAGAAGATCGCACCCACCGACGAGACCAGGGACGCCCCCCCCCTCTTCGACGGCTGGGACTACCGCCTCGACGCGGACAGCGCTGCGGCCGCCTACTTCAACATCATCTGGCGCAATCTGCTGGTGAACATGTTCGACGGCAAGCTCCCGGAAGGGACCTCACTCACCGGCGGCGACCGATCGTTCGCGATCGTGATCGGCCTGCTCGACACGCCGGACTCGCCCTGGTGGAACAGCGACCGGGTGGGCGCCGCGGGCCGGGACAGCATGCTGAAGCGGGTGGCCGGCCAGGCCGTCCGGGAGGGCGAGAAACTGATGGGCCCGGATGTTTCCACCTGGGAATGGGGCCGGATCCACACCCTCGAAGTCACGCATGCCAGCTTCGGGGAATCGGGGATCGCACCGCTGGAGTGGCTCTTCAACCGTGGGCCGTACCAGGTCGCAGGCGGGTCATCCGTCATCGACGCGGTCGGCTGGGACGCGACCGCCGGCTACGCGGTGGACTGGGTCCCGTCAATGCGCCAGGTGGTCAGCCTGGCGGACTGGGACAGGTCGACCTGGCTGAACCTGACCGGCAGCTCGGGGCACGCGTTCCACCCGAACTACGCCGACCAGACCGAACTCTGGCAGAACCAGGAGACCCGGCCGTGGCTCTTCTCCCTCGGCGCGGTCAAGGGCGCAGCCACCAACACCCTCGTGCTGCGGCCGCCCACCCGTACGGACTAGCCTTGCCGCGGCATCCGCCCCGGGCAGATAGCCCGAGCCTAGCGGCGCGGGAAGTCGCGCGCCGGGGAACCGATGTAGAGCTGCTGCGGGCGACCGATCTTGGTGGTCGGATCCTCGTTCATCTCGCGCCAGTGCGCGACCCAGCCGGGCAGGCGGCCGATCGCGAAGAGCACCGTGAACATGCTCGTCGGGAATCCCATGGCCTTGTAGATGACGCCGGTGTAGAAGTCGACGTTCGGGTACAGCTTGCGCTCCCGGAAGTAGTCGTCGTTCAGGGCGATGTGCTCGAGCTCCTTGGCGATGTCGAGCAGGTCGTCCTTGACGCCCAGGGCCGCGAGCACCTCGTCGGCGCTCTCCTTGACCAGCGTCGCCCGCGGGTCGTAGTTCTTGTAGACCCGGTGGCCGAAGCCCATCAGGCGCACGCCCTGTTCCTTGTTCTTGACCCGTTCGACGAACTTCTCCACGCCCTCGCCCGAGGCCTTGATCTCGCCGAGCATCTTCAGGACGGCCTCGTTCGCCCCGCCGTGAAGCGGGCCGGAGAGCGCGTTGATGCCCGCGGACACCGAGGCGAACAGGTTGGCTTCGGTTGAGCCGACGAGACGGACCGTCGAGGTCGACGCGTTCTGCTCGTGGTCCTCGTGCAGCATCAGCAGGCGCTCGAGCGCCTTGCTGACCACGGGGTTGACCTCGTAGGGCTCGGCGAGGGTGCCGAAGATGAGGCGCAGGAAGTTGTCCACGTAGCCGAGCGAGTTGTCCGGGTAGAGGAACGCCTGGCCGATGCTCTTCTTGTAGGCGTAGGCGGCCATGACCGGCATCTTGGCCAGCAGGTGCACGGTGGCCAGCTCGACCTGTTCCGGGTCGTTCGGGTTCAGCGAATCCTGGTAGTACGCGGCCAGCGCCGACGTGCCGGCGGACAGTACGGCCATCGGGTGCGCGTTGTAGGGCAGCACGTCGAAAAGCCCCTTGAGGTCTTCGTGCAGCAGGGTGTGGCGACGGATGCGCGTGTCGAAGGCCTCGAGTTCGCTCGCGCTGGGCAGCGAGCCGTAAATCAGCAGCCAGGCGGTCTCGAGGAAATTCGAGTTCTGGGCGATCTGTTCGATCGGATAACCGCGATAGCGGAGGATCCCCTTGTCACCGTCGATGAAGGTGATCGCCGAGCGGGTCGCCGCGGTGTTCACGAACCCGGAGTCGAGCGTGACCAGACCGGACTGGCGGGTGAGGGTGGAGATGTCCATGCCCGACGCGCCGGCGGTGCCGCGCACGATCGGGAATTCCGCGGACCCGCCCGGGAACGTCAGCGTGGCTCGCTGAGGTTCGATCGATGGCTCGTCGGCCGGCACGCTGGCCGGCACGCTGGCCGGCTCGCCGGCCGGTGTTCGCTGCGCAATGTCGCTCACGGCGGCTCCCTGGGTCTGACTGAGTGTCACTGGATATCACTACCTAACCGTCTGTGGCTGACCGTCTGTGGCTGACCGTCTGTGGCGAATGGCCACAGCACACCGATGTGTCTGGAGACGTCAACGCGGATACAGCCTAATAGGCTCAGCCGCCTACTGTTGCATCCACCAAGAATCACCACTTTCCCTTAGAGGTAGTTGACAATCCCGGGAAGGCCTGATTCACCCGGCGCGAAGCCTCGACGCGGCGGCCTGGACGCGCTCATCCGTCGCCGTGAGCGAGAAGCGCACGTGCTGGGGATATCCGTCGCCGTAGAAGTGGCCCGGTCCGGCGAGGATGCCCAGATCGGCCAGCCGTGCGATCGATTCCCACGCGTCCACGCCCTCGGTGGCCCAGAGGTAGAGCCCCGCCTCGCTGTGGTCGACCCGGAAACCGGCCGCGACCACGGCGGGCAGCAGCACCGCACGACGGGACCGGTACCGTTCGCGCTGCACGGCCACGTGCTCGTCGTCGCCCAGCGCGGCCACCATGGCGGCCTGCAGGGGGGCGGGCAGCATCAGGCCGGCATGCTTGCGCACCGTCAGCACCCGCGCGAGCAGGTCGGCGCAGCCGGCGGCGAACGCCCCGCGGTAGCCGGCCATGTTCGACTGCTTGCTCAGGGAGTAGATCGCGAGCACATTGCGGCGGTCGGTGCCGATGACCCGAGGGTCGAGGATGCTGGGGATCGGCTCGGTGTCCCAGCCGTCGGTCCAGCCCAGCTCGGCGTAGCACTCATCCGACACGATCACCGCGCCCAGGTCCCGGGCCCGCTCGACGGCGGCACAAAGTTCCCCGACGGAGAGCACCCGGCCGTCCGGGTTGCCCGGGCTGTTCAGCCAGATCAGCCTGGTCGTGGCCGGCCACTCGGCCGGGTCGTCGGAGGCGAGCGCCTCGGCCCCGGCGATGGCCGCGCCGATGCTGTAGGTCGGGTAGGCGGCCAGCGGGTGCACCACGGTGTCGCCCTCACCGATGCCCAGCATGAACGGCAGCAGGGCCACCATCTCCTTAGACCCGATGGTCGGGAGCACGTTCTTCTCGGTGAGGCCCGTGACGCCGCGTCGGCGCCCAAACCAGTCGATGATCGCCCGGAGCAGTTCCGGCGTTCCGGCGGTCTGCGGGTAGGCGTGGGCGTCGGTGGCGGCCGCCAGGGCGGTCCGGATGACCAAGGGTGTCGGGTCGACCGGGGAACCGATCGAGAGGTCGACGATGCCGTCGAAGTGGGCGCGGGCCCGCGTCGCGAACGGGACCATCTGGTCCCACGGGTAGTCGGGGAGCGGCTTCAGCACGCGCCGGTCACGCCTGGACCTGCGGGGGCAGGGCCGCGATGATCGGGTGGTCCTTGTGGATCACACCGATCTTGGCCGCGCCGCCGGGCGAGCCCAGGTCGTCGAAGAACTCGACGTTGGCCTTGTAGTACTCGGCCCACTGCTCGGGGGTGTCGTCTTCGTAGTAGATGGCCTCGACGGGGCAGACGGGTTCGCAGGCCCCACAGTCGACGCATTCGTCGGGGTGGATATAGAGCGAGCGGTCACCCTCGTAGATGCAGTCGACCGGGCATTCGTCCACGCAGGCGCGGTCTTTCACATCGACGCACGGCAGTGCAATGACGTATGTCACGGGTGGGGAGCTCCCTTCACGAGCGGAAGATCAGTCTATTGCGTACCCGGCCGGGCCGGAATTCGAGGCCAGGCGAGCACGAGGGTGGCCACCAGCGTGGGCACGACGGTCCACAACAGACCGGGAATGCCCTCGGGGATGAGCACGGAACCGCCCGTGCTGCGCAGCGACAGCAGGAAGACGGTTCCGAGCAGCCCGAGCGCGCAGCACAGCACGATCATGCGGTCGCCGAGCACCAGTCGGAGGCCGACGAGCAGGGCGGTCACGCCGACGAGGGCGAGCATGAGTCCGACGGGCAGGATCACGGGACCGATCGGCACGGTGGCCTGGTGCGCGATGGTGCCCACGACGCCGAAGGCCACGCCGATCAGGAAGGCGAAGACGCCGGCCAGGGCGCGACTGACCAGGCCCGGGGCCGCGGCGACCGGGGCGGGGGCCCGTCGCGGGGGCTCCAGGCGCACATAGGTCTCGGTGCCGCCGATCACGACCGGGGCGGCGGCGGCCCCGGCGTCCGCGGCACCGCCCCCGACCGCGAGCACGGTGTGGTCCGTGACGCTCCACCGCCGCGGGTAGGCATTGAGGGCTCGCAGCTTCTGCTCGACATGATCGCTCACGTCGATCGCGACAATGCGCTGGCCGATGGCGCCCGCCACCCTTCGGCTGGCGAAGACCGGGACGTGCAGGGTGTCCGCGGCCCCGACCGCCGCGTCGAGGAGGCGCTCGTCCTCGGTACCGACCACGAGGGCCGTGGCCTGCATCTCGTCGAGCACGTCGGCCACGGCAGCGGCCAGGGCCTGCTGGTTCGGCCCGGGCTCCGGGGAGGCAACGGCTGCCGCGGGCAGCATCCGCCAGTCGGTCACGCCCAGCTCCGCCATCGCGGCGGCCACGGCGGCCGTGTCGCTCTCGGCCTCGCCGCCGGACGCGCCGAACAGCACGACCACCTCGGCCCCGTCGGAGCGCAACCGGGAGATGGTGCCCCCGGTGAGCAGGGCTTCCTGGCCGGGACGGTCGTGCAGGAACACGACTCGCTCTGCGCTGCCGGACATGACCATCGATGAGCTCCACTGGGGTTGTGTCGGGCGGATACCCACCGATGCATAATAGCTGGACACAGTCACGGAGTCGAAGCTAGAGTCATAAGTTAGGTTAGCCTAACCACACTCTTTCAACCACAAGACGACGTGAACCAGCGATTCCAACAAGGACGTACCGTGCTCGCCAATTACCTGATCGGCCTCCGCGAAGGCCTCGAAGCCGCACTGATCGTGACCATCCTCGTGGCCTATGTCGTGAAGATCGGCCGACGCGACGTGCTGCCGCGCATCTGGGCGGGGGTCGGCCTGGCCGTCCTGCTCGCGCTCGGCATCGGCGCCGTGCTCACCTTCGGCACCTACGGCCTCTCGTCCGCGGCCCGGGAGACGATCGGCGGCATCCTGTCGATCGCGGCCACGGGACTGGTGACCTGGATGGTCTTCTGGATGCTGCGCACCGCCCGCGACCTCTCCGGGCACCTCCGGGGCAGCATCGACAGCTCCCTGACCGGGGCTGGGCTCGGCCTCGTGCTCGTCGCCTTCATCGCCGTGGGCCGCGAAGGCGTCGAAACCGCCCTCTTCATCTGGGCCGCGGTGCAGGCCACAGGCGAGACCACGATGCCGCTCGCCGGCGCCGCGCTGGGCATCGCCACCGCCGCCGGCCTCGGCTGGCTGATCTACGCGGGTATGGTCAAGATCAACCTGGCGAAGTTCTTCACCTGGACGGGCGGCATCCTCATCGTCGTGGCAGCCGGCGTGCTCTCCTACGGCGTGCACGAATTGCAGGAGGCGGGCGTCCTGCCCGGCCTGAATGCGCTGGCCTTCAACGTGAGCGCCCTGGTCCCGCCCGACAGCTGGTACGGCACCCTGCTCACAGGCACCCTGAACTTCTCCCCCGCCACCACCTGGCTGGCGCTGGTCGCGTGGCTGGGGTACACGATCCCGGTCATGACGCTCTTCGTCCTGAAGAGCCGCCAGGGCGGTCACCCCCGGTCCGGCGGGCCGGAGCAGACGGCACCGACGGACCGGGAGCCCGTCCCAGAGCTCGCGCCCTAGGCCCGATCCAACCGATCCGACTTCGCTGGCCAGCGGACCAGGAGAGGGCAAAAAGGGCCCCCTCCCCGTGCGGTAAAGGGGCATTTCTTCGCTCTCCCGGTAA
>JACMQV010000245.1 GCA_014376815.1 Cryobacterium sp.
GGAGTACCGGCTTGACCAGGTGCGCGTCGAAGCCGGCCGCCAGCGAACGCCGTTGGTCTTCTTCTTGGCCCCACCCGGTCAAGGCGAACAACACCATGCTTTTGCCCCACGCCTGTTGCCGTATCTGGCGGCACACTTCGTACCCGTCCAGCCTCGGCATGCCGATGTCGAGCAGCGCCACATCAGGCCTGAACCCCGCCGCCACCTCCAACGCTTCGAGGCCGTCGAAGGCCGTCTCGGTTTCGTTGCCCATGATCTGCAGCAGCATCGCCAGGCTGATGGCCGCGTCCTGGTTGTCGTCGACGACCAGAATGCGGCGACGGGATTGGGGACGGACCGGTTCGACATTGCCTTCCCCCTCACGGTCCGCGGCGAGGGACAGGGCCACCGGAAGGCGCACGACGAAAGCGCTGCCCCTGCCGTCGCCGTCGCTATGGGCTTGAACGGAGCCGCCGTGCATTTCGACCAGGCGCTGCACCAGTGACAGACCGATCCCCAAGCCGCCCTGGGACCGTTCCAGTGAACTGTCGACCTGCGTGAAAATGTCGAAGACCTTGCTCAGCATGGCGGCCGGGATACCGACGCCGTTGTCCTCGACGGTCACTACCGCCTCGCTGCCTTGCTGCTCGGCGGAGAGCCGAATGCGGCCGCCCCGCCCGGTGTACTTCGCGGCGTTGTTCAGCAAGTTGGAGACGACCTGCGCCAGCCGGGTCATGTCGCCGTCCAGGTAGATCGGGACACTCGGCATGGCGAGGCTCAGGTCGTGGCCCATCTGCTCGATCAGCGGGTGGCTCGCCTCGACAGCGTTCTGCACGACCACGGAAAGCTCGACCCGCTCCATCTTGAGTTCGAGTTTGCCCTGGCTGATACGGCTCAGGTCGAGCAAGTCGTCGATGAGCCGCACCATGTGCCCGACCTGCCGCTCCATCATGGCACGGGCCTTCTCGACGGCCTCGCCGTCGTTCCTCGCCAGCTTCATCAACTGCAACCCGTTGCGGATCGGGGCCAGCGGGTTGCGAAGCTCGTGAGCCAGTGTGGCGAGAAACTCGTCCTTGCGGATGTCCTGCTCACGAAGTTGGTCGACCAGCCGCTCTCGCTCGTGCTCGGCTGTCTTGCTGGGCGTGATGTCGTTGAACAGGAGGGCAACCTTCCGGCTCGCGGCATCTCCGAGCCGAAAGGCGTAGACGTCGAACCACCGATTGTCCAGCGCCTTCGCCTCCTTCACGAAACGGATCGGTTCGCCGGTGACGGCCACCCGCCCATAGATCTCGAACCAGTGGGTGTCGTGGTCCGGCGCCAGCTCCAGCATCCGCCTGCCAGTTGCGTTCAGAAGTCCGGTGTGCTTCTCGAACGCCGGGTTGACCTCCATAAAGCGGTAGTCGGCAGGCCGGGAGTCGGCGTCGAAGATCATTTCGATCACGCAGAAGCCTTCATCCATCGACTCGAACAGCGTGCGAAACCTTCCCTCGCTCTGCCGCAGCGCCTCTTCGGCGTGCTTGCGAGAGGTCACGTCGCTGGCCGCACCGAACCACTCCAGGATCTCGCCGTTGGGGTCGAGCAGCGGGATAGCCCGGGAGAAAGTCCACCCCGGAGTGCCATCGACCCGCATGACCCGGTGTTCGAGTTCGAACACGCCCTTGGACCGAATCGCAGCATCGATGGCTTTCATGACGAGCGGCTGGTCGTCCGGCGCGATGTACTTGAGCAGCCAACTGCGGCTGGGCTCGTGGGTGTCGGCGACGAACTCCCGACCCTGCAGGTGGCGCATCTCGGTCCAGTCCGCACTCATCCGGTAGATCACATCCGACGTGGCGCTCACGAGCGCCCGGAACCGCTCCTCGCTGGCCCGGATCGACTCGTCCGCCTCTCGCCGCATCCGGGTGATCTGCAACAGCGCCCCGACATGAGCCAACAACTCCCTGGCACCGAAGGGCTTCACCAAGTAGGCGTCGGCCCCGGCCTCCATTCCCTCGACCCGGCTCTCCTCGCCCGCACGGGCCGATAGCAGGATGACGGGCACCCCGGCCGTGCGGGGGTCGGTTCGCAACGCCCTCAGCAGCCCAAACCCGTCCAGGCGGGGCATCATCACGTCCGTCAGGATGAGGTCGGGGATCCGCTGCTGCACCGCTGCGAGCGCCGCCTCGCCGTCCGGCACGGTCTCGACTTTGTACTGACCACTCAGCAGCCGCTCGAGGTAGCGCAGCATGTCGACGTTGTCGTCGGCTACCAGTACGCGGGGACGTTCGGCGTCGGTCTGCTGGGTCGAAAAAACGGAGCCGGGTAGATCGTCGTGCACCGACGGTATCTCCGCGCCGCGATCGTGGTGCTCGGCGTCAGGCAGCCAACGCAACGCCTCTTGCACGAATGGACTCGCCCCCGCCGAGAGCGGTGCGGAGATGCGGCCGCCCCTGACTTGTTCAGGGGCAAGGTGTCCGGTTCCGAGCGGGATCGAGATCCGGAAGGTGGTTCCCCGTTTGGCCTCGCCGACGGTCTCACTTTCGGCGCCGATCGTCCCGCCGTGCAGTTTGACCAGTTCTTGCACCAGGGCCAGCCCGATGCCGCTCCCCTCGTGCGTCCGCCCCTGGGCATTCTCGACCCGGTGGAACCGCTCGAACAGACGGGGCATTTCAGCGGCGGGAATGCCCGTGCCGGAATCACGGACGACAAGCTCGGCGGCTCTGCCGGCCTGCCGCAGCGTGACGGTAATCGCGCCCTCGAAGGTGAACTTGAAGGCGTTGGACAGCAGGTTGAGGACGATCTTCTCCCA
>JACMQV010000246.1 GCA_014376815.1 Cryobacterium sp.
GCGCCGTGGTTCGGCGCGATCTGCGACCACCCGTTCGTGACCGGGTTGGCCGACGGCACCCTCGACGACGACGTCTTCGCCAGATATCTCCTCGACGACTCGCACTACCTCGACCGTTACGCCCGGGTGCTCGCCACCCTGGCGGCACGGGCGCCCGACGTCGAAGGCATTGCGCTGCTGGCCGGCTCCGCAGCCGGTGCCGTCGCCGCCGAGCGCGAGCTCCACCGAGAGTTCCTGGCGCCTCGGGGCCTCGACCCCGACGCCGACGCGGTGCCGGGGGCCACTCCCACCTGTCGCGCGTACACGGGCTCGCTCGAGTCGGCCGCGCACGGCCCCTTCGACGTCGCGCTCGCAGCGGTCCTGCCGTGCTTCCGGGTCTACGCCGAGGTCGGTCGCCACGTCATGTCGCAGCGGCGTGGAGGCACCCACCCCTACGCAGCGTGGATCGACGCCTACGCGGCCCCCGAGTTCGCCGAGGCGGTCAGGACCATGGAGGCCTACACCGACGGGGTGGCCTCCGCCAGGATGACTTCCGGCCGGGCGGGGATGCTCGACGCCTACACGCTTTCCACCCGGTACGAGTGGATGTTCTGGGACGCCGCGTGGAGCGGGCAGGGGTGGCCGACGGCGATGACCGGGACATCCGCCCCACGCTGACGGGTCACTTCCGGCCCCTTGAGGGGTCAGTTGCCGCCCGCGAACCCGTCTGATGACCGTGCCCTCTGATGACCGTGCCGCCTGATGATCTGGGGAGGACACCGGCATGAGGCCACCCGTGCCCCCAGTTCACCGCCGAGACCGCTGCGCAGGGGGCGGGATTTCGACGCCGAGCGGCACCTCTGATCCTGCACAGGAGGTGGTGGGGGACTGGCGAACCCCTGGAGTTCAACAGAACCTCGCCCGGAGTTGGTGCACGGGCCGTCCGTACGTCGCCGGGGTCGCCTTGCCTCGAGGCGTTGCCACACCACCGCGCCACCCGAACCTGAGGAGCCGGACATGACTCGTCCGTCGAACGCCGCCGCCAGCCATCTGCCTCGACGCCGCATCGCCGGAGGCGTGGTGCTCGCCCTCGCGGCGGCTGCCTTCTACCCCGCTGCCGCGTCCGCCCACCCCGACCACGGCCACGACAAGGGGAGTCCGCGGCTGCTGGCGCGGGCGCTGCTCTCCGCCGACTACCAGGCCCCGGGCCCGCCGTCGGGCGCCTTGGCCACGGCGGCCAACGGACGTCAAGGACCGTTCCCCGGACAGGTGATGCCCGGATTCTCGGCGGCTATCGACAACGGTGACGGCACCTTCTGGGCCCAGCCCGACAACGGATTCGGGGCGAAGGGCAACTCAGCCGACTTCCTGCTCAGGCTCTACCTGGTCAGGCCGCAATGGAGGACGGCGAAGGGCGGATCGGGCACGATCACGGTGCTGCGCCACATCACGCTGTCCGATCCCCATCACAGGATCGGCTTCCCGATCGTCAACGAGCGCGCGAACGACCGTCAGCTCACGGGCGACGACCTCGACATCGAGTCGGTCCAGCGCAGCCGCGACGGCTCGTTCTGGATCGGCGACGAGTTCGGACCCTTCCTGTTGCACGTCGACCCTCGCGGACGTGTCCTCTCAGCGCCGGTCCCGTTTCCGCTCGGCAAGTCGCCGCAGAACCCGACCCTCGGCGCCGACGAGCCCACTGTCCGACAGAGCGGCGGTTTCGAGGCGATGGCCCAGTCAACCGATCGGCGCCACCTCTACCCGATCGTGGAGAACAGCCTCGTTGACGACACCGACAAGCGGCGACGGGTCATCTCGGAGTTCGACACCCGCACGGCCCGATACACCGGCAGGACGTGGAGTTATCGGGTGGACGCCGACGCGAATCTCGTCGCCGACGCCCAGATGGTCGGTCCGGGAAGGCTGCTGGTGCTCGAGCGAGACAACTTCGACGGCCCGCTGGCCGTCACCAAGCGTGTCTACGAGGTCCGGCTCGGCAAGAAGAACGCGACCGCGCCGCTGACCAAGTCGCTTGTCGTCGACCTGCACAAGATCTCCGACCCGGTGCGGATCAGCGCCGGGGGCGGTTGGGGAACGGGCAAGGAGTTTTCGTTCGGA
>JACMQV010000034.1 GCA_014376815.1 Cryobacterium sp.
GCCGGCCGGGAGCGCGGGCGTACTCTGAACGTGTGAATCCAGCACGAACCACCGACCGAAGCAGTGCCGCGAACCTCGATGACAGCACCGTCAACCAGGTGACCGAGGCACCCCTCCATCTGGCGGCGCACGTGGCGGCGGTCTCAACCGGCTCCTGCGGGGCCGTCGTGACCTTCATCGGCCAGGTGCGCGACCACGACCCCGACGCGGCCGGGCCGGTGACGGGGCTCGATTACAGCGCGCATCCGGATGCCGGCCGCATCCTGTCCGAGATCGTCGCCCGGTTCGCCGCGGAGTACCCTCAGGTGAATCTCGCGGTGAGCCACCGGATCGGCCATCTCGACGTGGGCGACCTGGCCCTGGTCGCGGCCGCCGCGAGTGCCCATCGCGCCGTCGCCTTCGAGGCGTGCGAGCGCCTGGTGGAGACCATCAAGCTCGAGGTGCCGATCTGGAAGAAGCAGTACGAGGCCGACGGGTCCACCGGCTGGGTGGGCCTGACCTGACAAAGCGTTCGATTTATTAAAACGCACGTGTATCCTCTTTAATAGAGCGCGGCTTGGTCGTGCCACCGAGGAGGATGCATCCCATGACCGCCGAACCCATTGCCCTGTCCAGCACTCCGGCCACCGCGCATACGTGCAATTGCAACCACGAGGACGCCGGTGAGGCCATCGTGCTGGACGGCCGTACGATCCCGCATGCGGTGCGCCACGCGGCCATCTTCGGTGCGCTGGAAGCCATTCAGATCGGTTTCGCGCTCGACCTGATCGCCCCGCACGACCCGCTGCCGCTGCTGGCACAGCTGGAGAAGGCCCGGCCCGGTGCGTTCTCCGTGTCCTACGTGGAACGTGGCCCGGAGGCCTGGCGCGTCCGTTTTACCCGCGTCGCCTAGCAGTCGCGTACCCGACCACCAGACCCGACCGGCAGATACCCGTCGTGAACCGAAAACCGCGCCGCGCCACCTGGCGGATGGCCCTTCTCCTGCTGGGCGGCGTCGCCCTGCTGGCCGGGCTCGACGGGGCGCTGCTGCTGCTGGGCCTGCCGGCGCCGCTCGTCACCGCACGGCTGGCCGATGTGCACGGGCCCCTGATGGTCTTCGGCTTCGTGGGCACCGTGGTCGTGCTCGAGCGGGCGGTCGCCGTGCGCAAGACCTGGGCCTTCCTGTCGCCCGGACTGCTCGGCCTCGGCGCACTGGCCCTCGTCTCGCCGCTTCCCCTGGCGGTCGGTCAGCTGGCCTTCGTGGCGGGGTCCGCCGTACTGCTGTTCATCTACCGGGCGATCTGGCTCAGGCAGCCGTCGACGTCCGTGGCCGTGCAGTCGCTGGGGGGCCTGCTCGGCCTGATGGCAGCCCTGTTGTGGCTGGGCGGCGTGCCGGTGCCCGTCCTGCTCCCCGCCTTGACGCTGTTCCTGGTGCTCACGATCGCGGGCGAACGGCTCGAACTCGCACGCATCTCGCCCTCCGTCGACGAGCGGGCCGAATTCTGGCTGCTGGCCGCCGGCCTCGTGCTGGGCGTGGGCGTCGTCCTGGCGCTGGTCTGGCCCGGGATCGGCTACCCGATCCTCGGGCTCGGGCTGCTGGGACTCGTCGCCTGGCTGTTTCGGCACGATGTGGCGACCCGGCTCGTGCGCGGCACCGGCCTGCCCCGGTACATGGCCGCCTGCCTCCTGGCCGGCTACGGCTGGCTGGTCGTCGTCGGGACCAGCTGGTCCATCGC
>JACMQV010000247.1 GCA_014376815.1 Cryobacterium sp.
CTCGGCGTCGAACACGTGCAGGTGGTGCGGCGTCGGGGTGAGGTAGACGGTGTCTCCGGCGGACGGGTGCGAGCGGCCGTCGACGCGAGCGACGATATCGGTGCGCTTGCCCTCGACCGTCGAGTGGCCGTAGAGGTAGCCGTCGGCACCGAGCTCTTCGACCAGGTCGACGTCAACCTGCAGGCCCTCGCCGAGCGTCGTCGAGAGGTGGATGTCCTCCGGGCGGACGCCGATGGTGACCTTGTTGCCGGCCCCGCCGGCGAGTGTCTCCCGGGGGACCGGGACGGTCGCGGTGCCGAACTTGATGCCACCGTCGACGGCGTCGGCCAGGAACAGGTTCATGGCCGGGCTGCCGATGAAGCCCGCAACGAACACGTTGTTGGGCTTGGCGTACAGGTCGCGCGGGGTGCCGACCTGCTGCAGGACGCCGTCCTTGAGAACGGCGATGCGGTCGCCCATGGTGAGCGCCTCGGTCTGGTCGTGGGTCACGTACACGGTGGTGACCCCCAGGCGACGCTGGAGCGAGGCGATCTGGGTGCGGGTCTGCACCCGCAGCTTGGCGTCGAGGTTCGACAGCGGCTCGTCCATCAGGAAGACCTGGGGCTGACGCACGATGGCACGGCCCATGGCGACGCGCTGACGCTGGCCACCGGAGAGTGCCTTCGGCTTGCGGCTCAGGTACGGCTCGAGGTCGAGCAGCTTGGCGGCTTCGAGTACGCGGGCGGCGCGCTCGTCCTTGTTGACGCCGGCGATCTTGAGCGCGAAGCCCATGTTCTCGGCGACAGTCATGTGCGGGTACAGCGCGTAGTTCTGGAAGACCATGGCGATGTCACGGTCCTTCGGGGGGACATCCGTCACATTGCGCTCGCCGATGAAGATGTTGCCGTCGTTGACCTCTTCGAGGCCGGCCAGCATGCGCAGGGAGGTGGACTTTCCGCAGCCGGAGGGACCGACCAGGACGAGGAATTCACCATCGGCCACGGTGAGGTCGAGGTGGTCGACCGCGGGGCGGGTAGAACCCGGGTAGAGACGGGTTGCCTTGTCGAACGTGACTGAAGCCATTATCTGTATTCTCCTTCACCGGCAGGTACGTGCCGGACGATCCGAGTGATGGGATTTTGCGGCCAGCCGTCGCGGTGATGGCAGAGGCCGACTCTCTCAGTATGTCATCTGAGCTGAACGGGGCGTTGAAAAGCGAGCCGGCGGCTCCGTGGCCGCGCTCAGCTGCCGTCTGGGCGATTCCCAGACTGGCCGCCTAGTCTTTGGGAGGCATTCGCAAATGGATTGCCTCTGCACTTAACTACTCGGAGCGAGCATTCATGACTATTGGCGGATCGGGCGACGGCCGTCCCACTAAGAATCAGCGACGTGACGCGGTCCGCAAAAAGGCGACTCAGCTCCGGGTGGAGCAGAAGAAGAAGGACCTCCGCAACCGGGTCTTCGTGCGGGGTGGCATCGCCGTGGCCAGCGTCGCCATCCTCGCCATGATCGCCCTGGTTCTCGTGAACTCGATTCGGCCGGCTGGGCCCGGCCCGGCGAACATGGCCAGCGATGGCGTACTCATCGCCGAGGGGATGACCGCGGTCAAGACCTCCCCGCTGCAGCCCGACTCCAAGCCGATCCCGTCCAAGCCGGATGCGACCGGCACTGTGGCCGATATCCGCATCTACGCCGATTACCTCTGCCCATTCTGCGGCCAGTTCGAGAAGGCCAACAGCGACCAGATCGTCACCTGGGTCAAGTCGGGCGCCGCGACCGTGGAGATTCACCCGGTCTCGATCCTGACCCACAAATCGTCCGGAACCCAGTACTCCCTGCGCGCGGCCAACGCCGCCGCCTGCGTCGCGAACTACGCGCCCGACGACTTCTACGCCTTCAACGCGGTGCTGTTCGCGGAACAGCCCAAAGAGGGCACCGCCGGCCTCGATGACGAGGCGATCAAGGCCCTGGTGAAGAAGGCGGGCGTGAAAGCCGCAGTGTCGCAGATCAGCACCTGCATCGATGACACGACCTACAAGTCCTGGGTGGTGGCGTCCACCGACCGGGCGGTGTCCGGCCCGCTGCCGAACACGGGGATCGACGCCATCACCGGCACCCCGACGGTGCTCGTGAACGGCAAGCAGTACGTCGGCGCCCTCGACGATCCCAAGGAGTTCGCCGCCTTCGTCCTGCAGTCGGCCGGCGAGACCTACGCGACCTCCACGCAGACACCCGAGCCGGCTCCGGCCGGTTGATCCGGTCCCGAGGCCGAGACCGCTGACCGCGCGGCGGGCGCACCGGCCGGGTTCTTGATTTAGGATGGTGTCTCGAGGCGGAATCGTCTCATGCCGGCCTGGCGCAATTGGTAGCGCACCACTCTTGTAAAGTGGGGGTTACGGGTTCAAGTCCCGTGGCCGGCCCCGTTCCGTGTCCCGCCGGATGCGCCGGACAACTCCGGACTGCTAGAGCTCCGTGAGGTAGTCGCCGGGTTCGATGGCCGCCCGCACGCCCGGCCTCGCATCTGCAGGCACGCCACCGACGTAGAGCCAGCCCAGGATTTCCTCCGAGTCGGTGAGCCGGTGCACTCGGCGGACCGGCTCGGTTCGGGCCAGAGGCCCCGTGCGCCACATGATGCCCCAGCCTGTGTCGCTCAGCAGAAGGCTCAGCGTATGGCCCACGCCCGCGGCAACGGCGTCCTGCTCCCAGTCGGCAACCTTCTCGCTTGCCCGTCGGCTGATGATCAGGGCGATGAGCAGTTCGGCGCGCAGGGGCTTCACGCTGAGCCTGGCGGCCCCCTCGCCGGTGACCCCGGACGCCGCCACGAAGGCGTCCCCCAGCTCCCGGCGCTTCTCCCCACGCACCTCGATCAGCCGCCACGGACGCAGCCCGCAGTGATCGGCCACCCGGGCCGCAGCGGCGACCAGGGGCAGCAGTTCCTCGTGGCTGGGCGCATCCGTCGTCACCTTCGAATGGGAGCGGCGGCGGCCGACCGCGTCGAGGACTGCGGACAAGGCCTACTCGACCGGCTTGAAATTGAGCGAAATGGAGTTCATGCAGTAACGGTCGCCGGTGGGCGTACCGAACCCGTCATCGAAGACGTGCCCCAGGTGGGAACCGCAGTTCGCACAGCGCACCTCCGTGCGCACGACGCCGAGCGAGCGGTCCTCGATCAACTCGACCGCCTCCGGACGAACGGACTCGTAGAAACTCGGCCAGCCGCAGCCGGAGTCGAATTTCGTGCCGCTCTTGAAGAGTTCCGCGTTGCAGGCGCCACAGGTGTAAATGCCCGAACGGGCCTCGTCGAGCAGTTCGCCGGTCCAGGCGCGCTCGGTGTCGGCCCCGCGCAGCACCGCGTACTTTTCCGGGCTCAGTTCCTCGCGCCACTCGGCGTCTGACTTCTTGATTTCGTAGTCCATGACCTGTCCCTTCTTTCTAGGCCGAGAAGGCCCAGATTCGTACCTCCCAACCCTAAACTCGGCTGGCCGCACCGGTATTCCTCGATCGGGAACCCGCAGGAGTTTCACATCTCCTCGGCCGGGGCGATCCAACCGGTATGCAGACCGCGCCAAATAGGATGGCAGGAGAGGACGGAGGTGGCACGTGGACGGCAGTAGCGCTCCCGACCCGACCGCAGACCCGGTCCCTCCGACCCAGTTGTCCGCGCGGGACCTGGCGATCCTCGCCTTCGAGGGGCGATGGTGGACGCAGGCCGGCGCCAAGGAACAAGCCATCCGGGCCGAGTTCGATTACTCGGCCGCCCGGTACTATCAAGTACTGGGCGTCCTGATCGATTCCCCCACTGCCCTGGCCCACGATCCGATGCTGGTGAAACGTCTGCAACGGATGCGTGACGCTCGTGAGCAGGCGCGTGCCCGGCGCACACTGCGCCCGACCGACGTACCGCAGTACCCCTGAAGCAGTACCCCTCAATCCGTACCTGAACCGCCGTATCGCAGCACATCACCACCAACAAAGGATCGAACCAGCACGACGATGCCGACTTCCTACCCGCACGACCGATTCGACCACCTCCCGCATCACCTGGACCGGGTGGGCGCCCATCGCGCCCCGGAAAAGAAGGGGCGTCACTGGGCGGCCTTCTGGTGGGCCCTCGCCGCGACCGTCCTGCTGATCGGACTCGGTGTCGTCGGCCTGGCGGTCCTCAACAACAATCTCAACTTCTCTCTGCCGGGCACCGACTCGGGCACAGCGACGCCGAGCGGCAAGGAGACGGCGAGTCCGGCCCCGACTCCGACCCCGGCCGCGACGGTCGACCCCAGCCTGACGGTGGACGTGCTCAACGGCACGGCGGGCGCCGGGGTCGCCAGGGCCGTCGGCGAGGTTCTCAACTCGGCGGGATGGACCGTGGGGGCGCTCAGCAACGCCAGCACCGAGGATGTCGTGACGACGACCGTGTACTACGCCGAGGCGGGCCTGGAGGGTGCCGCCCGCGGTGTGGCCCAGTCGCTGCCCGGATCCGAGGTGCAGTTGGCCACGGACTTCGCCGAGTCGGGAGGGGACCTCACCGTCGTGGTCGGCAACGACTACGTTCCCGCTGAATAGGCCCCCGCGCCGACACCGAGAAAACGCTGGCGAGGGTCTCCTTTGACTGTCCCTCGCCTATATGTCCACCCGTCAAACGTCAACCCCCTTTCGTTCCTGCGCAGCTTCCGTAAATTAGGCAGTGGTCGCTCATCCTGCTGGGTCAGGCGCTCTCGCGAGAGGCGTATTCCACTGGCCGGACAGGATGGACGCAGTCACTGCGCCAGGCCCGGTACGGCCAACGGGCGCGTGTCGACGAATCCAAAGCAACAGGGAGTTACACATGGCGAACGGAACCGTCAAATGGTTCAACGCTGAAAAGGGTTTCGGCTTCATCACGGTCGATGGAGGTGGCCAGGACGTTTTCGTCCACTACTCGGCCATCGACATGCACGGCTACAAGGTTCTCGAAGAGGGCCAGCACGTGATCTTTGAAATGGGGACCGGGGCGAAGGGGCCCCAGGCCGAGTCGGTTCGTCCGGTCTGATTCAGCGATAAATCTCGAGCCGAATTCTGGGCGCACGTCCCCGCATACCTCCCCGGCGGTGAAGCCGCGTTAGGGTGTGTGGCGTGACAGGCAACAGGACGGCTCCAGCTCGACGAAGAGGCACGGCACAGAAATTCCGGTCCAGCCGGATGCTCGGTGCCGTGCTTCTTCCATGCCTGCTCGCGTTGACCGCGTGCTCGGCCGGCACGCCGGCGCCCACGAAGAGCCCCGCGGGCACGGGGTACGAGTCCGGGTACGAGAGCCCGGGGGCCACGGTGCTGGCTCCGGTGCGGGGTACAACCGTGCCTGCCGGGAGCGTGGACAATCCGTCGCTGGCCGCCAAGATCGACAACCACGAGGCGGCCAGGCCGCAGGTCGCACTCGAGCGCACCGACATCGTGTTCGAGGAACTCGTGGAGGGTGGCCTGACCCGGTACGTGGCGCTCTGGCAGTCCGATGTCCCCGAGCTGGTGGGACCGGTGCGTTCGATCCGCCCCATGGACCCTGACATCATCGCGCCCTTCGGCGGCATCGTGGCCTACTCCGGCGGCCAGCAGCAGTTCGTCGACCTGATGGAAGCCACCGACGTGATCAATGTGTCCCACGACCGGGACGACACCGGGGTGTTCTACCGCGACGACGCGCGGGACGCACCGCATAACGTCATCCTGAAGGCGAAGGAAGTGGTCGACCGCAACGACACTGTGGCGCCCCCGCGGCAGCAGTTCGCGTACGCCGCCACCGTGTCCGGGTCATCCGCCGCCGTCGACGGCGCGCCCGTCTCGGCCATCAACTCCCGTTTCTCCGACCAACGCTGGCCCGGCTGGACCTGGGACGCGGCAAGCACGACCTACCTGCGGTCCCAGGAGGGGGCGCCGGACCTGGACGGCTCCGGCGCGCAGCTCCGCGCGACGAACGTCCTGATTCTGCGGGTCGTCATCGACGAGACGTCGACGAACGTGCCCAAGACCACGCTGATCGGCTCCGGGGAGGCCTGGGTGTCCGCCGGCGGCAAGAGCCTGCATGCGACCTGGTCCAAGTCCGGCCAGGACGCCCCGATCCGGCTGGTGGACGACAACGGAGTGACCGTCCGGCTTGCGGCAGGCAACACCTGGATCGAGTTGGTGCCCGCCGATCGAGGCTCGGTCGAGCTCCTGCCCTAGCGCCCCGGCGTTCACTTGCACTCTCGACCCCAGAGTGCCAGAATTGCACTTGGCACTCTCTCTGTTTGAGTGCCAACCCATCACCGTTTTGGTAACGTCCGGGAGGGACGAGAAACACATATGGCAAAGATCATTGCTTTCAACGAAGAGGCCCGTCGCGGCCTTGAGCGTGGCCTGAACATCCTCGC
>JACMQV010000248.1 GCA_014376815.1 Cryobacterium sp.
AACGACCAGAGTGTCACCGGGGAGGCCAGGGCGACCCGCTTGGAGAAGGCGAACTCCATAATCGACGGGTCAGCTTCGAGGGCGCTCGACACGAGGGACTCGCTGGGAATGAAGGCGATAACGATTTCGGGGGACGCCTCAAGGCCCTGCCAGTAGGCCTTGCCGCCCAGGGTGGTGATGTGGTCGCGGACGGCCTTCACATGGGCCGCGAGGAGTGTCGTGCGCCGGGCCCCCTCCGCGCCTGTTGCCGTTGCCGGAATCTGGCTCGCTTCCAGGAATGCGGTGAAGGGCACCTTGGCGTCGACCGCGATGTTCTTGCCGCCGGGCAGGTGCACGACCATGTCGGGGCGGCCGGCTCCGGCATCCGAGGTGATGCTCGACTGCACGTCGAAGTCAACGCGTTCGATGAGACCGGCGGCCTCGACCACGCTGCGGAGCTGGGTTTCGCCCCAAACCCCGCGGGTGTTGTTGGCACGCAGAGCGGACGCGAGGGTTTCGGCCGTGCTGCGCAGGCGTTCCTCGGATTCGGTGGCGCTTCGGAGCTGCTGGCTGAGCTCGCCGTGCTGCACGCTGCGCTGGGCCTCCAGCTCGGAAACCTTCTTCGCCATGTCGGAAAGGCTTTCCCGCACGGGCGCGAGGGCCTGCAGCACGGTGCTTTCCCGCTGCTCGCGTTCGGTGCGCGCGGCCGTCTCCTCGCGCTGGCGGTCGTCGACCTCGCGCGCGCGGCGCTGGGCCTCGCCGAGTTGCTCGCGCAGGGCATCCGTCGTGGCCTGAACCGACGCTAGTTCCTCCCGCAGGATCGCCGCTATCGCGGCTTCGGAAGAACGCAACTCGGCTATGGCCACCCGGTGGAGTGCCTCGAGAACAGCGGGGTCATCGGCCGCGGTCTTGCCTGCCTGCCCCTGCCGCTGCAGCAGGACGACCGTGCAGAGGGCGCCAAGCAGGGCACCGAGAATGACGCCAAGAATCAGTGTGAGCAAGGGATCCATGTCTCCACTCTGCCAGCGGCCACCGACATCGCCGGGTGCGACGCTCTGCCGGCGCGAACCCGACCGGCGCACGGTTGAGCGGATTGCAGGGCACTACGACTCGAGCGCCCGGTTGTACAGCTCGGGATCGCGCCGGGTCGTTGCCGACACAACGAGGTGCTCCCGATTGATCCGGTGTGCGAAGTATCCGACGTAGGGCAGTTGGATAACAGTGGTGAGACCGGCCCGCCAGGCCGCGGCCAGGGCAGAGACCGCACGGTGCTCGGGAAGCTCGCCGACGGGAGCGGCCATCGATGCCCGCCACCTGTCGCAGGCGTCGCGGTCGATGCCGGAATCCCAGAAATCCGATGGCCAGGTCGAGAATGCCTGCCACAGCTCGTCATCGGAAAGGGTATCCAGCAGATGCTGGGTTGCCTCGTCGGGGGCTCTGACGGCGACACTCGCCGCGTCGAAATGGGTCCAGGCTCGATGCCACTCGGACAGCCAGCATCGGACGGCGTCGTCGACATCGAGGTTTTCCGGACGCCGGGAGGAGCCGGGGTCCGGCTCGGGGGCGGGCCGGGGCACTGGATCGGTCTCCAGCCGCCCGGCCCTCCGGACGCAGAGGAGGGTGATCAGTGGCGGCCAACATTCCTCGACACTGATTTGCATGTCGTTCGGCCAGGGGTTACCTGGTCTGTCCTCAGCGAAGCGCATCCAGCGATTCTCCTCTCCGCCGGGCGAGGTTCGCTACGGGTGGTTCAGCGCCATGGGGCCGTGCGTGGCGGACTTCTCCTGCGTGGCCACCGGACCGATCGCGCCGATCGTCACGCCGGTGATCTTCGCCAGCTCTTCCAGGGTGCCGGCGCCGTGCCGGTCGGCCGCGTGGATCATGATGGCCGCGCAGGCTTCCGCGTCGGCCAGAGCGTCATGGTGGGCGAAGCCCTCGAAGCCCGCGGCCATCGCGGCCACCGGAAGTCGATAGGAGTCGAGGTGATACGTGCGGCGGGCAACCTGCAGACTGCAGACGTAGTTGAAGTCGGGCACAACCAGCCCGGCGACCGTCGACGACGTCTTGATGACGCCCAGGTCGAAGCCTGCATTATGGGCGACCAGATGGTCGTCGCCGGCGAAGGCGACCAGGTCGGGGAGTTGCTCGGCCCAGGTGGCCGCGCCCGCGACATCCGCGGGTCGGATGCCATGAATCTTGATGTTCCAGGCCAGGAACGTGTCGTGGCCGACGGCCGGCTTGATGAACCAGGCAACCCGGTCGACGACCTGGCCGTCGTGAACCTTCACCAGCCCCACCGAGCACGCCGAAGCGCTGGAGGAGTTGGCGGTCTCGAAATCGATGGCGGTGAAGTTGACTGGCACTGCTTCATCCTTTCACGGGCCGCCGACAGTGCCGCCCCTGCCTGCTCACCCGGGGCCGTGGGCGTACCCGGTACGATGGACTCTCGTGGCTCTTACTATTGCAATCGTCGGACTGCCCAATGTCGGCAAGTCCACCCTCTTCAACGCGTTGACCAAGAACAACGTGCTCGCGGCGAACTACCCGTTCGCGACCATCGAGCCGAACGTGGGCATCGTCAACCTGCCGGACTTCCGGCTCGCTGAGCTGGCCACCATCTACGGCAGCAAGACCCTGCTGCCGGCGCCGGTGTCGTTCGTCGACATCGCCGGCAT
>JACMQV010000249.1 GCA_014376815.1 Cryobacterium sp.
AAAAGACCAACGGGCTGCTCCTGCTCTCATAGCAGCACCGGCCCCCTCGCCGGGGGCCGGAATTCCGTCAAGTTCACCCACAAGAAACGCGCTTCGGCGCACAAGATTAGGAGGCAATCGTGTCTGTAAAGATTGGTATTAACGGATTTGGCCGCATTGGCCGTAATTATCTTCGCGCCGCCCTCGCCCAGGGCAGCGACATCGAGATCGTCGCCGTAAACGACCTCACGGACACGAAGACGCTGGCTCACCTCCTTAAATATGACTCCATCACCGGGCGCCTTGCCGCAACCGTCTCGGTTGACGGCGACTCGATCCTCGTCAACGGCAAGCCGATTAAGGTCCTCGCCGAGCGCGACCCGGCCAATCTCCCCTGGGGTGCCCTTGGCGTCGACATCGTCATCGAGTCCACGGGTCGCTTCACCAAGGCTGACGATGCGCGCAAGCACATCACCGCCGGCGCCAAGAAGGTCATCGTCTCCGCTCCCGCCACCGGCGAGGTCGCGACGATCGTCATGGGCGTCAACGAGCAGGACTACGACCCGGCCAAGTTCGACATCATCTCCAACGCGTCGTGCACCACGAACTGCCTCGCGCCGCTTGCGAAGGTCTTCAACGACAACTTCGGTATCAAGCACGGCCTGATGACCACGATCCACGCGTACACGGCAGACCAGAACCTGCAGGACGGCCCGCACTCCGACCTGCGCCGCGCCCGTGCCGCAGCCCTGAACATCATCCCGACCTCGACCGGCGCCGCCAAGGCCCTCGGCCTGGTCCTTCCTGAGCTCAAGGGCAAGCTTGACGGGTTCGCGCTGCGCGTCCCGGTTCCCACCGGTTCGATCACCGACCTCACCGTCGTTGCCGAGCGTCCCGTCACGGTCGAGGCCATCAAGGCTGCGTACAAGGCTGCCGCCGAGGGCCCCCTCAAGGGAATCCTGATGTACACCGAAGACGAGATCGTCTCCAGCGACATCGTCACCGACCCGCACTCCTCGATCTTCGACGCCGGCCTGCTGCGCGTCATCGGCGACCAGGTCAAGCTGTCCGCATGGTACGACAACGAGTGGGGCTACTCCAACCGCATGGTTGACCTCACCGCGCTCGTCGCCAAGAGCCTCTAACGGAGTCCGCAGTGACGCTGCGTACTATCGATTCACTGGGTCGCCTCGGCGGAAAACGCGTCATCGTCCGCTGTGATCTGAATGTGCCGTTGCAAGACGGTCAGATCACCGACGACGGCCGCGTGCGGGCATCCCTGCCCACCATCAAGGCTCTCATCGAGCAGGGCGCGCGCGTTGTGATCGTGTCTCACCTCGGTCGCCCGAAGGGCGCACCGGAAGCCAAGTACAGCCTGGCTCCCGTCGCGGTCCGTCTCGGCGAACTCCTGGGCGTGGACGTGGCCTTCGCCACGGACACCGTCGGCACGTCGGCTCAGGCCGCCGTCGCCGCCCTCTCCGACGGTGAGGTGGTCGTTCTCGAGAACCTCCGTTTCAACGCCGGCGAGACCGCCAAGGACGACACCGAGCGCGGTGCGTTCGCCACGGAGCTTTCCGCTCTCGGCGATGTGCTCGTCTCGGACGGCTTCGGCGTCGTGCACCGCAAGCAGGCCAGTGTGTACGACCTCGCCGGGATCCTTCCCAGCGCTGCCGGCCTCCTGATCGCCGCTGAGCTCGAAGTTCTGGACCGCCTCACCGAGAAGCCCGAGGCGCCGTACGCGGTGGTTCTGGGCGGCTCGAAGGTGTCCGACAAGCTCGGCGTCATCGGCCACCTGCTGCCCCGCGTCAACTCGCTGCTCATCGGCGGCGGCATGACGTACACGTTCCTCGCCGCCCAGGGCTACAAGGTGGGCGCAAGCCTGCTCGAAGCCGACCAGATAGAGACCGTTCGCGGTTACCTCCTGGAAGCGGAACGGCTGGGCGTGAAGATCGTCCTGCCGACGGATATCGTCGTCGCCTCCAAGTTCGGGGCCGACGCGGAACTCGTGGTCACCCCGGCCAACGCGATCGAAGACACCGCGTTCGGTGCCTCCGGTCTCGGTTTGGACATCGGACCGGAGACGGGCGCCGCGTTCGCGGACATCATCCGAACGTCCAAGACGGTCTTCTGGAACGGCCCCATGGGCGTGTTCGAGTTGGCACCGTTCGCGGAGGGCACCCGTGCGGTGGCCGCCGCGCTGACCGAGGTTGACGGACTGAGCGTTGTCGGTGGAGGAGACTCCGCCGCCGCGGTCCGCACCCTCGGCTTCACCGATGACCAGTTCGGTCACATTTCAACCGGCGGTGGCGCCAGCCTTGAGTTCCTCGAGGGCAAGCGCCTACCAGGACTGGAGGTCCTCGGATGGCAGTAAACGAACACCCACGGCGTACTCCGCTGATTGCAGGAAACTGGAAGATGAACCTGGACCACCTCCAGGCCATCGCTTTCGTCCAGAAGCTCGCCTGGAATCTCAAGGATGCGAAGCACGATGTCGCAGCGGTTGAGGTCGCGGTGTTCCCGCCCTTCACCGATCTCCGCTCCGTGCAGACGCTCGTCTCCGCTGACAAGCTCCCGATCGCCTTCGGCGCCCAGGACCTGTCGGCTCATGATTCGGGTGCCTACACCGGTGAGATCTCCGGCGCCTTCCTCGCCCAGCTCGAGTGCAAGTACGTGCTCATCGGTCACTCGGAGCGGCGCACGCTGCATGCCGAGAATGACGAGCAGGTCGCGGCGAAGGTGTCCGCAGCTCTCAAGCACAACCTGGTTCCGATCATCTGCGTCGGCGAGACCGCCGCAGACCTGGAACTGCACGGCCCGAGCGCCGTGCCGGTCGCCCAGCTGCGCGCGGCGCTGTCCGGCGTCACGAACGCGGCCGACTTCGTCGTCGCCTACGAGCCCGTGTGGGCGATCGGTTCCGGCCAGGCTGCAACGCCTGAGCAGGCCGAGCAGGTGGCGGCGCAGTTGCGCCCCGTGCTGAAGGAGACCCTGGGTCAGGACGTGGCCGACAAGACCCGCATCCTGTACGGCGGTTCCGTGAAGGGATCCAACATCGCGGGCTACATGCGTGAGCCGAACGTTGACGGCGCCCTCGTGGGCGGCGCCAGCCTGGACATTGACGAATTCTCGAGCATCGTCCGTTTCCAGAAGCACGTCGGCCTGTAGGGTTCACCCCCGACACTGGTCACGATCCAACCCGCCGGCCCCCATCCCGGGGTCGGCGGGTTGGTTCGTGAGGCAGGCTATGATTATCACTGATCTTGGTGGGGCTTTCGCCTCCACCGCACTGTGAAAGGTTTCGCGTGGAGATTCTCCAGGTTGTATTGCAGGTATTGCTCGGAATTACGAGCCTCCTGCTCACCATGCTCATTTTGCTGCACAAAGGGCGCGGTGGCGGTCTGTCGGATATGTTCGGCGGCGGCGTCACCTCGAACCTGGGTGCATCCGGCGTTGCGGAGCGCAACCTCAACCGCATCACGGTCATCCTGGGTCTACTCTGGATCACCTGTATCGTGATCCTCGGTTTGATCACGAAGTTCGACGCGGGACTGTAACGCCCGTTTCACAGTTTTGACGAGCGTCGGCTCATTCGGCCGATCGGCTTCAGGCCCTTTTCAAGCGGAGGAACAACATGGCATCTGGTGGCAGCGCAATCCGTGGCTCACGTGTAGGAGCCGGCCCCATGGGCGAGCAGGACCGCGGTTTTCACGCGGACCGCATCAAGGTGTCGTACTGGGACGCGCTCGGGAACGAGACCGTTCGCTACTTCGCGGCCAATCTGCCCGACGAGGAGATCCCCGAAACCATCGACTGCCCGTCCTCGGGCCTGCCCGCCGGACGGGACAAGGAAAATCCGCCGTCGGTCGTCAAACTGGAACCCTACAAGACTCACCTCGCGTACGTGAAAGAGCGGCGCACTGAAGAGGAAGCTGAATCGCTGCTCGAAGAGGCTCTGCAGCAACTTCGCGTTCGACGCGGAAAACTGTCAGCCACGAACTGACCGCCGCCTCACCCGTACCAGAAAAGGCCCCGACGACGTCGGGGCCTTTTTTCTTGGTGGTGCCCGGTACGGTGCCGGTCAGTGCGGTCCTGGTCAGAAGGACGACGCGGTGAGGTTCTCTGGGACCTCAGCGGCGGCCTCCTGGTCGACGAAGAAGTTCGTGTAGCGACGGCCCTTGATCCCGGCCACGGGGACTTCGTCCCGGCTGGCTCCCGCGAGGGCCAGGCCAAGTGCGGAGGCCTTGTCCGGGCCGGCGAGGACCATCCAGATGCACCGCGACGAGTTCAAGGCCGGGCGGGTGAGGCTGAGCCGCTCCGCCGGTGGCTTAGGGGAGGTGCGCACCGCGATCACGCTGGCGGTGTGCTCCCGGATTCCAGGCTGGTGCGGGAACAGGGAAGCGACGTGGCCGTCGGGGCCGACGCCGAGGAACGTGACGTCGAAGCGCGGCAGGGCCGTTCCGTCGATGGAGTGGGCCTCGAGCTGGGCGGCATAGCCGGCGGCAGCCTCGTCCAGGTCCAGCCCTTCGTCCGACGCGGCGAAGGGGTGGATGTTCCCAGCGGGAATCCTGATGTGGTCCAGGAGGGCCGTGCGAGCCTGGAGCTCGTTGCGCTCAGGATGATTCTTCGGCACCCAGCGTTCGTCGCCCCACCAGAACGTGACCTGCTCCCAGTCGATGGTGTCTCGGGCTGCGGAAGCATTGACGGCTTCCAGCACCTCCATCGCCACTGAGCCTCCGGCCAGGACCACATTGATCTCACCCTGCTCGTGCAGGATGTCCACCGTTGTGGTGATGAACCGTGCCGCCACCGAGGCCGCCAGGGCCGCTCGGTTGGGGTGCACCAGTACTCGTCGTTCGTTTGTCACGATCGTCCTCCGGATTGTTCTGCGACCACATCGTCAAGGTGCGGTAGGCCGCGCGTGATGACTTCACCATACAGTTCGTCCGAATCGAGGCGGCGCAGCTCATCGCTGAGACAGTCCCGCAGGCTCCGACGTTTGAGGGTGAGATCCTGTGCCGGTTGACCCGGCTGGGTGAGCGTGGCGATGTCCGGGACCTCACGTTCGAGGGAGATCACTCCGGCCGAACGCGTCAGGTGGACGCATCGGATACCGTGTGACATCGGCCCGGTGGTGAACTCGTAATCGACCGGGACCTGGAGCTGCATTGAGAGCCAGGCGGCGAGCAGGGTGGTGGAGGGGGAGTCTGCCGCCCCGGTCACCCGGACCGCCGTGACCGGCAGATAGGGCGGCTGATCGAGCACCGCGGCGAGCTGGGCCCGCCAGAGAGTCAGACGGGTCCAGGCGAAATCGGTGTCGCCGGGACGGTAGGAGGCGCAGAGGTGATGCAGCGCGGCCTGCGGGTCCGGCTGCGCGGAGGCATCCGTGATGCGCCGGTGGGCGATTCGCCCCAGGGGGGATTCGGCGGGCACGGCCGGTGCCACGCCGGGCCACCAGGCCACGACCGGGGCATCCGGGAGGAGCAGGCCCGTGATCAGGCTTTCCGGGTCGCTGGCGGCGTCGCCGTAGGCGCGGAGCACGATGACCTCGCTCGCACCGGCGTCCCCGCCGACCCGGATCTCAGCATCGATCCGTGCGGAGGTGTGCGGGTCTCCGGAATCAGATTCGGGGGTGGACATGACGATGACGCGCATCGGGTGTTCCCTCGAGGCGTCGTTCGCGGCCTCGATCGCCTCTTCCTCGTGGCCCATCGTCGACGCGATGATCAGAGTCAAGACACGGCCGAGGGCAACGGCACCGCCCTCCTCGCGGATCCTGACCAGGGCCTTGGAGATCTTGGACGTGGTGGTGTTGGGCAGATCGACGATCATGGGCGTCTCCAGTGTCGGCCGTCGCGGGACAACAGTTCATCGGCGGAGGACGGACCCCAGGTGCCCGGCCGGTATTGCTCGGGTTGTCCCTGCGTGGCCCAGAATTCCTCGATCGGGTCGAGGATCTTCCAGGACAGCTCGACCTCTTCGTGCCGGGGGAACAGCGGCGGATCGCCGAGGAGCACGTCCAGGATCAGGCGTTCGTAGGCCTCGGGGCTGGCCTCGGTGAAGGCGTGGCCGTAACCGAAGTCCATGGTCACGTCGCGCACCTGCATGCCGACACCGGGGACCTTGGAACCGAAGCGGATGGTGACGCCCTCATCGGGCTGCACGCGGATGACCAGGGCGTTCTCACCGAGGGGCGTGGTGTTGCCCCTGGCGAAAAGGTGCTGGGGGGCGCGCTTGAACACCACGGCGATCTCAGTGACCCGGCGGCCGAGCCGTTTGCCCGCTCGGAGGTAGAAGGGAACGCCCGACCAGCGACGCGTGTCGATCGTCAACCGGAGCGCCGCATACGTCTCGGTGAGGGACTCGGGGTCCATCCCGTCCTCGTCCAGGAAGCCGGGAACCTTCTCGCCCCCCTGCCAGCCGCCCGCATATTGGCCGCGAGCCGTGCCGGTGGCCAGGTCGTCCGGGAGCCGCACCGAGGCCAGCACCTTTTCCTTCTCGGCGCGCAGATCAGTCGCTTCGAAGGAGATGGGCTCCTCCATCGCGGTCAGGGCCAGGAGCTGGAGCAGATGGTTCTGGATCACGTCGCGAGCGGCGCCGATTCCGTCGTAGTAGCCGGCTCGCCCGCCCACGCCGATGTCCTCCGCCATGGTGATCTGCACATGGTCCACATAGTTGGCGTTCCAGATCGGCTCGTAGAGCTGGTTCGCGAACCGAAGCGCGAGGATGTTCTGAACCGTTTCCTTGCCCAGGTAGTGGTCGATCCGGAAGACCGAGTCGGGGGAGAACACCGACTCCACCACATCGTTCAACTCCCGCGCCGTCTGGAGATCGCTGCCGAACGGCTTCTCGATGACGACTCGGCGCCACTGCCCGTCCTTCTGCTCTGCGAGTCCGGACCGCCGGAGCTGCTCCGTCACGAGCGGGAAGGCCTTCGGCGGGATCGAGAGGTAGAACGCGTGGTTCCCCATCGTCCCCCGTTCCCGGTCCAGTTCCTCGATGGTCTCCTTGAGCAGCCCGAAGGAGGCGGCGTCGTCGAACGAGCCGGGTACGAAACGGATGCCCTCGGCCAGTTGGGCCCAGACATCCTCATTGAAGTCGGTTCGCGCGTACTCCTTGACGGAGTCGTGCACCACCTTCATGAAGTCCTCATGGTCCCAGTCGCGGCGCGCGAACCCGACGAGGGCGAAGCCGGGAGGCAGGAGCCCCCGGTTGGCCAGGTCGTACACGGCCGGCATGAGTTTCTTCCGCGACAGGTCACCGGTCACACCGAAAATGACGAGGCTGCTGGGCCCGGCAATCCGGTTCAGACGGTAATCGGACGGCGATCGCAGCGGATTGAACTCCGGGGTGATTTCCACCGGGGGCATGCGGCTCCTTCAGGATGAGGCGGTGAGGCGGTGAGGCGGTACGGCGGACCAGCGGGAGCGATGACGGCGCCGGCCCGGATAGGCCGACGCCGGATCCTTAGCGCAGGGCGTCGAACAGGGTTGTGATGTTCTTCTGCGGCTGGGTCAGCGTCAGGGTGAGGACGGGGCGGCCGTGCGCGGCAAGCACGCTGGCGTCGCCACTGGCCTGGGCCTGGATGAGCTCGCCGAAGGTGAACGGGCGTTCCGGGATGTCCAGGTCCACCTCGGGGGTGGTCAGGATCTGCAGGAACACGCCGGCGGGCTGACCGCCCTTGTGCAGCTGGCCGGTGGAGTGCAGGAACCGGGGTCCCCAGCCGAACGTCACCGGACGCTTCGACAGCGCGGCCAGGAGAGTGCGGATCTCGACGAGGTGCGGCAGTTCGAGCCGGTTCACGTAGGCCTGCACGGAGATGAACCCGTCCGGGCCGAGCTCCTCGATCAGGGCGTCGATGGAGGACGCCAGGTCACTCGCCGCGCCGATGACGTGTGCCGTGCCCCGGATCTCGATACCGTCGGAGATGAAGGCGGCCGGCGTGGGTTCCGGGCGGGCTTCGAGAAGCCCGCGGGTCGCGACCTTGGCGGCCTCCACATCCGGCTGGTCGAACGGGTTGATGCCGAGCAGGCGGCCGGCGACGACCGTCGCATACTCCCAGACCAGGAACTGGGCGCCGAGGGTGCCGCTGACACGGATCTCGCCCGGTCCGTCATGGTCGGCGAACAGGTGGAGGCCGGCGTCGTCGACGAGGCGTAGAATCTGCACATCGGGGAGGTTCTCGGTCAGTTCCGGCGCGTCGAGACCAAGGACGACGGGCAGGATGCCGGTGCCCTGCTTGCCGGTCGACTCCGCGATGAGCTGTTCGGCCCAGTCCGGAAAACCGACCATGTGGGTGCCATCGGCCACGAGGGCGAGCTTGTCCCTGCGGGGGCTCGTTGCCGCGATGGCCGCGCCGAGGATGAGTCCGGGGTTCTCCGGGCTGTCGACGGCGAGGGAAAGCGAGATCGCCTCTGCCTCATCCAGGAGCTCGGCGATGTCCACGCCGGCGAGACCGGACGGCACGAGGCCGAAGGCCGTCAGCACGGAGAAGCGTCCACCGACGGTGGGGTCGGCGTTGAACACGTGATATCCGACCTGGCGGGCATCGGTGTCCAGCGGAGAGCCCGGGTCGGTCACGATGATGATCCGGTCGACCGGGTCGATCCCCGCCTCACGGAACGCACGCTCGAACACGCGGCGCTGGCTGTCGGTCTCGGCCGTCGAACCGGACTTGGACGACACGACGAGGGCGGTCTCGGCAAGATGGTCGCCGAGCGCGGCGAGCACCTGGCCCGGGTCGGTGGAGTCCAGCACGGTCAGGGGCACCCCCGCGGTGCTGGTGATGACCTCGGGTGCCAGGGAGGACCCGCCCATGCCGGCGAGGGCGATGCGGGTCACTCCGGCGGCGCGCAGCGAATCGCGCAACGCCAGGATCTCGGGGATCAGGGGACGGGAATCAGCGACGGACTCGGTCCAGCCGAGCCGCTTGGCCGCTTCGGCTTCCGCGTCGGGACCCCAGAGCGCTGGGTCGAGCGCGGTGATCCCGGAGGCGACGAGGTCTGCGACCAGGGTGGGGACGGTCGCGCGCACGGCATCGGCCGCGGCGCCACTCACGGAAATGCGGAAGCTCACAGTGCGACCCCGTTCTCGGAGGCGGCCGTGGCCGCGTCCAGTGCCTGGGTCACGGTGTCCAGCAGTTCGTTCCAGGAAACCACGAACTTGGAGACGCCTTCGGCCTCGAGGACCTCGGTGACGTCGGCATAGGAGATGCCTTCGTTGGCGAGGGCGTCGAGGATGAGGTTGGCCTCGTCGTACGCGCCGGTCACCGAGTTCGCGGGAATGACCCCGTGGTCGAGGGTCGCCTCGAGGGTCTTTTCCGGCATGGTGTTGACGACCTCGGGGGCGACCAGGTTGGTCACGTAGAGGGTGTCGGGCAGGGTGGCGTCCTTGACGCCGGTGGAGGCCCACAGGGGGCGCTGCTTGTTGGCGCCGGCGCTGAGCAGGCCCACGGCGCGTTCGGTGGAGAAGGCCTCCTCGAAGACCTGGTACGCGAGCTGAGCGTTCGCGACGCCCGCCTTGCTCTTGAGCGCGATGGCCGCGTCGGTTCCGATGGCCTCGAGCCGCGCGTTGATCTCCGTGTCCACCCGGGACACGAAGAACGATGCCACGGAGTGGATGGTGGAGATGTCGATCCCGGCGGCCCTGGCCTTCTCCAGCCCGGAGAGGTAGGCGTTGATGACCTGACGGTGACGCTCGAGGCTGAAGATCAGGGTGACGTTGACGCTGATGCCGAGCGCGATCGCCGCGGTGATGGCGTCGAGTCCTTCAACGGTGGCCGGAATCTTGATCATGGCGTTGGGGCGGTTGACTTTCGCCCACAGCTCCTGGGCCTGCTGGATGGTACCGGCCGCGTCGTGGGCGAGACCAGGCTCGACCTCGATTGAGACGCGCCCGTCGACGCCGTTCGTGCGATCGTAAACGGGGCGGAAGATGTCGCTGGCCGCGGTGACGTCATCCGTCGTGATTGCGAATACGGCATCGTGCACGCTGGTGCCGGCGGCGGCCAGGGCGGCCACCTGCTCGGCGTACGCCTCGCCCTTGCTGAGGGCGCCCGCGAAGATCGTCGGGTTCGTGGTCACGCCGACGACGTTCTTCGTGTCGATCAGGTCCTGGAGCCCGCCGGAAACGATACGTTCGCGGGACAGGTCGTCCAGCCAGATGCTGACGCCGGCCAGGGAAAGTTCGGCCAGGGGAGTGTTCTCGGTCATATCTCTAATCTCCTAAAAAATCTGCAGGGTGTTCTGAAGTGTGGGGCCGCCGGCCGCCATGTCACTGCGCCGAGAGGGATTCCTTGGCCGCGGCGACGACGGCATCGGTGGTGATGCCGAATTCGCGGAACAGGGTCTTGTAGTCGGCCGAGGCACCGAAGTGCTCGATGGAGACGCTGCGGCCCCGGTCGCCGACGTAGCTCGTCCAGGTCAGCGCGATACCGGCCTCGACCGACACTCTGGCCGTGAGCTCGCGGGGGAGGACACTCTCGCGGTACTCCGCCGGCTGTTCCTGGAACCACTCAAGGCTGGGCGCGGACACGACGCGGGCACGGATGCCGTCGACCCGGAGCTGCTCCCGGGCAGCCAGGGCCAGCTGTACCTCTGAACCGGTCCCGATCAGGATCACGTCGGGAGTGCCTCCCGGCGCCTCAGCGAGGATGTAGGCACCCCGGGCGACGTTCCGCGCGGATGCGAAAACCTCGCCGGCGGCGTCGCCGTCGCCGCGCTCGAACACGGGAATGTTCTGACGGGTCAGCACGATCCCGGCCGGTCCCTGGCGGCGTTCCAGAATGGTCTTCCAGGCCCAGGCGACCTCGTTGGCGTCACCGGGTCGCACGACGTCGAGTCCCGGGATGGCGCGCAGGGTCGCCAGCTGTTCGATCGGCTGGTGTGTGGGGCCGTCCTCGCCGAGCGCCACGGAGTCGTGGGTCCAGACGAAGATCGAGGGGGACTTCATCAGCGCGGCCAGGCGGATGGCCGGTCGCATGTAGTCGCTGAAGATCAGGAAGGTGCCGCCGAAGGGGCGGGTCTTCCCGTGCAGAACGATGCCGTTGAGGATTGCGGCCATGGCGTGCTCGCGGATGCCGAAGTGCAGCACCCGGCCGTAGGGGTTTCCGGTCCATTCATTGGTGGAGTGCTCGCTCGGAATGAACGAGGCCGCGCCGCCGATGGTGGTGTTGTTCGACTCGGCGAGGTCGGCGGAGCCGCCCCAGAGCTCGGGGATGACGCCGCCGAGGGCGGTGAGGACCTTGCCGGACGCGGCTCGGGTCGAGACCTCGGTGCCGGCCTCGAATACGGGCAGGGCCGCGTCGACGCCCTCGGGCAGGTCTCCGGAGAGCACCCGGTCGAGCAGGGCCTTCCGATCCGGGTTGGCATCAGCCCAGGCGTCGAAGGTGGCGTTCCACTCCGCGTGGGCCGCGGCGCCCCGCGCCACCGCCTGGCGGGTGTGCGAGATGACCTCATCGGACACCTCGAAATTCCGCGCCGGGTCGAAGCCCAGGACCGTCTTGACGGCGGCCAGCTCGTCGGCGCCGAGCGCGGACCCGTGGATCTTGCCGGTGTTCTGCTTCTTTGGGCTGGGCCAGCCGATGATGGTCTTCAGGATGATCAGCGACGGCTTGTCGGTGACGGCCTTGGCTGCCTCGATGGCGTCGTTCAGGGCGGCGACGTCCTCGACGTAGGCGCCGGTCTTCTTCCAGTCGACCGTCTGCACGTGCCAGTGGTACGCGTCGTAGCGTGCGGCGACATCCTCGGTGAACGCGATGTTGGTGTCGTCCTCGATCGAGATCTGGTTGCTGTCATAGATCGCGATCAGGTTGCCGAGCTGCTGGTGCCCGGCGAGTGACGAAGCCTCGCTGGTGATGCCTTCCTGCAGGTCGCCGTCGCCCGCGATCACGTACACGAAGTGATCGAAGGGGCTCTCGCCGGTGGCGGCCTCCGGGTCGAACAGGCCGCGCTCGAAGCGGGACGCATACGCGAAGCCGACCGCGGAGGCGAGCCCCTGCCCGAGGGGGCCGGTCGTGATCTCGACCCCGTCGGTGTGGCCGTATTCCGGGTGCCCGGGGGTCTTGGAACCCCAGGTGCGCAAGGCCTTCAGATCGTCCAGCTCGAGTCCGTAGCCGCCCAGGTACAACTGCACGTACTGTGTGAGAGAACTGTGGCCGACCGAGAGGATGAACCGGTCGCGGCCCAGCCAGTCGTTGTCAGACGGGTCGCGGCGCATGACCTTCTGGAACAGGAGGTACGCGGCCGGGGCAAGGCTCATGGCCGTGCCGGGATGCCCGTTGCCGACCTTCTCCACGGCGTCGGCCGCGAGCAGGCGTGCGGTGTCGACCGCCTTGTTGTCAATGGAATCCCACTGCAGTGCTGCCACTTGGTATTGACCCTTCTGGATGCAAAGGGGGCAGGTTGTCGAGAACCCGCACCCGCTGGTGTGCGCGCCCGTGGACTTCAGCGTCATCATGGTGTCGCAGCAGAGGCCAGTTCCGGTGGATCATGACTGCATGCACCGTGATTGGCGAGCATCCCCAGTATAGGCAACCACGGTTGGGACGAGGTGTGGCTGCAAGTCTGACCCGCCTCAGGCGGAGTCGACCGGCCCGCGACTACCGGTTCTCGCGACTACCGGTTCACGACTACCGGTTCGCGACGAGGTCGGCCGGCACGGCGCCGGGGGAGACCGTTCGGGTGTCGACCGGGGCCGTCAGGTGCAGCAGGAGCGCCGTCATCACGGCCGCGAGCACGCAGGACAGCACCATGTGGATGCCGACCAGGCCGGCCGGCAGCCCCGTGTTGGCCTGGATCAGGCCGACACCGACCTGCATAGCCTCGACCAGCAGCAGCAGCATCGCCCAGCCCCGGGTCTGCAGGCCGCGGGACACGGCCGTGACCATCAACACCAGGGTGAGGACGACGGTCAGATAGGCCGGCCAGCTGTGGATGCGCTGGAGGAACTCCGGGTCCAGACCGATGCGCGGGGCATCCGCGTCGCCGGCGTGCGGGCCGGAGCCGGTGGTGAGGATCCCGACGAGAATGGTGAGGGCGACGACGACGCTCGTGGACCAGGCGATGGCCCGGTACCAGCGGGGAACCGCCGGGGCGCGCCGCACCCGACCGGTGTAGACCCGGTGCACGAAGATGGTGCAGAGCACGACCAGGGCCGCGGAGATCACGAAGTGGAAGCCGACCACGTACGGGTTGAGCTGCATGAGGACGCTGATTCCGCCGATGACGGCCTGCGCCGGGATGCCGAGGCCGGCCAGCAGCGCGAGCCAGAACAGGTCCGGCCGCTGCCGGCGCATCCGCAACACGGCGAAGAACGCCGCGACGGCGACCAGGCCCAGGGCGACGCCGAGAAGGCGGTTGCCGAACTCAATGAACCCGTGGATGCCCATTTCGGGCGTGTTGACCACCGAATCGGCGGTGCATGTCGGCCAGGTGGGGCAGCCGAGGCCGGAACTCGTCAGGCGCACGAGTCCGCCCGTGCCGACCAGGAGAATCTGGGCGGCCAGGTAGATCCACGCGATCACCCGAACGCGCCTGTCGATCGTGGTGGGCAACCACTCCGCAATACGTTTCACCGGTTCAGCTTCCTGTCTCGTGCGCGATATGTGAAAACGCCGGATCGCACTACTAATCCCATGGCTAGCCTGTAGAATTAGGTGTTTCCTGGGCGGCGACACCGCGGTTGAACTCACAGCGGCGCAACACGCCGTCGTCCTTAAACATCTTAGGTACGCAACGTAGCCGCTCACACAACACATTCCCGGGTCAGCCTTCCAGCTGGAGGCCTGTCCGGGGATGACCGGACTGATATCCGGGTTGGCGTGGTTGGGAGAAGAGGTAGAAATGTCTGACGTCCTGCTTGACCGGCCCGAGCTCGAGGGGCTCGGCACCTACGAATTCGGTTGGTCCGACTCCGACGCGGCGGGCGCGTCGGCGCGACGCGGGGTCTCGCCGGAAGTTGTCACGGATATCTCCCGGCTGAAGAACGAGCCGGACTGGATGCTGCAGCGTCGGTTGAAGGCCCTGCAACTGTTCGAGCGCAAGCCCATGCCGACCTGGGGCGCCGACCTGTCGGGCATCGACTTCGACAACATCAAGTACTTCGTGCGGTCCACGGAGAAGCAGGCCCAGACCTGGGACGACCTGCCCGATGACATCAAGAACACCTACGAGAAGCTCGGCATCCCCGAGGCCGAGCGCAATCGCCTGGTCTCCGGCGACGCGGCCCAGTACGAGTCCGAGGTTGTGTACCACCAGATCAATGAGGACCTCGAGGCGCAGGGCGTCATCTTCATGGACACCGACACCGCGCTGAAGGAGCACCCGGAGATTTTCGAGGAGTACTTCGGCACGATCATCCCCTCAGGGGACAACAAGTTCGCCGCCCTGAACACGGCCGTGTGGTCCGGTGGGTCCTTCGTGTACGTGCCGCCCGGTGTGCACGTGGAGATCCCGTTGCAGGCGTATTTCCGCATCAACACGGAGAACATGGGCCAGTTCGAGCGCACCCTGATCATCGCCGACGAGGGCAGCTACGTGCACTACATCGAGGGCTGCACGGCTCCCACGTACTCGTCGGATTCCCTGCACTCGGCCGTGGTCGAGGTCGTCGTCAAGAAGAACGCCCGCGTTCGCTACACGACCATCCAGAACTGGTCCACGAACGTCTACAACCTGGTCACGAAGCGTGCGACGGCTGCGGAGGGTGCCACGATGGAGTGGATCGACGGCAATATCGGTTCCAAGGTCACGATGAAGTACCCGTCGATTTATCTGATGGGTGAGCACGCTAAAGGGGAGACCCTGTCGGTGGCGTTCGCGGGTCCCGGTCAGCATCAGGATGCGGGCGCGAAGATGATCCACATGGCGCCGTATACGCAGTCTTCGATCGTGTCGAAGTCCATTGCCCGGGGTGGTGGCCGGTCTGGTTACCGCGGTGAGGTGCGGGTGGATGCCACGGCGCACCACTCC
>JACMQV010000250.1 GCA_014376815.1 Cryobacterium sp.
CCGCCTGCACCAGGCGGGGCAGGGCCAGAGCGGCCCCCCCAGGAGGGGGGGGGGGAGGGTATGCCGGGACGGGGGCGCCCGCCACGACCGCGCCAGCGGCGAGCAGGCGGGCGCGCCGGGTGTGCGCCCTGGCCGCCTGCACCAGGCGGGGCAGCAGGGTGGCGGAGGGAGCGGCATCCACTCGGGAATCAACGGGCTGGTCCAGTTGCAGGGCCTGATCGAGCGGCACCTGGGCCAGCAGCCCCGGAAGACCCACGAGATGAGCGACCGCCTGGCTGCAGGCGACACAGTCGTTGAGGTGACGTTCGTAGTCCCGGCGGTCGGCCGGTGACAGGGCGCCGAGCACGTAGGCGCCGTCCCAGTCGGCGTACAGATCTGCTGGAGTGTTCATCGCTCCGTCACTCCTCGCTCTTGCAGTGCGAGCCGCAGGGCTCGCAGGCCGTAGTGCAGCCTGGACTTCACGGTGCCTTCGGGAATGACCAGGTCCCGCGCGGTCTCAGCCACGGACTGGCCTCGATAGTACGCGCAGACAATGACCGCCCGGTGGTCGGGTGAGAGATCGTGCAGGGCATCCGCGACCAGCCAGGCGTCGAGCAGGGCATCGGTCTGGTCGTCGGTGGGTACCTCGGGCAGCTGATCGGTGGGGATCTCGTGGCGGGCCCTGGCCGAGCGGCGATCGTCGATCACCAGGTTGCGGGCCACCGTGAACAGCCAGGCCCGAGCTGACACCTCGGTCTGGTCGAGCAGGCGGGGGCGTCGCCAGGCGCGCAGGAGCGTCTCCTGCACGACGTCGTCGGCAAAGGCCGGATCGTGCGTCAACCGCACAACATAGCGCCACAGGAGCGGCGCGTGTTCGTCGTGCAGGGCTTGCAGAAGTTCGGCACGCTCATCAGCCATGACTACCTCCCCGGCTTAACACGCGACGGACGCATGTTCGGTTCAGTACTACCCGGTTTCGCGGCAACTCGGGCCGCTCAGTCGGGGAATTGTCAGCGTCGGGCGAACTCGATCGGCGCGTCGAGGTACGGAGTCCACGCGGCGCGTTCGGTGTCGTTGATGCGGCGGGGGCGTTCGCTCGCCGCATCAACGAGCACAATCGTGGTGTTCGCCCGCGCGTACAGAATCTCGGGTGTCACGCCGTCGGGGCTGCACACCTCGTAGCAGACGTCGAGGCTGGCGCCGCCGAGTTTGCCCAGCCAGAGTCGCACGTCCAGCGGCTGACGCAGGTACGGCACAGGCGCCAGATACTCGATCTCCTGCCGTGCGATCAGCGTGAGCGTTGCCGCACCCGGGCGTCCATCGAGCACGGCCGTGCTCGCGCCGATCGCACCGTCGTCTTCGGTCACCCAGAAAGCCAGGATGCGCGCCTCCTCGAGCAGGCGCAGCATCTCAGAATTGTTGACGTGACCGTACGCGTCGAGGTCGGACCACCGCAGGCGAATCGGTACGTGCAGCTTCACACGGTCTCCCTATTTTTTGTTAGTCGCGGGTGAGCTTGCGGTAGGCGGAACGATGCGGCTTGGCCGCATCCGGTCCGAGCCGCTCGATCTTGTTCTGTTCATACGACTCGAAGTTGCCCTCGAACCAGTACCAGTTGGCCGGGTTGTCGTCGGTGCCCTCGTACGAGAGGATGTGCGTGGCCACCCGGTCGAGGAACCACCGGTCGTGAGTGATCACCACGGCGCAACCGGGAAATTCGAGCAGCGCGTTCTCGAGCGAACCGAGCGTTTCGACGTCGAGGTCGTTAGTGGGCTCGTCGAGGAGCAGCAGGTTGCCGCCCTGCTTGAGGGTGAGCGCCAGGTTCAGGCGGTTGCGCTCTCCACCGGAAAGCACACCGGCCTTCTTCTGCTGGTCGGGGCCCTTGAACCCGAACGTGGACACGTAGGCGCGGGACGGGATCTCGGTCTTGCCGACCTGGATGTAGTCCTGGCCGTCGGAGACGACCTCCCAGAGCGACTTGTTCGGGTCGATGCCGCTTCGGCTCTGGTCGACGTAGGAGATGTCGACGGTCTCACCGATCTTCAGGTCACCCTGGTCGAGGGGCTCGAGGCCGACGATCGTCTTGAACAGGGTGGTCTTACCCACGCCGTTCGGGCCGATGATGCCGACGATGCCGTTCCGCGGGAGGGTGAAGGAGAGGTCTTCGATCAGAACGCGGTCCCCGAAGCCCTTCTTGACCTTCTTGGCGTCGATGACCTGGGCGCCGAGGCGCGGGCCGACGGGGATCTGGATCTCTTCGAAGTCGAGCTTGCGGGTGCTCTCGGCCGCCGCCGCCATCTCTTCGTAGCGGGCCAGGCGCGCCTTGGACTTGGCCTGCCGGCCCTTCGCATTCGAGCGCACCCATTCGAGCTCGTCCGCGAGGCGCTTGGCCATCTTCGCGTCCTTCTTGCCCGCGATCATCAGACGTTCCTGCTTCTTCTCGAGGTAGGTCGAGTAGTTGCCCTCATAGGGGTACAGGTGGCCGCGGTCCACTTCGGCGATCCACTCGGCCACGTGGTCGAGGAAGTACCGGTCGTGGGTGACGGCCAGAACGGCGCCGGGGTACTGGGCAAGGTGCTGCTCGAGCCAGAGCACGCTCTCGGCGTCGAGGTGGTTGGTGGGCTCGTCCAGGAGTAGCAGGTCGGGCTTCTGCAACAGCAGCTTGGTCAGCGCCACGCGACGCTTCTCTCCACCGGAGAGGTCCGCCACGGCGTAGTCTCCCGGCGGGGTGCGGAGGGCATCCATCGCCTGCTCGAGCTGTGAGTCGAGGTCCCACGCGTCGGCGGCGTCGATCGCTTCCTGCAGGGTGCCCATCTCGGCCAGCAGGGCGTCGAAGTCCGCGTCGGGTTCGCCGAGCGCGAGGCTGATCTCGTTGAACCGGTCGACCTTGGCCTTGATCGGGCCCACTCCTTCCTGCACGTTCTCCAGGACCGTCTTGGTCTCGTCGAGTTCGGGCTCCTGCATCAGGATGCCAACGCTGTAGCCGGGCGAGAGCTTCGCCTCACCGTTGCTGGGGGTGTCCAGTCCGGCCATGATCTTGAGGATCGTGGACTTTCCGGCGCCGTTCGGCCCCACGATGCCGATTTTGGCGCCGGGGAAGAATGACATGGTGACGTCGTCAAGGATGAGCTTGTCGCCCACCGCCTTGCGAGCGCGGACCATCGTGTAGATAAATTCAGCCATAGTGGTCACCAGTCTATTTGGCGCGTGGCCCCGACCAGACACGTTCCCGAACCCAGAACCGGCAGGACGGCGCTGTGATAGCCGTCGGTCGCCGGGCCGTTCTGCCCGATCAGGCATTCCTCCCCCATCCGCACGGCGAACTGGATCGAGTCCGCGGTGAGCTCGGCGTTGGTGTTATCGAAGGTGACGGACATCTGGCCCTTGTCGAAGCCGCCGGCGACGAGGGCGTCGATGAACGCGCGCCCGCCGGCACCTGAATCGGCCGCCACGACCGCGGATGCGACGGCGTCGAAATAGTCGAGGTTCGCCTTGGCGTCCAGCTCTGGTCGCAGCACGGGGGCGGCGACCGGGGCCGCAGTCGGAATCGGGGCGGCGGTCGCCGACGGGGTCGCCGCCGGCGCGGCGGACGGCGCCGGCGCCACGGCGGAGCACCCGGCGAGCCCGACGCCCGCAAACATGCTCATCAGCAAGACGAGCCCGGCCCGACCGGCCCGGAGACCGGTGCGGGTGCCGGTTCGGTGGAGTCTGGATCCCGTTCCTTGTGAAGCCCGCACGCTGCATCCTCCCGAGACCGCGTCGCGGTCAGTCATCCGAGTCTGCCAGAGATGTGAGCCACCCCTGCTACGACTCCAGGCTGACCAGGGCGGCGGTGCCGGCGGGCAGGAACCCGTCGGCATCCCGATCCGGGTGAAACTCCGATTCTCCCGATTCGGCCGGCTCTCCCTGTTGTCCCTCCGCCGTCTCGCCGGTCTCGGACGACGGCTCGGGCGGGCGCTCCGGGGACGCCACCACGCGCCGGGCGACCGTGGTGCACCAGGCGAGGTCATGCCCGACGGAATCGGCCTCCACTTCCACCGAGGTGCCGTTACGATCGGCGTTCTCCCAGGCCCGGATGCGCAGTCGACCGGTCACGACGACGTGCTGCCCCTTCTGCACCGACTCCACCACGTTGTGGGCAAGCTGCCGAAACGACGAGACCGAATACCAGTTGGTTTCGGCATCCACCCAGGCCTGCTTCGCGCGGTCGTACCGGCGTTGGCCGGATGCCAGCCGGAACGAGGTGATGGCCAGTCCTGAGCCGGTCACGAGGTGGCGCGGCGAGGTCGCCACGATTCCGGTCACGGTGATGGTGTCGTTCATGGTCGTCTCCCTGCACGCGGTGGGGCGCCGGGCAGATGACCCGGTGCATGCGACCCGGGGCGCCGGCTCGTGCCTGTCTCCGCCGCCCCAGGTCGCACAATCCGAGTGTGGAACGGCCGGCCGGCCCCGCAGCCGTTGGACGTTTCTACGGGGGAAACTCATCACGGGCCGCCCTGGGGAGGAACGGCACCCGCTCCGTCACGTCAGTTCGCGGCAATGGCGCGCACCCTGTTGTTTCGTGCGTCATGGGTGAGTTCCACGAGACCCAGGGCCTCAAGCAGGGGCGGAAGGTACATGCCGAATCGTCCCCGATATCCCTTGCGCAAGCCGTACCAGCCCCCGACAGGGTTGCTCTCGTCCCGCCCCCACGCCTCGACCGTTCCCTCGGCGGCCGGCTTTGTCTCGTCAGCGGAACCGAGTGCGACCCAGTCGCCGCGCTCGCGCAACCAGGCGGTCAGATCATCGATCGCGCTCAGGTGGTACTTCAGCGTCGTCGCCCCTACCTGGCACACGACATTGTCAGTCGATCCCGGCCACGACGGCTTTGATCTCGACGAGGCGATCCCCGTGGCCGAGAACCGTGCCCGAGAACCGTGAACCGTGAACCAAGGTCAGTGTACGAATGAGCTATTCCCTCCACATTGTCAGTTTGATCAGGTTATCCACAGTGCGCGCGATGGCGGGCGGATGCCGCAGGCAATGTCAGTGGGTGCCCGTAACGTGACTTCCATGAAGCCCTCGTTCAGGCAACAACAGGAGACCCGCGGTGAGTAC
>JACMQV010000251.1 GCA_014376815.1 Cryobacterium sp.
GCGCGGTTTTGATGTCGCTCACCGATTATCAGGCGCTCGAAGAAACCGCCTACCTGCTGCGCTCCCCCGCCAACGCGACCCGGCTTCTCGAGAGCATTGCGCAGCATCGGGCGGGCCAGTCGACCGAGCGCCCACTCGCCGAGTGAACGTCGTCTTCACGGACGTGGGTTGGGATGACTACCAGCACTGGGTCACCACGGACCGAACCGTGGTCAAAAGGATCAACAAACTCATCGCCGAGGTGAAGCGGGCGCCGTTCACCGGCATCGGTAAACCGGAGGCGCTCAAGCACCAGTTGTCGGGATACTGGTCCCGCCGGATCACGGAGGAGCACCGCCTGGTCTACGCCGTGGAAGAGAGTCAGATCGTCGTGATCGCCGCGAGGTATCACTACTAGGGCCGGTCGGGCATCCGTTCTGGTCAGAACGGGACAGGTTAGAACGGAGCCTCATCGGGCGCGTAAAAACGCGAGCCGGGCTGGGCCCGCGAGGTACTCACCGAGGTGGTCATCCCCGGGTGCTGCACCGAGGGTGTGAACAAACCGATCAAGATTGTTTTGTGGCGGGATCGTCTGGCGCTCCGTCGCCGACCTCCTCCTCCTCCTGCGCCATCGCCCGGGCCGACGCCTCGGGCACCCACATCACGTCGCCGTGCTCGGCATTGGCCCCGCGGGCCAGCACGAACATCAGGGACGACAGCCGGTTCAGGTAGCCCGCGGCGAGCGGGTTCACGGACGTCGGGTGCTCGTCGACGGCGACCCACACCGCACGCTCGGCACGGCGCACGACGGCGCGCGCCTGGTAGAGCAATGCGGCCGCGACCGTGCCCCCCGGGAGCACGAAGCCGCTGAGGTCGGCGGCTTGCTGCGCGAAGTGGTCGACGGCTCGTTCGAGGCGGGCGACGTGCGACTCGCGGATGCGTGCGGCCGCCGGCTCGGGGTCGTCGAGGGGCACCGACAGGTCGGCCACCAGATCGAACAGGTCGTTCTGCACGCTGGCGAGAGTCGACGTCACCTCGATGGGCAGGCCGCCGGCAGCCATGACGACACTCACGGCCGCGTTGGCCTCGTCGCAATCTTCGTAGGCGGCGACACGCGCATCCGTTTTGGCCACGTCGCCGTGCCGACCGAAGGTGGTGCGGCCGGAATCGCCCTTGCCGGTATATAAGGCCGGCTGGGCCGGTTCGAATTCATCGAGATCAGCCATAGCGGCCACTATAGTAATCGCCGCGCCATACGCGTAGCGTTTACGCAAGCCGCAGGCAGTCTTTTTCTCGCACCTTCGGCACCAGTTAAGTGACGGGGGCTGTTCGATCGACGAATGTTCGATCACCGAGGAGCATCATGTCCAAGCAGCCTTCAGGTGGCATCCAGAAATCACTTGGAGACGCGGTCAGCGAACCGCGCCGAACGGGCCTGGCCACCATTGACAAAACGGTCTTCGGAGTCTCCGCCGGCATCATTGTGCTGATCTGCCTGGTCGGGGTGCTGTTCACCGAGACCGTGGGCGAGGTGTCGACATCCGTTCTCGGCTGGGTCACCGGCAACCTCGGCTGGCTGTTCATTCTCGGGGCGTCGGGCTTCGTCGTCTTCTCGTTGGTGCTGGCCTTCGGCAGGTACGGCAGTATCCCGCTCTCCCGGGAGGGACAAGGCACCGAGTTCTCGACGATTTCCTGGGTGTCCATGATGTTCAGTGCCGGCATGGGGATCGGGCTGATGTTCTTCGGCGTGTACGAGCCGGTCACCCACCTGGCCACGCCGCCCCCGTTCGTCGACGCACCGGCGAACAGCCCGGAGGCCGCCAACGCCGCCATGGCGTACACGTTCTTCCACTGGGGCCTGCATCCGTGGGCGATCTACTCGGTGGTCGGCCTGGCGCTGGCCTACTCCACCTACCGGATGGGCCGGGGCAACCTGATGAGCGCTCCGTTCCAGGCCCTGTTCGGCAAGGAGCGGATCGAGGGTAAGGGCTGGGGCAAGCCGATCGACATCCTGGCGATCATCTGCACGCAGTTCGGGTCGGCGACCTCGCTCGGGCTGGGCGCGCTGCAGATCGCGGCCGGTGTGTCACTGCTGCGCTCCGGGACATTCGAGGAAGACCCCGGAACGGCCGTGCCGATCATCATCATCTGCGTGCTGACCGTGGGGGTCGTATTCTCCGCGGCGAGCGGGGTGGCGAAAGGCATCAAGTGGCTGAGCAACACGAACATGGTGCTGTCGGCGCTGCTGGTCGTGTTCGTCTTCGTGGTCGGTCCGACCGTGTTCATCCTGAACCTTTTGCCGTCGTCGATCGGGGCGTATCTGGCCGATCTGGTGCCGATGAGTTTCCACTCCGCCGTCTTCGGCGGCGAGGAATGGCTGGCGAGCTGGACGATTTTCTACTGGGCGTGGTGGATCTCCTGGACCCCGTTCGTGGGCACCTTCATTGCCCGGATCTCCCGCGGCCGCACCATCCGGGAGTTCGTTCTCGGCGTACTGCTGGTGCCGACGGCGGTCAGCATCCTGTGGTTCGTCGTCTTCGGCGGCATGGGGCTGGATCTGCAGCTGAACGGTGTCGACATCGCCGGTACGGGCAGCGCGGCGGCCGGTTTCTTCGCAGCTCTGCAGCAGTATCCGTTCTTCATCGGCTCGGCTCTGGTGGTGATGGTGCTCACCGCCGTGTTCTTCGTCAGCGGGGCGGATGCGGGTGCGCTCGTGCTCGGGACGCTCTCGAGTCGCGGCCGCAAGGAGCCGTGGAAGCCGCTGGTGATCCTCTGGGCCGTGCTCACCGGCGCCGTCGCCGCGGTTCTGCTGTTCGTGGGCGGGCTGGGCGCGCTCCAGACGTTCACCATCCTGGCGGCGACCCCGTTCGTGCTGATCATCATCGGACTGTGCGTGTCGCTCTACGTGGACCTGCGCCGCGACCCGTTGCGGCAGCGCACCCTCGGTCCGGTGCGCACCTCCTCGGGGGCGCTCGGCGCGGTTCCGTTCACGAACCCGGCCACCGAGAGCATCGATCTCGGGGCGCAACCGGATGCCGCGTCTCCCCTCGACCAGGATGGCCCGACCCTGAGATAGCCGCGGGGGGAGATAGCCGCGGGGGGAGATAACCGCGGGGGTCGGCTGAGGATGGCGCGCGGTCAGAACGGCGCGTCGTCGGGGAGCGGCGGCCGCGTGCGTCTGGGCGGCCCGGTACCAATTCCGGTACCAATCCCAGAGCGAAGCTGAGCGCCAAGTTGAGCCGCCACCGAGGGCGCACCCGGCGGAGCGATCCAGGTGGCCGGTTGCGTCTCGAAATCGCGCCCGGTCGGTGAGTTCCAGACGAGGACGCCGCCCGGTTTCTGCTTCACCGTCCACGACGTCTCGGTCTTCAGCGTGTGGCTGGACCGGCAGAGGTGCGCGAGGTTGTCGTCGGCGGTTTCGCCGAGGTCTCGCCACTCCTCGCCGTGGTCCAGGTCGGCGCCTCGCGCGGGCTGGTTGCAGCCGGGGAAGCGGCAGGTCTCGTCTCGGAGACGGAGGAAGCGTCGCATCCGTTTCGGGACTTTGTAGCGGTGCCGCCCGACCGAGAGCACGATCCCGGTCTCGGGATGGATCAGGATGCGGGTGAAGCTGGGCGCTCGTGACGCGAGGTCGCGGGCCGTGTCGGGGTCGATCGGCCCGTAGTTTTCGAGGTACCCGGGCTCCTCGCTGCGGCCGAGGAGAGTCAGCACGGGGACCGTGACCTGGACGCTGGCGCGGATGCCCGACGCGAGTCCGCCCGGAGTGACCCCATCGATCAGGAGGTCACTGAGCACATCCGTGCGCAACTGGGTCAGGGAGCGCAGCTCCCCCGGACCCTGCAGGCTGCGGGCGGTGTCGTTGGCCCGGTTGAAGATGGCGTGCACGGTCTCGGAGCTCGTGGTCAGGCTCAGGGTCGCCATCCCGTCGGCTTCGGCCTGCAGCCAGGAGGTGCGCTCTCCGAAGGATTTCGCCTTGCGGGCGGTGATCGACTCGGGGTGCAGGCGTTCCCGGATCATGCGTGCCTGGTGCTTGAGTTTGGCCGCGGTTAGAGTGCGCGCGGCGGGGAGCAGCGACTGCTCGAA